>NZ_QETI01000009.1:0-199075 GCF_003105075.1 Comamonas sp. JNW
AAGGCGCCGTTGCTGGGGTCAATCCCAGAGTGAAAGCGGTGCTTACAGGCGCACGGGGATGCCGCGCTCGCGCATGCGCTCTTTGGCCTGCTGCACCGTGAACTCGCCGTAGTGGAAGATGCTGGCTGCCAGCACCGCATCGGCGCCGCCCTGCTGCACGCCATCGGCCAGGTGGTCGAGGTTGCCCACGCCGCCCGAAGCAATGACGGGCACGCCCACGGCATCGGCCACGGCACGGGTCAGTGCCAAGTCAAAACCGGACTTGGTGCCATCGCGGTCCATGCTGGTGAGCAAGATCTCTCCGGCGCCGCGCGCGGCCATGTCACTGGCCCAGCGGACAGCGTCCAGCCCCGTGTTCTTGCGCCCGCCGTGGCTGTAGACATCCCAGCCCTCGCCGCGCTCGATGACATCCTGGCCTTGGCGGCGCTTGGCGTCGATGGCAACCACAATGCACTGCGAGCCGTAGCGATCACTGGCGGCGTTGATGACGGCAGGGTCGGCAATGGCCGCAGAGTTGAAGCTGGTCTTGTCGGCACCGGCATTGAGCAGACGCCGCACATCGGCCACGGTGCGCACGCCGCCGCCCACGGTCAGTGGAATGAAGACCTGGCTGGCAACAGCTTCGATGATCGGCAAGATCAGATCGCGCCCATCGCTGGTGGCGGTGATGTCCAGAAAGGTCAGCTCATCGGCGCCCTGGGTGTTGTAGCGCGCCGCAATCTCCACCGGGTCGCCGGCATCGCGCAGTTCGACAAAATTGACACCTTTGACGACGCGGCCACCGGTCACGTCGAGGCAAGGAATGATGCGTTTGGCAAGCATGGAAGATCTCGTGGCAGATGGGAGCGGTGGCAATAACGCCAGACGGGCAAAACGATAACACGCCCAGCCCTGGCGCGCAGGCTGCGGGCCAGAAAAACGCCTGGCGCGCTTGGGCCGCCAAGCGTTGGATCAGGATCCGTCAATGGACGCTGCGGCCGGTGCCAATCTGCCAGCGCCAGACATCTTCCATCATGCGGTCCAGACCCAGCTTGGGCTGCCAGCCCAGCTGCGTGCGTGCTTGCGAGATATCCGCCCAGCAGTGCGCTGCATCGCCTGCGCGGCGTGCACCGATGCGAAAAGGCACGGCACGGCCATTGGCATGCTCGAAAGCGCGCACCAGACCCAGCACCGAGGTAGGCTGGCCCGAGCCAATATTGAAGCGGGCCAGGCCCGCGTGGCCGCGCAGATACTGCAAGGTAGCGACATAGGCATGGGCCAGGTCCATCACATGCAGGTAGTCGCGCACCGGGGTGCCATCGGGCGTCGGGTAGTCGCCGCCATAGATGCGCAAACCATCGCGCTTGCCGGCAGCCACCTGGGCCAGATACGGCGCCACATGGGAAGACATGCGCGGCGGGTCCTCGGCAATCAGACCGCTCTCGTGGCAGCCCACGGCATTGAAGCTGCGCAGCAAAGCCATGCGCCAGCGCTTGGGCGAGGCTTCATCCAAGCTGCTGAGCACCTGCTCGACCATCAGGGCCGTCTGGCCATAAGGCGTGCTGGCAGACAACGGTGCGTCTTCACGAACGGGGTGCGGCGCCGGATCACCATAGACCACCGACGAGGACGACACCACCAGGTTGCGCAAGCCGGCGGTCTGCATGGCGCGCAGCAGGCCAATGGTGCCCGAGACATTGTTGTCGTAGTAGCGCAGTGGCTCGCGCGCGGCGTCCGCAGAAGCGGTGAGAAAGGCGCTGTGGATGACCGCATCGAAATGCTGTTCATCGAACAACTGCTCCAGCACCGCCACGTCGCGCACATCGGCATCGATGCAGGGCGGCGCAAAGCCCAGGATCTTGCCCAGCCGGGTGATGACCGAACGCCTTGCATTGCTGAAGTTATCCAGAATCAGGAACGGCATGCCGGCTTCAGCCAAGGCAATGCAGATATGAGAGCCAACATAGCCGGCTCCGCCAGTCACGAGTATCACAGGGGGCTTTCAAAGAGGTCTTGCAGAATGCGCTATCCAAGACTTCTATGGATTCTGGCATCCTGACCAAGCGTACATTGTCCAATAAGCCACAGTTATGGAAAACCTTTGTTGGTGATCAGAAGCAGCTCCAGGTAACAACTAGCATTTGTTGACATTCCTCAAATTTGTATTCACCACAGCGACTTAAAACGCGGTGTAGGCAAGGTCCCACAACCCTGGCGCGCGACAGCGGCCAATCCAGCACACAAACTGTTTCAATTAACACAAATATAAAAAAGGCCACCACTCCGGTGGCCTGGCTGCGCTGCCGTGTTGCAGAGCGTTTCTGCACCTGTCAGAGGCTGTCGCTCAATTGGTCCGCGCGCTCCTGGGCCGCTGCAAAGTCCAGATCACCGGTGTAGATGGCGCGGCCGCAGATGACTCCTTCGACGCCTTCGGGCTCGGCCATGCACAGCGCCTCGATATCGGCCATGCCCGACAGACCACCGGAGGCAATCACCGGAATCTTGATCGCCTGGGCCAGCTTGATGGTGGCGTCCATGTTGATGCCACTGAGCATGCCGTCACGGCCAATGTCGGTGTAGATGATCGATTCCACACCCCAGTCCTCAAAGCGCTTGGCCGTCTCGATGACCGAGTGCTGGGTGATCTTGCTCCAGCCATCGGTGGCGACCATCCCGTCCTTGGCATCGAGGCCGACGATGATGTGGCCGGCAAAGGCCGTGCAGGCGTTCTGCAAAAAGCCAGGGTCCTTGACCGCAGCGGTGCCGATGATCACGTACTGCATACCGGCATCGATGTATTTCTCGATGGTGTCCAGGTCGCGGATACCGCCGCCCAGCTGCACCGGCAGCTCGTCGCCAAACTCCTTGAGGATGGCCTTGATGACTGGCAGGTTCTTGGGCTGGCCGGCGAAGGCGCCGTTGAGATCCACCAGATGCAGGCGGCGCGCGCCCGCATCGAACCAGCGGCGGGCGACCGCAACCGGGTCTTCGCCAAAGGTGGTGGATTGGTCCATATCGCCTTGCTTGAGGCGCACGCAGTGACCGTCCTTGAGGTCAATCGCAGGAATGAGCAGCATGGTAGTGGGCTGACGGTGAGAATTTAAGGGTTCCAGTGCAAGAAGTTGCGGTAGAGCGCCAGGCCCTGGTCCGCACTTTTTTCTGGATGAAACTGGGTGGCGAAGATGTTGTCCCGGCCAATGGCACAAGCAAAGCGTTCGCCATACTCGGCCCAGCCGTGGCACTGGGCATCACTGGCAGGCGCCGCATAAAAGCTGTGGACAAAATAGAAATAGGACTGGTCGGGCACGCCTTGCCAGACCGGGTGGGGCTGGCCGCCATGGGCTTGCTGCTGCACCTGGTTCCAGCCCATCTGCGGCACCTTGAAGCGGCTGCCATCGGCCTGGGTGCGGCCCGCCAGCTGGAACTTGCGCACCTGACCGGCTATCAGGCCCAGGCCCGGGGTGTCGCCCTCTTCGCTGTGGTCCAGCAGCATCTGCATGCCCACGCACACGCCGAACATCGGCTTGTTGCGTGCCGCTTCCAGCACGCTGTCCTGCAGGCCCGAGGCCTTGAGCTCGGCCATGCAGTCGCGCATCGCGCCCTGGCCCGGCAGCACAATGCGGGTGGCGGCGCGCACCACGTCGGGGTCGGCCGTCACCACCACGGCCACGGACGAGCCGGACGCTGCCGCCTGCACGGCCTGCGATACCGAGCGCAGATTGCCCATGCCGTAGTCCACCACGGCAACGGTATTGGATGAAGTTGTCATAGCTTGCAAGAAGTGAGTGTAGCGCCAGTCGCCAACGGCGGGCTTACAGCGATCCCTTGGTCGACGGAATCACGCCGGCCATGCGCGGATCATGCTCCAGCGCAAAACGCAATGCGCGCGCAAAGGCTTTGAAGATAGTCTCGCACTGGTGGTGGGCATTGAAGCCCTTGAGGTTGTCGATGTGCAAGGTCACACCGGCATGGTTCACAAAGCCCTGGAAGAACTCGTACACCAGCTGCGTATCAAGCCGGCCAATGCTGCCAGCGGTGAACTTCACATCCATGTGCAGACCCGGGCGGCCGGAGAAATCAATCACCACGCGGCTGAGCGCCTCATCGAGCGGCACATAGGCATGGCCATAGCGGCGGATGCCCTTCTTGTCACCAATGGCCTTCGCAAAGGCCTGGCCCAAGGTGATGCCGATGTCCTCGACCGTGTGGTGGCCGTCGATGTGCAGGTCGCCCGCGCATTCAATGTCCAGGTCGATCAGGCCATGGCGCGCAATCTGGTCGAGCATGTGGTCCAGAAAACCGATGCCCGAGTTCAGCCGGGCCAGGCCCGTGCCGTCCAGGTTCACACGCACCTGGATGCGGGTCTCGGCAGTATTGCGGGCCACTTCGGCCGTGCGGTGCAGCGGCGTGGCGGTCGATGGGGTGGGCACCAGATTATTCATACAGACTCCTTGAGCGCCGCCAGCATGCGGGCATTTTCTTCGCGGGTGCCCACGGTCAGCCGCAGGCACTGGGCCAGCAGCGGGTGCATGGCCGATACATTCTTGACGAGCACGCCACGCGCCTTCATCGCCGCCTGGGTCTTGCCCGCATCGTCCACGCGCATCAGCACCATATTGGCCTCCGACGGCCAGACCTTGCGCACGCCGCCCAGCGCCTGCAACGCATCAATCAGCGGCTGGCGTTCTGCCCGGATGGCGCTGGCCTGCTCGGCATACAGCGCCTCATGTTCCAGCGCAAAAATCGCCGTCTCGCAGTTGAGCACGCTGATGTTGTACGGGGGGCGGACCTTGTCGATCTCGTTGACGATGACTGCCGGCCCCACCAGGTAACCCAGGCGCGCGCCAGCCAGACCGAACTTGGACAGGGTGCGCATCAGCAGCACATGGCCATTGCGCGCGGGATCGGCACGCATCTGGTCGATCCAGCTGCGGCTGGCAAAGGGCTGGTAGGCCTCATCCATCACCACCAGGCCCCCCACGTCAGCGACGGCATCGATGACGGCCTGCACCTTGTCCTGGTCCCACAAGGTGGCGGTCGGGTTGTTGGGGTAGGCGATGTAGGTGATGGCGGGCTTGTGCGCGGCAATGGCGGCCTGCATCGCGGGCACATCCAGATCAAAGTCTGCGGTCAGGTTGACGCCGACAAAGTCGAGGCCCTGCAGCTGGGCCGACATCGGGTACATGACAAAACCCGGCATGGGCGCGAGCATCTTGGCGCGGCCTTCGGCATGGGGCTGGGCGGTAGCCAGCGCCAGCAAGGTGATGATCTCGTCCGAGCCATTGCCCAGCAGCACGGCCGTGCCGGTGGGCGCGCCCACATAGTCGGCCAGCATTTTCTTGAGGGTCTCCAGGCGCTCGCCCGGGTAGCGGTTGATCTCCAGCGCGCCCAGCCGCTCGCCCAGCTTTTGCTGCAGCGCGTCCGGCAGGCGGTAGGGGTTCTCCATGGTGTCCATCTTCAGCAGACCCTTGGAATCTTGCACATGGTAGGCCTGCATGGCGCGCACATCGGCGCGGATGCGTTGCAGGGCCTGTTGGGACTTGTCTTGGGACGTCATCACATCACTCTTTCACATCAGGAATTTCAGGCTTTGGCCTGGACCGGTGCGGCTTGGCGCAACGGATGCACGATGGTCACGCCACCAAATTCGGCGCCATGGGGCAGGTAGAGGCTGAGCATTTGCTGGCAGCCACTGTGCTGGGCACAGGCCACCGCCAGGCAATCGCCAAAATCCAAGGCATGGCGCGCCTGCACGGCCCAGGCGGTCTCCAAGGTGGCGGCATCGGTTTTCCAGGGCGTCCAGCTCTGGTAGCGGCGGATGGCGGCGCGCGCATCGCCTTGGGGCATGGGGGCGGCCGCCGTGGTGACCTGGTCGTAGAACTCACTGAGCGCCTGGTTGCCGGTGCGGCCGGTGCGGCTGCTCCACAGATGATCGAGCCAGTCCAGGGTGGCCTGGTAGAGCGCAGCGTCCGAGACGTTTTCTGCGGCGACCAGCACCGAGGTATCGACAAACACAGTGCTCATGCCCCCTCCTGCCCGGTCTTGCGGCGGCCACCGATTTTGCGTGCCGCAGCGGCGCCACCCGGAGGCGTTGCACCGCCTTGCCAGCTGCGCTCATCGGTGCGCCAGGCCAGGTAGGCGCGCTCGTAGGCGTCCTCGCGCTGCTGGAGCTCGGCCATAAAATCTCCGACCATGCGTGAGACGCTGGTGCCGCGCCGTGCGGCCTCGACCCGCGCCCATTCCAGCACGCTGTCTTCCACAGTGATGGTGAGATTTTTCATGCGGCCGATTTTACACGAAATTCGTGCAACACGAATTTCGTGTTGATAAACCAGACTGCTGCCATCGGACGTTGCGGCCACTATCATCAGGGCAGCCGACCGAGCCCTCATCCATGCCACTTCTCACCGACCTCCTCCCGCAAGCAGCCGCCTCCACGGATCTGCCAGCCCTGACCCACTTGCTGCAGCACCACCGTCCCTGGACCGTGCTGACCGGCGCGGGCGTGAGCACCGGCAGCGGCATCCCCGACTACCGCGATGCGCAAGGCGCCTGGAAGCGCCCTGCCCCAGTGCGCTTTCAGGACTTCATGGACGAGACGCTCACGCGCCAGCGCTACTGGGCGCGCAGTCTGGTGGGCTGGCCGGTGTTCTCGCAGGCCCAGCCCAATGCCGCGCACCAGGCGCTGGCCCGGTTGGAGCAGGCCGGCTATATCCAAGGCCTGATCACCCAGAACGTCGACGGCCTGCACCAGCGCGCGGGCAGCGCGCGGGTGGTGGATCTGCATGGCCGGCTCGACCAGGTGGTCTGCATGGGCTGCGGTCAGCGCATGGCGCGCGCCGACTTTCAGCACGAGCTGATAACGGCTAACCCCGATTGGCAGCACCTGAGCGCCAGCGCTGCACCCGATGGCGATGCCGATCTGGGCGGTGTGGACTTTGCCGCTTTTCAGGTACCGGCCTGCTCCACCTGCGGCGGCATCCTCAAGCCCGATGTCGTCTTCTATGGAGAAAACGTACCTGCCGCACGCCGCCAGGAAGCCATGAACCACCTGGCCGCCAGCGGCGCGCTGCTGGTGGTGGGCAGCTCCTTGATGGTCTATTCAGGCCTGCGCTTTGTGCATGCCGCCAAGCAAGCGGGCCTGCCGGTCGCGGCCATCAACCTGGGCCAGATGCGCGATGACGCACTGCTGGACCTGAAGCTGGCCCAGGCCTGCGCGCCCGCACTCAGCAGCCTGGCCGATCTGCTGGCACCCGCCCGCAGCGACTGACATTGCCAGCAACCCCAACCCACGACGGGGGCCCCGCAACGGTAGATGGAGCCGATAGCCTGCAGCTACACTAGCGGGCTTTACCCAGCCCGTGCCCCAGCGCTGCCAAGCCCCCTTTGCCCACTGCATGTCTCCTGCCTCCATCCCCCACCCCCAGCCGCACGACCACCAGAAAGCGCTGCGCCTCATGCTCGCCTTTGCCTGCCTGTACGCACTGGCCTGGACGCTCGTGCCGCCGCTGCTCGCCCCCAGCTTTCCGCTGGATGTGGTCGAGAGCCTGGGCTGGGGCCGTGAATGGCAATGGGGCTACTACAAGCACCCGCCGCTCCCCCCCATTGCGCTGCATGCGTCCTTCTTGGCGCTGGGCCGCTGGGGCCCGTTTGCGCTGAGCCAGCTGTGCGTGGCGCTGACCTTGGGGCTGGTCTGGCTGACGGCCTGCCGCCTGGTCGGGCGCGAGCGCGCCTTTATCGGCACGGTGCTGACGATGGGCGTGGTCTTCTACACCCGGCCCGCGCTGGAGTTCAACCACAACATTGCGCAGATGCCGTTTTGGGCGGGCATCTGCTACTTCTACCTGGCCGCCTGGCAGGACGACAAGCGCTGGCAATGGCTGCTGCTGGGCCTGATGGCCGGCCTGGGGCTGCTGAGCAAATACTCCATCGGCTTGCTGCTGCTCTGCCTGGGTCTATTTACCGTGCTGAGCCCGGCACGCAGCCTGCTGCGCCGTCCAGGCCCCTGGCTGGCCTTGCTGGTGATGGCGCTGGTGTTTGCGCCGCACCTGCTTTGGCTGCATAGCAACGACTGGCTGCCTTTCTCCTATGCCAAGGATCGCTCCAACAGCTCCGGCGAATCGCCGCGCGCAGGCGCGCTGGGCTTTTTGCTGACCCAGCTGCTCAACCACCTGCCGCTGCTGCTGGTGCTGCTGTTTGCCTACTTGCGGCTGCGCTGGTCCAAGCTGCGGCCTGCCGTATCTGCCCCCTGGCAGTGGCACAGCGCCAAGCCCGCCTACCTGTGCCTCATCGCGCTGGCCCCAGGCTTGCTGCTGGCCACGCTGGGCATGGCCCTGGGCTTGCGCCTGCGCGATATGTGGGGGGTGCCGATGTGGCCTTTCAGTGGCGTGCTGGCTGCGGCGCTGATCCCCAGCGCCTGGCTCGCGCCCATGCGCCCCTACCTGTTGCGCGGCACCATGGTGTGGCTCACGGTGATTTCCGTGCTCTGTGGTGTATATCTTTGGAAGATCTCGGACTTCCGCAAGAGCCCGGTGCGCAGCGATTGGCCCGCTGCCGCGCTGGCGCAGCAGGCCGAGGCCACTTGGGATTCGCTGTCGAGCTGCCCACTCGATACCGTGGCCAGCGATGCCTGGACCGGTGGCCTCGTCGCCATCGGCGCCAAAAGCCAGCCCTCGGTGCTGATCCCGGGCGACCCGCGCCATTCGCCCTGGGCCACGGCCCATCGCCTGCAGCAGCATGGCGCGCTGCGGATCTGGCAGTTGAAAGAGGATGCGGATCGGGATGCCCCCACTGGGCCCTACCCGGTGCTCGATGGACTGCAAGGCATGCGCCTGCATGAGGGCGAATGGGTCATTCCCTGGCCCCGGGGCCAGAGCCGTGCGGACCTGGTGGTGCAATGGCGCGCCTATGTGCCGGCGGCCTGCGAGCGGCGTTGATCACCGCCCTGCTTGCTCTGCCCCAGCCGTTTTGACCCGGGGCAGCAGGCGAGCGATGCTTAGCGCTTGATCCTCATCTCGGCTGCGCGCGCGTGGCCTTGCAGGCCTTCGCCATAGGCCAGCACCGCGGCAGTCTTGCCCAGCACCTGGGCGCCCGCCTCGCTCACCTCGATCAGGCTGGAGCGCTTTTGGAAGTCATAGACGCCCAGCGGCGACGAGAAACGCGCGGTGCCGCTGGTGGGCAGCACATGGTTGGGGCCTGCACAGTAGTCGCCCAGGCTTTCGCTGGTGTAGGCGCCCAGAAAGATCGCGCCCGCATGCTTGAGCAGGGGCTCCCAGCGGTGCGGATCGCGGCTGGAGACTTCCAGGTGCTCGGGCGCAATGCGGTTGCTCAGCGCGCAGGCCTCTTCCATGTCACGCGTGAGGATCAGTGCGCCCCGGTCGGACAGGCTCTTGGCGATGATGGCCTTGCGCGGCATCTCGGGCAGCAGGCGGTCGATTTCGCGCTGCACAGCATCCAGGTAGGCGGCATCGGGGCACAGCAGAATCGACTGCGCCAGTTCATCGTGCTCGGCCTGCGAGAAAAGATCCATCGCCACCCAGTCGGGCGGCGTCGAGCCATCGGCCAGCACCAGAATTTCGCTGGGGCCGGCAATCATGTCGATGCCCACCAGGCCGAACACGCGCTTTTTGGCGCTGGCCACATAGGCATTGCCCGGGCCGGTGATCTTGTCCACCTTGGGGATGGTGGCCGTGCCGTAGGCCAGCGCCGCCACGGCCTGCGCACCGCCAATGGTGAAGGCGCGGTGCACGCCCGCCACATAGGCCGCAGCCAGCACCAGCGGGTTCTTCACACCCTGGGGCGTTGGCACCACCATGATGATGTCCTCCACACCCGCTACATGGGCCGGGATGGCATTCATCAGCACGCTGCTGGGGTAGGCGGCCTTGCCGCCTGGCACATAGATGCCCACGCGGTCGAGCGGCGTGACTTTCTGGCCCAGCAAGGTGCCGTCTTCGTCGCGGTAGCTCCAGCTCTCGCCATTGGCCTTTTTCTGGGCCTCGTGGTAGCTGCGCACGCGGCGTGCTGCCGATTCAAGCGCCTCGCGCTGCTCAGTGGGCAGGCCCTCAAAGGCGGCCTTGAGCTCTTGCTTGCTCAACTCCAGCGCAGCCATGCTGCTGACCTGCAGGCCATCAAAGCGCGCGGTGTAGTCCAGCACAGCGGCATCGCCGCGCTTTTGCACGTCCGCCAGGATATCGGCCACCCGCTGCTCGATGGCAGCATCCGTGTCCGCCGACCAATGCAGGCGCTGAGCGAAGTCATGCTCGAACTGGGCATCGGTGGTTGACAGACGGGCGGGAGCGGCAACGAATTCCATAGTGAATACCTTCTGACTCAGACACTTTTCAAACAGGCAAGTGCCAGCCTGAGAGCGGATGCTTAAACCGGGGCAGTTTGGGCAACACCCGCAGCAAACACATCAATGATATGGCGCAGGCGCTTTTGCTTGAGCTTGAGCGCCGCCTGGTTCACCACCAGGTGCGAGCTGATGTCGATAATGTGCTCGACTTCCTGCAGGTGGTTGGCGCGCAGGGTATTGCCGGTGCTCACCAGGTCGACGATGGCATCGGCCAGACCCGTCAGCGGCGCCAGCTCCATGCTGCCGTAGAGCTTGATCAGGTCCACGTGCACGCCCTTGCGCGCAAAGAACTCGCGCGCAATCTGCGGGTACTTGGTGGCCACGCGCAGACGCGCGCCGCGCTTGACGGCCTGGGCGTAGTCAAAATCATTGCGCACCGCCACGCTCACACGGCACTTGGCGATCTGCAGATCGAGCGGCTGGAACAGGCCCTCGCCGCCGTGCTCGAGCAAGGTGTCCTTGCCGGTCACGCCCAGGTCCGCGCCGCCGTACTGCACATAGGTGGGCACATCGGAGGCGCGCACCAGCACCACCTGCACATCGGGCTGGGTGGTGGCAAAAATCAGCTTGCGCGACTTTTCGGGGTCTTCGAGCACCTCGATGCCTGCGGCGGCCAGCAGCGGCAGGGTTTCGTCAAAAATGCGGCCTTTGGAGAGGGCCAAGGTGATCATGGTGGTGTTGTCCATGGGGCACTTTCGCCAGCGGCAGCCTGCGCATCCATGCCGGATGGGGCTGGGCCAGCCTGGGTTGAAACAAGAAAAATCAGGCCTGCTGGGCAGCCCACTCGGCAGGGGTGTGCGTCTTCATCGACAGCGCATGCACCTCATCGGTATGCATCTTCTGGCCCAGGGTCGCGTAGACCAGCTGATGGCGCTGGATCAAACGCTTGCCTTCAAAGGCGGGCGACACGATGGTGGCAAACCAGTGGCGGCCATCGCCCTCCAGCGCAATATGTTCGCAGGCCAGGCCGGCGGTGATGATGTCTTTGAGGTCCTCAGCAGTCATTGCACGCTCTCACTTAGTCGGTTCGAAATGCCTGCCAGCCGCTCCGTGGGGTGGGCTGCTGGCCAGGCAACTGCAGCCGCGCGGGCTGCAGCAGGGTTCATCAGTTACGGATCTTGTAGCCGGTGCGCAGCAGCTGCACCGCCAATGCACTCACCAGCAGCCAGGCAACGGCCACAATGCCCAGGCTCAGCCAGGGCGAGGTGTCGCTCTGGCCAAAAAAGCCGTAGCGAAAACCATCAATCATGTAGAAGAACGGGTTCAGGTGGCTGACCTTTTGCCAGAACGGGGGCAGCGACTGGATCGAATAGAACACGCCCGACAGAAAGGTCATCGGCACGATCACAAAGTTCTGGAACGCCGCCATCTGGTCAAACTTGTCTGCCCACAGGCCCGCCAGCAGGCCCAGGGTGCCCATCAGGCCTGCACCCAGCACGGCAAACATCAGCACCCAGGGCAGCGATGCAAAATGCGGCGGCGCGAAGAACAAGGTGATCACATAGACACCCAGGCCGACGGCTAGACCCCGCACGATGGAGGCGCCGACAAAGGCAAAGAACCAGCCCCAGTGCGACAGCGGCGTCAGCAGAACAAACACCAGGCTGCCCATAATCTTGCTTTGCACCAGACTCGACGAGCTATTGGCAAAGGCGTTTTGCAGCAGGCTCATCATCACCAGTCCCGGCACCAGAAAGGCGGTGTAGCTGACATCGCTGAACACGGTCACGCGGCCTTGCAGCACATGGCCAAAGATCAGCAGGTAGAGCACGGCGGTCAGCACCGGCGCGGCCACGGTCTGGAAGCTCACCTTCCAAAAACGCAGCACCTCTTTGTAAAACAGGGTTTGCCAGCCGCTCATCGTGCCACTCCCGCACCCAGTTGCGTGGTGGCATGGTCCACCACGGCATCGCGCGCCATCACTTGCAAGAACACATCCTCCAGATCCGCGCGGCGGATCTCCAGGTCTTCGACCACCACGCCTGCCGTGCGCAGCTGGGCAAGGATGCGCTCCACATCCGCTGCGCTGCTGGCGGGCAGCTGCACAATGCGGCCGGTGATGCGCGCCTGGGCGGCCAGATCGGCTGGCAGCAGGCCATCGGTCTTGAACTGCAGCACGTTCGAGGAGCTGCCCTGCAGCAGCTCGGCCATGGTCGACAGCGCCACCACATGGCCTGAGCGCAGCATCGCAATGCGGTTGCACAGCGCCTCGGCCTCTTCCAGGTAGTGGGTGGTGAGCAGCACCGTATGGCCCTGCTTGTTGAGCTTGCTGACGAACTGCCACAAGGTCTGGCGCAGTTCCACATCGACGCCGGCTGTGGGCTCATCGAGCACGATGATCGGCGGCTTGTGCACCAGCGCCTGGGCGACGAGCACGCGGCGCTTCATGCCGCCGCTCAACTGGCGCATATTGGCCGTGGCCTTGTCGGCCAGGCCCAGGCTCTCGAGCAGCTCATCGATCCAGGCATCGTTGTTCTTCACACCGAAATAGCCCGATTGGATGCGCAGCGATTCGCGCACATTGAAAAACGGGTCAAAAACCAGCTCCTGCGGCACGATACCGAGCTTGCGGCGCGCATTGGCATAGTCCTCGCGCACATCGCTGCCCAGCACCTTGACGGAGCCGCTGCTGGCGCGGGCCAGGCCGGCCAGAATGCTGATCATGGTGGTCTTGCCCGCGCCGTTGGGCCCGAGCAGGCCAAAGAACTCCCCTTCCTCGATATCGAGGCTGACGTTGTTCAATGCCTGGAAGGGCCCCTTGGCGGTCTGGTAGACCTTGGAGACGGATTGGAATGCGATGGCGGACATGAGTCGGCCATTGTAGGCGCAGCGGCCAGATGGCGCTGTCCTGGGGATTCAGCGCTCAGCCGGCGGTGGTCAGCAGGCCATCGACACCATAGAGGCGGGCCAGCGACAGCACCGGCGCTGACACGCCGCGCATCTCAAAGGGCCGGCCAGCCCCCAGTGCCGCGCGCCGGCTGCCCAGCATCACGGCCAGCGCCGATGAGTCAAACACCGCCAAGGCGCTGGCATCGATCTGCACCGCAGCGCCCGCAGGCAGCTGCGCAATGCCCGCCTGCAAGTGCTGCAGGCAGGCCTGGGCCTCATCATGGGTCAGGGTCGAAGGCAGGCTGAGCGCGGCCATGGTTTACTTGCCTGCGTTGGCCTTGTTGCGGGCAGCGATGGAGTCGATCAAGGTCTGTGGGCTGCCACCGGGCTTGTTCAGCTCTTCCTGGAACTGGTTGCGGTAGGTCTCCACCATCCAGATGCCCATCACGTTCAGGTTGTAGATCTTCCAGCCCATGCCCTGGCCGGGGGTCTTGACCAGGCGGTAGTCCAGCTGGATCGGGTCACCCCGGCCCAGGATCTCGGATCGCACCACGACTTCCTTGTCAGCGGGCTGCATGCGCACCGGCTTGACGCTGATGGTCTGGTCGCTCACCTGGTGCAGCGCACCGGCGTAGGTGTTGACCATCAGCTTCTTGAACTCATCTTGCAATTGCTGCTGCTGGGAGGCCGTCGCGGTACGCCACTTGGGGCCTACGGCCGAGGCCATCATGCGGCGGAAATCCACATTGGGCATGACCACGCTGTCGACATACGAGGTGATCTTGGAGACATCACCACCCCGGATGGACTGGTCGGTCTTCAAGGTGCTCAGCACTTCGTCCGAGAGCTGCTTGATCATCGCGTCGGGCGCCATGTCTGCTGCGCTGGCCGCCAGCGGGGCCGATGCCATGCAAGCCACTGCAGCCCATGCGGCGGAGTACTGCACCCATGCTCGACGATTCATCATATGCGTTCCTTTCAGCCGGTGTCTGCCATTCAGACTCGGACCATTTTTGATTCTGAGGCAGACACGCAGTTGCATGCACCACCCTATTTCTTGTAAGCCTTTATAACGGCGGCTTATTTGACGCGGCCCTGGGGCTGGGGGTCGGCTGCCGACTCATTCATCCACTGCGTCTCGTCCTCTTCCTCGCCCGCCTGGGTGGCATTTTGGCGCAGCTGCAGGTAGGCGTCACGGGTGAAGCTGTACTTGTCGAGCGCTGCGGACTGCACCAGCGACGTGGTGCCCAGCAGGTTGGCCCGGGTGTTGACAATGCGCAGACCGGTCAGCGAGTTGCGCACGGGCACATCGTTGATCGAGCTGACCACATTGCCCTGCCAGTCCACCACCATGCCGGCGGAATCGCGGATCGTCGATGGGCCCAGCAAAGGCCAGACGATGTAGGCGCCCGCAGGCATGCCATAGCGCGCCATCGTCAGGCCAAAGTCCTGCTTGTGGCGCTCGATGTCCATTTCGCTGGCGATATCGATCAGACCACCCAGACCGAAGACGGTGTTGGTGGTAAAGCGCACCACGCTGTTGTAGGTGCCCTCACCCTTGAGCTGCAGCGCGTTGTTCACGGCTGACCACAGGTCGCCGAGGTTGGCGAAGAAGTTGGTCACGGCGGTGCGCACCACGGTCGGCGTCACATCGCGGTAGCCGGTGGCCACGGGCTCGAGCACCGCGCTGTCGACGGCATCGTTGAAGCTGAACACCGCCCGGTTGTAGGGCTCCAGCGGGTCGCGGGGGTTGGCGCCAGGGCCGCTGGCACAGCCGGTCAGCACCGTAGCCAGACCCAGGGAAGAAGCCAGCACCCAGGTGCGGCCTTGGAGGTGGAGTGGATAACGCATCATCGTTCTCGTTTTTTGCTTGTGTTATTCGGCAGCCTTGGGTGCGGAGCTCTCCGAGGCCTTGCCATACAGGAACTGGCCGATCAGATTTTCCAGCACGATGGCCGATTGTGTATTGGTGACGGTATCACCACTGGCCAAGGGCTTTTCATCAAAGCCGGCCTCAACGCCCACATACTGGTCGCCCAGCAGACCGCTGGTCAGGATCTTGAACGAGCTGTCCTTGGGGAAGGCATAGCCATTGGCCAGCTCGATGTGGACATCGGCCTGGAAGGTCTGGTCATTGAAGCCGATGCTTTTGACACGGCCAACCTTCACACCGGCGCTGCGCACGGCCGCCTGGGGCTTCAAGCCGCCAATGTTGTCAAAGCGGGCGGTGACTTCATAGCCTTTGTTGAAATCCAGGGTCAGCAGGTTGCCTGCGCGCAGCGCCAGGAACACCAGCGCCGCAGCACCCAGCATGACAAACAGGCCAACCCAGATATCGGTTTTGGAGGGCTGCATATGCGAATCCGTTTCTCTTTTCACTATCTATAGGGCAGGCGTCAGATGCTGAACATCATGGCCGTGAGCATGAAATCCAGCGCCAACACCGACAACGAAGCCATGACCACGGTGCGCGTGGTGGCGCGCGAGACACCTTCGGGGGTGGGCTTGGCGACAAAGCCTTGGAGCAAGGCGACAAAGGTCACCGTGATGCCGAACACGATGCTCTTGATCACGCCGTTGCCCAGATCCTGGAACACATCGACACCGCTTTGCATCTGGCCCCAGAAAGCGCCACCATCGATGCCCAGCATCAACACGCCCACGATCCATCCGCCCATGATGCCGACGGCGCTGAACACCGCCGCCAGCAACGGCATCGCAATCAGCCCGGCCCAAAAACGCGGCGCCAGAATGCGCTCGATCGGATTGACGGCCATCATCTCCATGGCCGAGAGCTGCTCGCCCGCCTTCATCAGGCCAATCTCGGCCGTCAATGCGGTGCCTGCACGCCCGGCAAACAGCAGCGCCGTCACCACCGGGCCCAGCTCACGCAGCAAGGTCAACGCCACCATCATGCCCACGGCCTCGGCCGAGCCGTAGCGCTGCAGGATGTAGTAGCCCTGCAGCCCCAGCACAAAGCCGACGAAGAGGCCCGAGACGCCAATGATGGCCAGCGAATAATTGCCCAAAAAGTGGATCTGGTCGCGCAGCAGGCCCGGGCGCTTGAGCACATAGCCCAGCCCGGCGACCAGGCGCAGCAGCAGGCGCGTGGCCTGGCCTACTGCCGCAGCCTTGGAGCGCAGCGCAAAACCGATATCAGCAGGGTGCCACCAACGCATCAGCGGCCTCCCTTCTTGACGGCGCCAGGACCAAAATCTTCATCGATGCTGGGCCCTTGCACATGGAAAGGCACCGGCCCCTGCGCCAGCGCGTTGACAAACTGGTGCACGAGCGGATCGCTGCTGGCACGCACCTCATCGGGCGTACCCTGCGCGGCCACGACGCCGGGGCCCAGGATGATCACCTGGTCGGCCAGCTTGAAGGTCTCTTCCAGATCGTGCGAGACGATGATGCTGGTCAGGCCCAGCGCGTCGTTGAGTTCGCGGATCAGCTGGGCCGAGGTGCCCAGCGAAATCGGGTCCAGCCCGGCAAAGGGCTCGTCGTACATGATGAATTCCGGGTCCAGCGCCATCGCACGGGCCAGCGCCACGCGCCGGGCCATGCCGCCGGAGATCTGCGAGGGCATCAACTCGCGCGCGCCGCGCAGGCCCACGGCCTGCAGCTTCATCAGCACAATGTCGCGCACCATCGCATCGCACAGTTGGGTGTGTTCGCGCAGCGGAAAGGCCACGTTCTCGAACACCGTCATATCGGTGAACAGCGCGCCAAACTGGAACAGCATGCCCATGCGGCGCCGCGCGACATAAAGCTGCGCCTGGCTCATCGCACCCACATCCTGGCCGTCGAGCAGCACCTGGCCGGCCTGGGCGCGGGCCTGGCCGCCAATCAGGCGCAGCACCGTGGTTTTGCCGCCACCGGATGCGCCCATCAGCGCGGTCACCTTCCCGCGTGGGATGGTCAGCGACACATCACGCAAGATGGTGCGGTCACCATAGCCAAAGGTGACATTGCGCAGTTCGACAAGAGGTGGTGAGGCAGAAGATTGCATAGAAAAGCCGGCAACATCCGGCATCGTCATCATAAGAGGGGGCAGGGCTCTTTTCTGTAGTCAGTTGCCGCAGCGCAAACCGTCAAGCTTACCGCTTGTAACAAACATTCATGAATGTATTTATATAGCCAGATCGTAACCCGGACGGGCTAAGCCCCGCAAGGCAACAGGCTATTGCAGTCGCTTGCGTGATCGGGCCAGCCTACAGCATCGCACGGGCGGCTTCTTGGCCAGTTGTTCACAGCGTCAACAACGGTGAGAAGCGCCCGTGATTAGAGCATATTGTCCAAAAAGGAACGAATGCGGGGGTGGCTGCAGTCTTCAAAGAACGCGCGGGCGGGCTTGGCCTCGATCAGGGCGCCCTGGTCCATGAACACCACGGTATTGGCCACCTCGCGGGCAAAGCCCATCTCATGGGTGACCACGAGCATGGTCATGTGCTCCTCGGCCAGCTGACGCATGGTGCGCAGCACCTCGCCCGTCAGCTCCGGGTCCAGCGCCGAAGTGGGCTCGTCAAACAGCATGATGTCCGGCTCCATCGCCAGCGCCCGGGCAATGGCCACGCGCTGCTTCTGGCCGCCCGACAGGCGCGCAGGATAGGCATCGGCTTTCTCCAGCAGGCCCACCTTGCGCAGCAGCTCCTGGGCCTTGGGCATGATCTGCTCGCGCGTCAGGCCCTTGACGACCATCGGCGCCTCGGTGATGTTGTCGATCACCGACAGATGCGGGAACAGGTTGAAGCCCTGGAACACCATGCCCATGCGGCGCAAAATGGCGCGCATCTGGGCCTCGGGTGCGTACTGGGCCTGTCCCTGGGCATTGGTGCGGACGAGGGTCTGGCCCTCGACCACGACCGAGCCTGAATCGATCACCTCGAGGTGGTTCAAGCAGCGCAAAAAGGTGCTCTTGCCCGAGCCAGACGGCCCGATCACCGCCATCACTTCGCCCTTGTGGATATCGAGCGAGACGCGCTTGAGCACCTCGTTGCCATTGAAGGCCTTGCAGATATCACGCGCCTGCACCATCACTGGGGTGGTGCCCATGTCATTGCCTGTCATCGCCATTCTCCTGCGCTGTTCGCCATTGCCGCTTCACACCCACCCATCGCCAGCCACCACTTATGCGTCGTATTTGGCATAGCGCTTTTCCAGGCGGTTGAAGCCCCAGGTCAGCACCAGGGTCATCAGCAGGTAGAAGGCGGCCGCCACCACAAAGGGTGTGGTCGTGAAGTCGCGCTGCACAATGCCGCGCGCGGCGCGCAGCAGGTCGTTGAGGGCGAGCACATAGATCAGCGACGTGTCCTTGACCAGGGTGATGGTCTCGTTGCTGACCGGCGGCAGGATGGTGCGCACCATCTGCGGCAGCACAATGCGGCGCATGGTCTGGCTGTAGGACAGGCCCAGCACCTTCGCGCCTTCATACTGGCCCCGGTCCACGCTCTGGATACCGGCGCGGAAGATCTCGGCAAAATAGGCCGCATAGTTCAGCGCGAATGCCACCACAGCCGAGGGGAAGTCCGGCAGGCGCACGCCGATCACCGGCACAAAGGGCAGTGCAAAATAGATGAACAGCAGCTGCAGCATCAGCGGCGTGCCGCGCATCAGCCAGATATAGGCCTCGACAAAGCGCGCCAGCGCCTTGAAGCGCGAGATGCGCGCCAAGGCCAGCGCCAGACCCAGTGGCACCGACAGCGCCAGAGTGATGAAAAACAGCTTGAGAGTCACCAGGGCGCCATTGGACAGCGGCCCCAGCATTGAAATTACATAATCCATCGATGGCCTTCAGGGTGGCAGCGGCTTCGCGGGCCTCGCTGCCACAGGCACGAGCGCCGCTGGAACCTGTTGGCGTTCCTGGTCTGGCGCTCCTGTCAAAAAAATCCGTTCTGGCCGCCGGGCAGCGCCCTGCGCTGCGGCGGCCATGGGCTGCGCCCAAAAGCACAAGACCGGCACGCTGTGCCGGCCCGGTGCAAAGTCACACGCAGATCAGTGCTTGATCACGTCGGCGCCAAACCACTTCTTGGCGATTTCTTCGGCCTTGCCGTCCTTCTTCATCTCAGACAGCACGTCGTTGATCTTGTTGCGGGTGGCTTCGTCGTCCTTGCGGAAGCCCACGCCATAGTCTTCGGTGCCAAAGTCTTCGGCCAGCACAACATAGTTGTCAGGCTTCTTGGAGACCAGGTAACGGCCCACTACTTCGTCCACCACCACAACGTCCAGACGGCCAGCTTCCACATCCATCAGCGCAGCGATGTTGTCGCCAAACAGCTTGGTTTCCTTGAACTGGGAGGACAGCTCCTTGTCCTTTTCCATCGCGGTCACGGCGCTGGAGCCTTCCTGGGCACCAACGATCTTGCCGGCCATGTCGGCCTTGGTCTTGATGGGCGAGCCGGCCTTGACGATGATGATCTGCTTGTTGACCATGTAGGGGTCGGTGAAGAGGATCTTTTCCTTGCGCTCTTCCAGAATGGTCAGGCCATTCCACAGTGCATCGACGCGCTTGCCCAGCAGCTCGGCTTCCTTGGCGTTCCAGTCGATGGGCTTGAATTCCACTTCGATGCCAGCGCGCTTGGCCGCTTCGCGGGCCATGTCGATGTCAAAGCCCACGATTTCGTTCTTCTCGTCACGGAAACCCATCGGCGGGAAGTTGTCGTCCAGACCCACCACCAGCTTGGTGACCGCCGCCGCAACAGGCGCGGGCGCGGGTGCTTCAGCCGCAGGCTTGGGCGCATCATTCTTGCCGCAAGCGGTGAGCAAGGCAGTCAGCGCCAGGGTGGCAACGAAAGAACGTTTTTTCATGTGTCTCAACCAAAGAGAAAGACAAAATAAGAGCACTTGGCTTGTTTTGTACAAGCATCAGCGTGCAGGCGAATCGCGTATTGTCTCCGATCACACGAAATTCGTGTCGCTCGTGTGGAAAACTCTGCCGGCCTAGTCGGACGTCCGCAAGCCGCTACGATGGCTGCCCCGGCCGCCGCGTGGCGACCAAGGCATCTCGGTATCACGGCTTTTTTTGCCGCGCGTGCATGATTGACAACACTGGCGGCCCCTTATTTATGACCACCCTCTCGCCCGAACTGCGCAAGGCTTTTGAAGAAACCCAGTACCACGTGCTGAACCAGGCCCCTTTCATCCTGCAGCTGGGCCAGGCCCAGGCGGCGCTCGGTGCCCTCTACCAGCAGCACCAGACCGACTGCAGCTGCTTCATCACCGCCTTCAACCCCATGGGCGAGCTGCTGGACAAGGACGAGAACATCGAGCGCCATGCCCAACTGGGCCGCGCGCTGGGCACTGCCGGCTTTGCCGCGCTGCCCGCCGTTGCCCAGCACCCGGCCAACGGCTGGCCGGCCGAGCCGGGTTTTCTGGTCATCGGCATGGGTCGCGACGATGCCCAGCGCTGGGCCGCGCAGTGGGAGCAACTGGCGGTGGTATGGACCAGCGCCGACATGGTGCCCCAACTGCTGGAAACCCGGGTGCCCGGCTGGATGCGCTGATCCCCATGACCGACTGAGAGGAAAACCCATGCTGTTGATCGTTGGCACCGTCCGCCTGCCCGCCGCGAACCTGGAACGCGCCCTGCCCGCCATGCGAGCGATGGTGGAAGCCTCACGCGCCGAGCCTGGCTGCCTGGAATATGGCTACGCCCAGGATGTGCTGGTGCCCGGGCTGATCCACGTCAAGGAGCTCTGGAGCGGCCAGGCCGCGCTCGATGCGCATTTTGCCTCCAGCCATATCCAGGCCTGGCGCGCTGCCTGGCCAGCGCTGGAGATTGGCGACCGCGATTTGCGCGTCTATGATGTGGGCGCGCCGCGCAGCACCTGATGGTCAGTGGGCGCCGTCCTGTCCAACCACCCTCTTGCACTGCAATGTAGTGCCCGCGCCCATGCCTGAAATTCACAACTGGCTCGCCTTCGCTCTCATTTCCCTGGGCATGGTCCTGACGCCCGGGCCGAATATGGTCTATCTCATTTCCCGCTCGATATGCCAAGGGCGCGGTGCAGGCTTGATCTCGCTGGGCGGTGTGGCCCTGGGCTTTGTGTTCTACATGCTGTGCGCGGCGCTGGGTATCACCGCGCTGGTGATGGCCATCCCCTACGCCTACGACGCACTGCGCATTGGTGGCGCGTTGTACCTGCTGTACCTAGCCTGGCAGGCGGTCAAGCCCGGAGGGCGCTCCCCGTTCGAGCTGCGCCAGTTGCCGCAGGACAGCCCACGCACGCTGTTTGCGATGGGTTTTCTGACCAACCTGCTCAACCCCAAGATTGCCGTGATGTACCTGTCACTGCTGCCGCAGTTCATCGATCCCGCACATGGCAGCGTTTTTTCGCAGTCCCTGGTGCTGGGTTTCACACAGATTGTGGTCAGCGTCAGCGTGAATGCCGCCATTGCGATGCTGGCCGGCTCGATCGCTGGGTTTCTGGCCAGCCGCCCCAGTTGGGTACAGATGCAGCGCTGGTTGATGGGCACGGTGCTCGCGGGCCTGGCGCTGCGCATGTTGACCGAGGCCCGCAAATAAAACAGGCGCCACAGCCCGGGGTGGGCGGCAGCGCCTGGCAGAAATCCGCGTACCGGGTTCTGTTTACAGCTGGCTGGCGTGAAAGCGCAGGTGCTCGTCGATAAAGCTCTGGATGAAGTAGTAGCCGTGGTCATAGCCGCCATGGCGGCGCAAGGTCAAGGGCTGGCCGACCTGGGCGCAGGCGGCTTCAAAGGCTTCGGGCAGCAGTTGCTTTTCCAGCAAGAACTTGTCGGCCAGGCCCTGGTCGATGAGGATGCCGGCCGGGTATGGCGGCTGCTTTTGCGCGGCCATCAGGGCGGTGGCATCATGCTGCGCCCAATCGGCCTGGTTGTCGCCCAGGTAGCCGGCAAATGCTTTCTGGCCCCAGGGGCAGTGGGTGGGGTTGGCAATCGGCGCAAAGGCCGAGACCGACTTGAACACACCGGGGTGGCGCAGCGCCAGGGTCAGCGCGCCATGGCCGCCCATGCTGTGGCCAAAGATGCCCAGGCGTTGCAGGTCGATCGGCAGCTTGGCGCCCAAGAGCGGCAGCAGGTCTTCGAGGATGTAGCTTTCCATGCGCCAGTGCAGCGCCCAGGGCTTGGCCGTGGCATCCAGGTAAAAACCGGCGCCCACGCCAAAATCCCAGCTCTCCGCCTCGCCAGGCAGGCCCGCGCCGCGCGGGCTGGTGTCGCAGGTGACCAAGGCCACGTTCAGCGAAGCCGCCAGGCGCTGGGCGCCGGCCTTGGTCATGAAGGTCTCTTCGGTACAGGTCAGGCCCGCCAGGTACAGCAGCGCAGGCACTTTCTCGCCCTCCACCGCCTTGGGCGGCAGAAAGACCGAGAACTTCATCGCCAGGCCGATCTGACTGGAGAAATGCTCATAAAAACGCTGGGCGCCGCCAAAGCAGGCATGGGCCGCCTGCAGCTTGAGGCTGGCTTGGGCTTCAGACATCGGAATTTCCTTCGGTCGGGGGTTGCGGGGATGCGGCCTGGGCGGCCGCTGCACGCAGCTTGTCTTTTTTGCTCATGCGCTTGCCCTTGATGCCGCCATTGCCGGCATCTTCAGAGGGCGCATGCGCGGGCACGGCTTCGGTGACCGGGTACTGCTCCAGGGTCTGCAGCGCCACATCGAGCCCATTGCGCTTGGCAATCAGCTTCCAGTGCGCCAGGCTGGCGGGGGTTACCAGGCTGATGGCCAGGCCCGAGATACCGGCCCGGCCCGTGCGGCCGATGCGGTGGGTGTAATCGGTGGGCGAGCGCGGCAGGTCGTAGTTGATGACCAGGGGCAGCGCCTCGACATGGATGCCACGCGCGGCCAGATCGGTGGTGACCAGCACCTGCCACTGGCTGCTGCGGAACTCCTGCAGCACCTGTTGGCGCGCACCCTGGCTCAGCTCGCCATGGAAAGCGGTGGCGCTGATGCCCTTGTCATAGAGCTTGTTGGCCACATGCTCAGCGCTGTAGCGGCTGGCCACAAACACAAGCATGCGCTGGCCCGCGTACTGGGTGACCAGCTCACGCAGCCAGGCAGTGCGCTTGGCGGCATCGAGGTAGTAGGCCTGCTGCACGATGGTGGCGTCCTGCAGGTGGGTCGAAGCGATCTCCACCTTCTCGTGCGCGGGTCGCAGCAAGGTGGGCACCAACGCCTGCACCGCCGGGGCAAAGGTAGCCGACAGCAGCAGGGTCTGGCGCTGCTCGCGCGCGGGCACCAGGGCCAGCACGCTGTGCAGCTCCTCGGCAAAGCCCAGGTCCATCAAGCGGTCGGCCTCGTCCAGCACCAAGGTGCTGATGGTGTCCAGCCGCAGCTTGCTGTGCGCCACCACATCGAGCAAGCGCCCAGGCGTGGCAATCACCAGATCCACGCCGCCGCGCAAGGCCAGCAGCTGGGGATTGATGGACACACCACCAGTGAGCACGGCCACCTTGGGGCGGCGGCCCAGGGCCTCGCCAACAAAGTAGACCAGCTCAGCCACCTGGGTGGCCAGCTCGCGCGTGGGCACCAGGATCAAGGCCTGCGTCTCATGGCGGCCCGCCTGACCTGCTGCATCACCGAGCATCCAGGCCTGCATCAGCGGCAGCACATAGGCCGCCGTCTTGCCCGAGCCGGTCGGCGCGCAGCCCAGCAGGTCACGCCCGTCCAGAATGGCCGGGATCGCCTGGGTCTGGATGGCCGTGGGTGCGATCAAGCCATGGGCCTGGGCAGCGTGGGCCAGCGACGGAGCAAGGCCAAGAGAGGTAAAAGACATGGATTTCAATGGTGCGGGCCGGGCCGCAGGGACAACAAGCCTAGCATTGTCGCCCCTGGCAGCGCCGCCAGCGCTGCGCAGGACTATTGCAGCGCCCGCTGGCAGCCGGCGCTGGTCAGCTTTGGCCAGCGGCGCTTAGCGACGATCAGCTGGCGTAGTTGACTACCGAACGGATCGACTTGCCTTCATGCATCAGGTCAAAAGCCTCGTTGATCTTGGCCAGGCCCATGGTGTGGGTGACAAAGGGCTCAAGCTTGATCTTGCCGGCCATCGCGTCTTCCACCATGCCGGGCAGCTCGCTGCGGCCCTTGACGCCGCCAAAGGCAGTGCCCAGCCATTTGCGGCCGGTCACCAGCTGGAAAGGACGCGTGGAGATTTCCTGGCCCGCGCCCGCCACGCCGATGATCACGCTCTGGCCCCAGCCACGGTGCGCGCATTCCAGCGCCGCACGCATCACCTGGGTGCTGCCAATGCATTCAAAGCTGTGGTCCACGCCCCAGCCGGTCATCTCGACGATCACTTGCTGGATCGGCTTGTCGAAATCCTTGGGGTTGATGCAGTCGGTCGCGCCAAAGGTCTTGGCCAGCTCGAACTTGCCGGGGTTGGTATCGACAGCAATGATGCGGCCAGCCTTGGCCAGCTGCGCGCCCTGGATTACCGCCAGGCCAATGCCACCCAGACCGAACACAGCCACGGTATCGCCCTCTTGCACCTTGGCGGTGTTCTTCACAGCGCCCAGACCGGTGGTCACGCCGCAGCCCAGCAGGCAGACCTGCTCGGGGTTGGCATCGGGGTTGACCTTGGCCAGCGACACTGCGGCCACCACGGTGTACTCGGAGAAGGTGGAGCAGCCCATGTAGTGGTAGATCGGCTCGCCGTTGTAGCTAAAGCGCGTGGTGCCATCGGGCATCACACCCTTGCCCTGGGTGGCGCGCACTGCTACGCACAGGTTGGTCTTGCCGCTCTTGCAGAACAGGCATTCGCCGCACTCTGCCGTGTACAGCGGGATCACATGGTCGCCTGGCTGGACGCTGGTGACGCCCTCGCCCACTTCCACCACGATGCCCGCGCCTTCATGGCCCAGCACCGCCGGGAAGATGCCTTCAGGATCATCACCGCTCAAGGTGAAGGCATCCGTGTGGCACACGCCCGTGTGGGTGATCTTGACCAGCACTTCGCCCTTCTGGGGTGGCGCAACGTCGATCTCGACAATCTGCAAAGGCTCTCCGGCTTTGAAGGCAACGGCGGCGCGGGATTTCATGGGTGGACTCCTTGGGTCAAAAACGGGGAAAACAGTCAGGCGCGGTCATGACCACACGCCTATTTGAGGTACGAGCGCAGCAGCGACAGCATTTCGTCAATGTCCGCCTGCGACGGCGCGGGCTGCCGGGCCATGGTCTCGCGCATATGGCCATCAAGCAAATCGGCCATCAGCCCATGCACAGCGCCGCGCATGGCGGCGAGCTGCTGCAGGATGGGGGCGCAATCGCTGCCCGCCTCCACTGCCCGCTCCAAGGCCTCCGCCTGGCCTTTGATGCGGCGCAGGCGGGTGATGGCGCGGTGCTTGTCTTTGGCGTTATGGGGCATGGCAGGCGGTGTTCGCAACGGCGCAAAAGCACGCCAAACTCAGGTACTGGGCCAGAGTATAAATGCAATTGATAAAAATTACATATAAAAAATAGATGAAAACCCCAGGTACCCCCTGGGGGTATCTTGAATCTCTGTCACTCTTTCAGGCCGAGCAGGCACAAAAAACCGCAGCCTCGGCTGCGGTCGTGGGTGGGTGAGTGGCTACCGGTTTTAGCGCGGCAGATCGCTCCAGCCCATCAGGTACTCGTCGACGGCGCGCGCGGCCTGGCGACCTTCGCGGATGGCCCAGACCACCAGCGACTGGCCACGGCGCATGTCGCCGGCGGCAAACACCTTGTCCACATTGGTGGCGTAGCCGCCAGTGAAATCGGTGGTGGCACGGGCGTTGCCACGGGCGTCCTTGTCGACACCAAAGGCTTCCAGCACGGGCGAGACGGGGTTCACAAAACCCATGGCCAGCAGCACCAGGTCGGCAGGCCATTCCTTTTCTGTGCCCTTGACTTCGCTCAGCTTGCCGTCCTTGAACTCGACCTGCACGGTGGTCAGGCTCTTGACCTTGCCCTTGTCGCCGTTGAAGGTCTTGGTCGAGATCGCGAACTCACGCACAGCGCCTTCTTCGTGGCTGGAGCTGGTGCGCAGCTTGATCGGCCAGTAGGGCCAGACCAGGGGCTTGTTTTCCTCTTCGGGCGGCATGGGCATCACCTCGAACTGGGTGACGCTCTTGGCGCCGTGGCGGTTGCTGGTGCCCACGCAGTCGCTGCCGGTGTCGCCACCACCGATGACGATGACGTCCTTGCCATCCGCACGGATCTGGCCCTTGAGCTTGTCGCCGGCATTGATCTTGTTTTGCTGGGGCAGGAACTCCATTGCGTAGTGCACGCCGTCCAGGTCACGGCCGGGCACCGGCAGATCGCGCGACTGCTCGGAGCCACCGGTCAGCAGCACCGCGTCAAAATCCGCCTTGAGCTGCTCGGGCGAGACGGTTTCCTTGGCCCAGTTGGTGACCTTGCTGTCCTTGCCCAGGCCGTCCTTGCCAGCCACCAGCACGCCGGTGCGGATGGTCACGCCTTCGGCCTGCAGCTGGGCGGCGCGGCGGTCGATGTGCAGCTTGTCGAGCTTGAAGTCGGGGATGCCGTAGCGCAGCAGGCCGCCGATGCGGTCGTTCTTCTCGAACAGGGTCACCGCATGGCCTGCACGGGCGAGCTGCTGGGCCGCCGCCATGCCGGCAGGGCCGGAGCCGACCACTGCCACTTTCTTGCCGCTCTGGTGCTTGGCGGGGCGCGCCTGCACCCAGCCCTCTTCCCAGGCGCGGTCGATGATGGCGTGCTCGATGGACTTGATGCCCACCGGGTCGTTGTTGATGTTGAGCACGCAGGCTGCTTCGCAAGGGGCGGGGCAGATGCGGCCGGTGAACTCGGGGAAGTTGTTGGTCGAGTCCAGCACATGAAAGGCGGCCGCCCAATCGGCGCGGTACACCAGATCGTTGAAATCCGGAATGATGTTGTTGACCGGGCAGCCGCTGTTGCAAAACGGCGTGCCGCAGTCCATGCAACGGGCGCCTTGCTGCTTGGCCTGCTGCGAGTTCAGGCCAACAACAAATTCCTTGTAGTGCTTGAGGCGGTCTTCAACGGGTGCATAACCCTCGTCGATACGCGCAAATTCCATAAAGCCTGTGACTTTTCCCATGATCGGATCTCTTGCTTGGCTGCTGCCCGCGCCGCGTTGGCGGGGACAGCAATCGTGGTCATTAATAAGGGGCTGGGTGCTTGGCGGCAGGGCCGCCAGGGGCCTCACTTCGCGGCGGCGTCCACACTCTTCTTGGCCGAGGTCTTGGCCTTGACGACCTGCGCCTTGGCTTCGGCGCGGGCATGGATCTCACCCAGCGCGCGCTTGTACTCGGTCGGGAACACCTTGACGAACTTGCTGCGCACCTCCGCCCAGTTGTCCAGCAGATCACGGGCACGCTTGCTGCCGGTCCAGCGCAGGTGGTCGGCGAGCAGGCGCTTGAGCTGTGCTTCGTCGGTCTGGCCGTTGTGCCACACACCCTTGTCGATGCTGGCCTCTTGCTCGGCCTGCGTCAGCACCTTGTCCAGCGTGACCATCGTGGTGTTGCAGCGGCTGGCGAACTGGCCGTCCTCGTCATAGACGTAGGCCACCCCACCGCTCATGCCGGCGGCAAAGTTGCGGCCGGTCTTGCCCAGCACCAGCACGGTGCCGCCGGTCATGTATTCGCAGCCATGGTCACCGGTACCTTCGACCACCGCCGTCGCACCCGACAGGCGCACCGCAAAACGCTCGCCAGCCACGCCGCTCAGGAAAGCCTCACCGGTGGTCGCGCCGTACATCACGGTGTTGCCCACGATGATGTTCTTGTGCGCTTCGCCACGGAAATCCAGACTCGGGCGCACCACCACGCGGCCGCCGGACAGGCCCTTGCCGGTGTAGTCGTTCGCATCCCCCACCAGGTACAAGGTGATGCCGTTGCACAGGAAGGCGCCAAACGACTGGCCGCCCGTGCCCTCGACACGGATGTGGATGGTGTCGTCAGGCAGGCCTTCGGCATGCACCTTGGTCACCGCGCCCGAGAGCATGGCGCCCACAGTGCGGTTCACATTGCGCACGGTCTCCAGGATCTTCACGCGCTCGCCCTTGTCGATGGCGGGGCGCGACTTTTCGATCAGGATGTTGTCGAAGGCCTTTTCCAGACCATGGTCCTGGTTTTGCGTGTGGTACAGCGGCACATCGTCCGCCACTTCGGCACGGGCCAGCAGGCGGCCAAAGTCCAGGCCCTTGGCCTTCCAGTGGGTAATACCGGCCTTCATGTCCAGCAGGTCAGCACGGCCCACCAGATCGTCGAACTTGGAGATACCCAGCTGGGCCATGATCTGGCGCGCTTCTTCGGCGATGAAGAAGAAGAAGTTCACCACATGCTCGGGCTTGCCGCTGAATTTCTTGCGCAGCTCGGGGTCTTGCGTGGCCACACCCACCGGGCAGGTGTTGAGGTGGCACTTGCGCATCATGATGCAGCCCTCGACCACCAGCGGTGCGGTGGCAAAGCCGAACTCATCGGCGCCCAAGAGCGCGCCAATCACCACGTCACGGCCGGTCTTCATCTGGCCGTCTGCCTGCACCCGGATACGGCTGCGCAGGCCGTTGAGCACCAGGGTCTGCTGGGTTTCGGCCAGGCCGATTTCCCAAGGCGAGCCTGCGTGCTTGATCGACGACCAGGGCGATGCGCCCGTGCCGCCGTCATGGCCGGCGATCACCACATGGTCGGCCTTGCACTTGGCAACGCCGGCGGCAATGGTGCCCACGCCAACCTCGGAGACCAGCTTGACGCTGATGGTCGAATGCGTGGCCACGTTCTTCAGGTCGTGGATCAGCTGGGCCAGGTCCTCGATCGAGTAGATGTCGTGGTGCGGCGGAGGGGAGATCAGGCCCACACCGGGCACCGAGTAGCGCTGCTTGCCGATGTACTCGGTCACCTTGCCGCCTGGCAGCTGACCGCCTTCACCGGGCTTGGCGCCCTGTGCCATCTTGATCTGGATCTGGTCCGCAGAGGCCAGGTACTCGGCCGTCACCCCAAAGCGGCCCGATGCCACTTGCTTGATGCGCGAGCGCAGGCTGTCGCCTTCTTGCAGCACGTAGTCCGATTCAATCTGGTCTTTGCCGATGATCGATGCCAGCGACTCGCCCTGCTTGATCGGGATGCCCTTCAACTCATTGCGGTAACGGGCAGGGTCTTCACCGCCTTCACCGGTGTTGCTCTTCCCGCCAATGCGGTTCATCGCCACGGCCAGCGTCACATGGGCTTCGGTACTGATCGAGCCCAGCGACATGGCGCCGGTGGCAAAGCGCTTGACGATCTCGGCCGCCGATTCGACCTGCTCGACCGGGATGGCCTTGGCAGGGTCGATCTTGAACTCGAACAGGCCGCGCAAGGTCATGTGGCGCTTGCTCTGGTCGTTGATCAGCTGCGCGTATTCTTTGTAGGTGTTAAAGCTGTTGGCGCGGGTCGAGTGCTGCAGCTTGGCAATCGCATCGGGGCTCCACATATGCTCTTCACCCCGGGCACGCCAGGCGTACTCACCACCGGTGTCCAGCATGGTGGCCAGCACCGGGTCGTTGCCAAAGGCTGCCTTGTGGCGGCGGATGGCTTCTTCTCCGATCTCGAACACGCCCAGGCCTTCAACGCGGCTGGAGGTGCCGGTGAAGTACTTGTCGATGGTTTCGCTGTTGATGCCGACGGCCTCGAACAGCTGCGCACCACAGTAGGACATGTAGGTGGACACCCCCATCTTCGACATGATCTTGGACAGACCCTTGCCGATGGCCTTGATGTAGTTGTAGATCGCCTTGTCTGCCGACAGATCGCCGGGCAGGTGCTTGTGGATCGAGGTGATGGTCTCGAGCGCCAGGTAGGGATGCACGGCTTCGGCACCGTAGCCGGCCAGCACGCCGAAATGGTGCACTTCGCGGGCGGTGCCGGTTTCCACCACCAGACCGCAGGCGGTGCGCAGGCCTTCGCGGATCAGGTGCTGGTGGATGGCCGACAGCGCCAGCAGCGCCTGGATGGCCACGCGGTCCTTGCTGACACCCTTGTCGCTGATGATCAGGATGTTGTTGCCGGTCTTGATCGCATCAACGGCTTGCGCGCACAGCGATGCCAGGCGCGCTTCAACGCCTTCACTGCCCCACTCCAGCGGGTAGGTGATGTCGAGCACGGCCGAGCTGAACTTGCCGGCGGTGTGCGAGCGGATGTTGCGCAGCTTGACCATGTCGGTGAAGTCCAGCACCGGCTGGGTCACTTCCAGGCGCAGTGGTGGGTTGACCTGGTTGATGTCCAGCAGGTTGGGCTTGGGGCCGATAAAGGACACCAGGCTCATCACGATTGCTTCACGGATCGGATCGATCGGCGGGTTGGTCACCTGCGCGAACATCTGGCGGAAGTAGTTGTACAGCGGCTTGTTCTTGTCCGACAGCACGGCCAGCGGGCTGTCATTGCCCATCGAGCCAATGCCTTCTTCGCCGTTGGCGGCCATCGGGCTCATCAGGAACTTGATGTCTTCCTGGGTGTAGCCAAAGGCCTGCTGCAGGTCCAGCAATTCGGTCGACTGCTGCTCATCGGCAACGGCGCCAAACTCTTGCGAGGCCTTGGCCTGCTGGTCGATCTGCGATTCGCCAGCCACGGGCTTTTCCACATCGTCCAAGCGGATGCGCAGGTCTTCGATCCAGCGCATATAGGGCTTGGCATTGGTGAGCGAGGACTTGACTTCCTCGTCGTCGATCAAGCGGCCCTGGTCCAGATCGATCAGGAACATCTTGCCCGGCTGCAGGCGCCACTTGCGCACGATCTTATGCTCGGGCACGGGCAGCACGCCCGATTCGGAGCCCATGATGACGAAGTCATCGTCGGTCACGCAGTAGCGGGCAGGACGCAGGCCGTTGCGGTCCAGGGTGGCGCCGATCTGGCGGCCATCGGTGAACACGATCGATGCTGGGCCATCCCAGGGCTCGATCATTGCGGCATGGTATTCATAGAAAGCGCGGCGGCGCGAATCCATCGTGGCGTGCTGTTCCCATGGCTCGGGGATCATCATCATCACGGCCTGGGCCAGCGGGTAGCCCGCCATGGTCAGCAGCTCCAGGCAGTTGTCGAAAGTGGCCGTATCGGACTGGTGCGCAAAGCTGATCGGGTAGAGCTTTTGCAGATCGTTGCCCAGCACGGGCGAGCTCATCACGCCTTCGCGGGCGCGCATCCAGTTGTAGTTGCCCTTGACGGTGTTGATTTCACCGTTGTGCGCCACATAGCGGTAAGGGTGGGCCAGCGGCCACTCGGGGAAGGTGTTGGTCGAGAAGCGCTGGTGCACCAGGCCCAGCGCCGAGACGCAGCGTTCGTCTTCCAGATCGCGGAAGTAGGTGCCCACCTGGTCGGCCAGCAGCAGGCCCTTGTAGATCACAGTGCGACTGCTCATGCTGGGCACGTAGTACTCTTTGCTGTACTTGAGCTGCAGGTTCTGGATGGCCGCGCTGGCGGTCTTGCGGATCACATACAGCTTGCGCTCCAGCGCATCCTGCACGATCACATCGGCTCCACGGCCGATGAACACCTGGCGGATGACCGGTTCTTTTTCGCGCACCGTGGGCGACATCGGCATTTCGCGGTTGACCGGCACATCGCGCCAGCCCAGCAGCACCTGGCCTTCGGCCTTGATGGCGCGCTCGAGCTCTTCCTCGCAGGCCAGACGCGATGCATGTTCCTTGGGCAGGAACACCATGCCCACGCCGTACTCGCCAAACGGCGGCAGCTTGACGCCCTGGGCGGCCATCTCGTCGCGGTAGAGCGCGTCAGGCAGCTGGATCAGGATACCGGCGCCATCACCCATCAGCTTGTCGGCACCCACCGCACCCCGGTGGTCCAGATTCTCCAGAATCTTCAGAGCCTGGGTCACGATGGCATGGCTCTTCTGGCCCTTGATGTGGGCCACAAAACCGACGCCGCAGGCATCGTGTTCCAGAGTCGGGTCATACAGACCCTGAGCTTGCATGTGCTCGCGTGCAGAAGCCGACATGGCGCAATCCTTCAAATAATCTATCGCGGGAAGGTCAATGTAGAGCAGCTGGCAATACCCGAGCAAGTTTTTTATTTGGGGTCAGATACTAATTATTTTCAAATGATTTTTCTCAACAATTAATTGGGGTCATATTAAAAATAGCAAAATTATCGTTGATTTATATGACATTTTCAATTCAATCGGCGGAGGGATCTACCAATCGCGGGCGTCCCGCACTCTTTTTGTGCAGCCTGCGCACCGTTTTGGACTGCAAAGACTGCACAAAGTCCTCGCTGCCCATCGCCCAGCCGCCTTGCACGGCATCGGTCAGCGCCCCGGACTCACGCTGCGACAAGCCATAAGCGAGCATTTGGGCATAGCGCGCCTCCCGCGCGAAGGGGGTGTTACCCAGCGCCCAGAAGGCCGCCGGATCGCGCAACCAGGCCATCGGTTTTGCACCTAAATGGTGCGCACAGCTGGACCAAGGGTAGTCTTCGGCCTTGGCGACCAGGCCTGCGCGCTGCGGGTTGGAATCGATATAGATGATGCATTGCAGCAACGGCGCAGCCGGCTCCACAACCGTCGAGCGGTAGCGCCCTTCCCACAAGGTGCCGCTGCGCCCATGCCGCGCATTGAAATAGCGCACATAGGCCCGGCCCAGCGCCTGCATCAAGAGCGGCAGGCCCTGCTCGGTCTGGGGTGTTATCAGCAGATGGAAATGGTTGGGCATCAGCACAAAGGCATGCACTGCCACCAGGTGGGTCTGCGCGAGCTGGCGCAACAAGTCGCTGAAGTGCTGGGAATCCTCGTCATCGACAAAGACCGTCTGCCGGTTATTGCCCCGGTGCAGCACATGGTGCGGCATGTCGGGAAGACTGATTCGGGGAAGGCGAGCCATGGTGAAAACGTCAGCAAAGGACGGCAGAGGAAAAGCCGCTCTATTATCAACGCTGTGCCCTATGCACTACGCAATGGCAGCATCTGCCCCCACTCGCAGCCACCTAGCGCACAGGGGCTGCCCCAAGCTGTCACAGCACCACTAACAACACAAAGCCATCCACCCCATGGGCAGATGGCCTTTTTCCATACCAGCCTTGCAGCTTAGAAGCGGTAACGCGCCACCAGTTGCACCGAGCGCGGCGCTCCCGGCAGGTTCAGGTTGGGCGAGGAGCCGTGGCCGGCCACGATGTAGCGCTTGTCCAGGAGGTTGTTGAGCTTGAGCTGCAGGTCCACGTTGTTCAGGCGGTAGTAGGCCATGGCATCCAAGGTGGTGTAGCCCGGCAGCACAACGGTATTGCCAGGGTTGGCAAAACGCGCGCCGACATAGCTGATGCCGCCACCGGCGCCAAAGCCATGGCCCAGGGCCTTGGTGACCCAGATATTGGCGCTGTGCTTGGGCGTCAGGGTGGCGCGCTTGCCTTGCACGGCCTGGCCGGCGTCCACTGCCGGCGACGAGGTCATCTCGCTGAGCAGGTAGGCATAGCCCGACCAGATCTGCCAGCCCTGCGACAGGTCACCGGCAAAGCTCAGCTCCAGGCCGCGCGTGCGCTGCACGCCCAGGGGCACCAAGGTGTTGGTCACAGGGTCCACGCTCTTGATATTGGTGCGCTCGATCTCGAACAGCGCGGCATTGGCGCTGGCCTTGCCGTCCAGCACATCCCACTTCACACCGACCTCACGGCTGCTGGTTTTCTCAGGCGCCACCTGGGCATTGTTGGCAGCCAGCGCAAAGGTCTCGCCCGAGGGCTGAAAGGACTTGCTGAACGACACGTAGTACGACAGCGCATTGCTGGGCTGGTAGACCAGGCCGACGCGCGGGCTCCAGGCCACATCGGTGCGGCCCAGGTTGACGCTGCCTGGCGTGTAGTTGTCGGTTTCCTGGCGGAAGCGGTCATAGCGCACGCCGGCCAGCAGCTTCCATTCCGGGGCCAGGGTGACCATGTCCTGCACATAAGCACTGGCCACGCTGAAGACGCTGTCGTTGTTGGCAGACGGTGCAGCCGTCAGCACCGGCGAGACAACCGGCAGCACCGGGTTGAACAGCGATACCGTGCCCACATTGCTCTGGCTGATGCTCAGCAGGCCCTTGTTCTGGCGGCCCAGCTCCAGCCCGTACAGCACCTGGTGCTGCATGCCCGCCAGATCCAGCTTCTGCGTCAACTCCAGCTGGTTGAAAAAGCCGTGCTCGTTACGCTCCAGATGGCCACGGTTGAGGGTCGCCGTCTGCGCCTTCTCATTCACCGAGCCGACCAGGGTGTTGCTGCGGTCCAGGCTGTAGTCGTAGTAGCGCAGCACATTGCGCAGGCTCAGGCTGTCGTTGAAGCGGTGGCTCAAGGTGGCCGATGCCGAATACACCTCGGAGGTGCTGACATCGGTATCGCGTGCATTGGCCGCGCCAAAGTAGGTGCGGGGCGACACGTTGACCGGCCGGCCCTGGAAGGCGGGAATGCCGAAGTCAGTGAGGCGGCTGTCCTTGAGGTAGTCGGCCTGCAGCAGCAACTGCGTGTCCGCACTGAACTTGAACTGCACCGAGCCGGCCAGCGCCTTGCGGTCCAGAAACTGCTGGTCGCGGTAGCTGTCGGCGCGCTCGATGGCGCCGGTCAGGCGGTAGGAGACGATGCTGTCCTGCGGCGCGCGTGCCAGGTCAAACTCGCCCCGGCGCTGGTTCCAGCTGCCCAGGGTCAGACCCACCTCGCTGCGGTCAATGCCGGGCTTCTTGGTGATGCGGTTGATCAAGCCACCCGAAGAGCCCCGGCCATACAGCACCGATGCCGGGCCCTTGAGCACCTCGACCTGCTCGACATTGGACAGGTCACGGAAATACAGCGCGTCATCGCGCACGCCGTCGACAAACTGGTCGGCAATGGCCGAAAAGCCCCGGATCGTCACCTGGTCGCGCTGGCCATCGCCATGCGACAGGCCAATGCCGGGCACCGCCTTGAGCACGTCCTGCATCGACTGCACCGCCTGGTCGCGCATCAGCTGCTGGGGCACCACGTTCACCGTTTGCGGAATATCGCGCAACGGCGCTTCGATCTTGGTGGCGCTCTTGGCCGTAGGCGCTGCATAGCCCACGTCCGCTGCGGTATCGCCCTGCACGCGCACTTCCTGCAGCGTTGTCTCAGCCGGCGCCTGCTGCGCCGCTGCATGGCCCGTGCACAGCAGCGCCACTGCTGCTGCCACGGCTTGTGTTTTGAAAGCCATTCCAGTTCCTTGTATCGCTTTGGTATGTGTTCGGTTTGGCTGTACCGCAGGGAGAATCCGCACTCTGGTTGGCTACCACCGGGAAAAGCTCGCACATCTTAAAGAGGAAAATGGTTCTCATTTACATATCTTTAAGAAACGAATGCGAGGCAGCAACAAACCCACAGTAGGAGCTTTCTTTGACCGCCTTCAGGTTGTATTAAGAAACGCCGCAACTGCAGCGCATGGGCGGGCTGCGCGCAGTCGCAGCCCGCGCTTGGCACGGCTCGAAGCAGAGAAATTCCCCCTGCAACAAAGGGCTTACCGGGGCCAGGGCATGGCGAGCCGCAGCCTGCGACCGGCCTGGGCGCATCAAAGCGATGGGGGAGCGATGAGGCCCGAGCCCAAGCGCGCAGCGGCGCCCGCCACTCAGCAGCGTGGCACGATCTTGCCGCCCATGCCACGACCCGGCTGGTAGCCCAGCAGGCCTGAGACGCGCCCAGCCGCCTGCAACAGCTGGGGCAGCAGCTCGCCCTGCATGATTTCGGGTGTCGTGCGGTTGGCCTGGCCGCTGATGTTCATCGCAGCCACCACCTGGCCGCTGGCATTGCGGATGGGGGCTGCGACCGAGGTGAGGCCCTCTTCCAGCTCCTGGTTGAGCAGGCACCAGCCCTGCGCGCGCACCTGGGCCAGCTCGGCCAGCAACTGCGCATCGTCCTGGATCGTGAAGCGCGTGAACAGCGTGCGGTCGCGGCCCTGCAGCAAGGCCTGCAGCTCCTGCGGCGGCAGCTCGGCCAGCAGCACCCGGCCGAGCGACGTCCAGAAACTCGGCAGGCGCGAGCCCATGCCTAAGTTGGTGCTCATGATCTTGTGCGTGTGTACGCGCAACACATAGACAACATCCTGGCCATCGAGCACGGCGATGGAGCAGGACTCGTGCGTCTGCTCGACCAGCGCATCCATCACTGGCTGGGCCAGGTTCCAGACCGGCATCGACGACAGATAGGCGAAGCCCAGATCCAGAATGCGCGGCGTGAGCGCAAACAAACGGCCCTCCACCCGCACATAGCCCAGGGTCTGCAAGGTCAGCAGAATGCGGCGCGCCCCGGCACGCGTCATGCCGGTGGCCTCGGCCACTTCCGTCAAGGTCTGGCGCGGCGCGGCAGCGCCAAAGCTGCGGATGACCTCCAGCCCGCGCGCGAAGGACTGCACATAGCTGTCACTGGGGCGGAGGGTCGGGTCTTCTTCTTTCATAGGCCGCAATCTTGGTCGTTGGCGTGGAGCGGGTCCCTGGCAATACAAAAGCAAATCGCAGGGACATCGGGTAGCGGATTATCAGGCAGTCTATAATTCTTTTAGCGAACTAATGTTCTATATACGAACATTTCATCCAAGAGCCCTACCAAAGGCCGCCGATCCTCTCAAATGCATTCCCAAGTCTCGCGCAGGCAGCCTCGGCATTGCATTTGTCGCACGCGGTACAGGCACTGCCACAGCGCAGCGCGACCATGCCGCAGCGGGATCAGCAGCCTGTTGCGACCCGTGTACAGAACCAGGAGACAAGATGATCAACAAGATTTCGGACTCGATTGCCGAGTCCCTCAGCCGCGTCCAGGACGGCTCGACCGTGCTCATCGGCGGCTTTGGCACCGCCGGCATTCCCGCAGCCCTGATTGATGGCCTGATCGCGCAAGGTGCGCGCGACCTCACGGTGGTCAACAACAACGCCGGCAATGGCGACACGGGCCTGGCGGCCCTGCTCAAGACTGGCGCGGTGCGCAAGATCATTTGCAGCTTCCCGCGCCAGGTCGACAGCTATGTGTTTGACGAGCTCTACCGCAGCGGCAAGATCGAGCTCGAAGTGGTGCCCCAGGGCAACCTGGCCGAGCGCATGCGCGCTGCGGGCGCCGGCATCGGCGCGTTCTTCTGCCCCACCGCCTACGGCACCGAGCTGGCAGCGGGCAAGGAAACGCGCGAGATCAACGGCAAGCACTATGTGCTCGAGTACCCCATCTATGGCGATGTGGCGCTGATCAAGGCCGAGCAAGGCGACCGCTGGGGCAACCTCACCTACCGCAAATCGGCGCGCAACTTTGGCCCGGTGATGGCCACCGCTGCCAAGTACACCGTGGCCACCGTGCATGAGATCGTGGAGCTGGGCCAGCTCGACCCCGAGGCCGTGGTCACCCCTGGCATCTATGTCAACCAGGTCATCAAGATCGAGCGCGTTGCCACGCAAGCCGGTGGCTTCAAAAAAACAGCCTGAAGCAGGAGACAAGACCATGAGCAGCTACCAAAAACGCACGAAAGACGAACTGGCCGCCCGCGTGGCGCAGGACATCCATGACGGCGCCTACGTGAATCTGGGCATTGGCCAGCCGACGGCTGTGGCCAACCACATCCCCCAGGACCGCGAAGTCATCCTGCAGTCGGAAAACGGCATCCTGGGCATGGGCCCGGCACCCGCCGCTGGCGAGGAAGACTATGACCTCACCAACGCCGGCAAGCAGCCCGTCACCTTGCTGGCGGGTGGCAGCTTCTTCCACCATGCCGACAGCTTTGCGATGATGCGCGGCGGCCACCTCGACATCTGCGTGCTCGGCGCTTTCCAGGTGGCAGAGAACGGCGACCTGGCCAACTGGAGCACCGGTGAAGCCGGCGCCATTCCCGCCGTGGGCGGCGCGATGGACCTGGCCATTGGTGCCAAAGAGACCTGGGTGATGATGGACCTGCTGACCAAGAAGGGCGAGAGCAAGATCGTCAAGCAATGCAGCTATCCGCTGACCGGCATTGGCTGCGTCAAGCGCATCTACACCGACGTGGCCACCATCGAGGTCACGCCCCAAGGCCTCAAGCTCATCGACACCGTCGACGGTCTGGACAAGGCCGAACTCGAAAAAATGATTGGCCTGAGCCTGCTCTAAGCGCAGCGCCGATCTGTACTCATTCAAGGAGACCACCATGACCAACGCCTATATCTGCGACGCCGTGCGCACCCCCTTTGGCCGCTACGGCGGCGCGCTTGCCGGTGTGCGCACCGATGACCTGGGCGCCGTGCCCATCAAGGCGCTGATGGAGCGCAACCCCGGTGTGGACTGGACGGCCGTGACCGATGTGATCTACGGCTGCGCCAACCAGGCCGGCGAAGACAACCGCAATGTGGCCCGCATGTCCAGCCTGCTCGCGGGACTGCCCATCGAGGTGCCCGGCGCCACCGTCAACCGCCTCTGCGGCTCGGGCCTGGATGCCGTGGGCACGGCCGCCCGCGCCATCAAGTCCGGCGAAGCACGCCTGATGATCGCCGGTGGTGTGGAATCGATGAGCCGCGCCCCCTTTGTGATGCCCAAGGCCGAGTCCGCCTTCAGCCGCAACAATGCCGTCTACGACACCACCATTGGCTGGCGCTTTGTCAACAAGCAGATGAAGGCGCTGTACGGCGTGGACTCCATGCCCGAGACGGCCGAGAACGTGGCCGACGACTTCAAGATCGAACGCGACGCCCAGGACCGCATGGCCTTGGCCTCGCAGCAAAAGGCCGCAGCGGCCATCGCCGCCGGCCACCTGGCCCGCGAGATCGTGGCCGTGACCATTGCGCAGAAAAAGGGCGATGCACTGGTGATCAGCCAGGATGAGCACCCCCGTGCCACCACGATCGAAGCGCTGGCCAAGCTCAAGGGCGTGGTGCGCGAAGGCGGTACCGTGACGGCCGGCAATGCCTCGGGCGTGAACGACGGCGCCTGCGCCCTGCTGCTGGCCAATGAAGAAGCCGCCCAGCAATACGGACTGACCCCGCGCGCCCGTGTGGTGGCCATGGCGACGGCCGGTGTGGCACCGCGCATCATGGGCTTTGGCCCGGCCCCTGCCGTGCGCAAGGTGCTGGCGCTGGCCGGCCTGAGCTTGGCCGACATGGATGTCATCGAGCTCAACGAAGCCTTTGCCGCCCAAGGCCTGGCCGTGCTTCGCGACCTGGGTATTGCGGATGACGACCAGCGCGTCAACCAATGGGGCGGCGCGATTGCGCTGGGCCACCCGCTGGGCGCATCGGGCGCACGCCTCGCTACCACCGCCGTCAACCAGCTGCATGCACTGGGTGGCCGCTACGCACTGTGCACCATGTGCATCGGCGTGGGCCAGGGCATTGCCGTGATCCTCGAAAAAGTCTGACGCCCCTAGCGGCGGCAAGCGCGGGCCTGCAAGGGCCGCGCCTTGCCCCCGCGTCTCTCCATCCTCCCCCAAAACACCCGCGCTGCTGCCTCGCCCACCTTGGCGCAGCCACGCCCGCGCAGCGATGCAGGGGCATTTTTTGAAGGACAGAACGCCATGGCAACACAACAAATCACCACTGCGACCGGCATGTTCAACATCGATCTGCAAGGCCCCGAGGGCGCGCCGGTGCTGGTGTTCTCCAACTCGCTGGGCACCACCTTGGACATGTGGGATGCCCAGGCCCACACCTTCAGCAGCCAGTACCGCGTGCTGCGCTATGACACCCGTGGCCACGGCGCCAGCGTGCTGAGCCCTGGCCCCTACCAGTTCGCCCAACTGGGCGGCGATGTGCTGGCCATTCTGGACAGCCTGGGCATTGACCAGGCCCATTTCTGCGGTATCTCGATGGGCGGCCTCACAGGGCTCTGGCTGGGCGTGCATGCCGGCGCACGCATGCGCAGCATCACCGTGGCCAACAGCGCCGCCAAGATTGGCGCCGAAGCCAGCTGGCGCGACCGCGCCGCGCTGGTGCGTGCCAATGGCGCAGCAGCCATGCAGACCCTGGCCGATTCATCGCCCAGCCGCTGGTTCACCGAAGGCTTTATCGCCAGCCAGCCCCAGGTGGTGCGGGCCGCCCAGGCCTGGATTGCCGGCATTGCCCCCGAAGGCTATGCCAGCTGCTGCGAGGCTCTGGCCGCCGAAGACCTGCGTGCCGATATCGCCCGCATCCAGACCCCCACCTTGCTGATTGGCGGCAGCGCCGACCCTGTTACCACGGTGGCCGATGCCGAAGCTATGCATGCCGCCATTGCCGGCTCGGAGCTGGCGACGGTGCCGGCATCGCACCTGTCCAACCTCGAAGTGCCCCAGGCCTTTGACCTGGCACTGGGCAGTTTTTTGCAAAAACACTGAGGCCGCTGCCTTACACCATGCAGACGGGTACCGACAATAACAACCGCCCGCTGCAGCCCTTCCTCAACCAAGGAGACAAGCATGTCCGATGCCAATCCACGCTGGAAGCAGCGCCCTGCAGGATCGACCTGGGGCGACTTCGGCCCCGATGACCAACTCGGCCGCCTCAACCTGCTGACAGCAGCCAAGGTGCGCCAGGGCGTGGCCGAGGTGCAGGAAGGCCTGCGCTTTTCGCTCAGCCTGCCACTCGATTACCCCGGCGGCAGTGCCCTCAACCCCAACCGCAAGCCACCCGTGCTGCGCCCCCTGCAGCGCAAGGGCCTGGTCAACTTCAACTGTCTGCTCGGCGACCTGGAGCCCGGCCGCACCGATGTGCTGTCGGACGACATGGCCGTGCTGTCGCTGCAGTACTCCACCCAGTGGGATGGCCTGGCCCATGCCGGCCAGCTGTTCGATGCCAATGGCGACGGCGTGCCCGAGCCGCTCTACTACAACGGCTTTGCCGCAGGCCGCGATGTGCTGGGGCCGCTGCTGGTCAGCGACACCGGCATGCCCACGGCCGAGAGCAGCGGCAGCACCAGCTGCGCCAAGGCGCTGGGCATCGAGGGCATGGCCCAGAACGGCGTGCAAGGCCGGGGCGTGATGATGGACCTGCATGCGCACTACGGCGATGCCCGCACGCTGATCGGTTACGACGAGTGGATGCGCGTGATCGAGGCTGACCGGCTGGAGATCGAGCCCGGCGACATGCTCTGCCTGCACACCGGCTTTGCCCAGGCCGTGCTGGCGATGCAGAAAAACCCCGATCCGGTGGTGCTGAACAACAGCTGCGCGGTGCTCAATGGCCGCGACGAGAAGCTGCTGCAGTGGATCAGCGACAGCCAGATCGCCGTGATTGCCGCCGACAACTATGCCGTCGAAGCCCACCCGGCCCAGCCCGGTGCCGATTGCTGCGCGGCGTTGCCGCTGCATGAGCACTGCCTGTTCAAGCTGGGCCTGCACCTGGGCGAGCTGTGGCACCTGACGCCGCTGGCGCAGTGGCTGCGCGCCCATGGGCGCAGCCGCTTTTTGCTGACGGCCCCGCCGCTGAACCTGCCCGGCGCCATTGCCTCGCCCGTGACCCCGATTGCCACGGTCTAAGACCTGCATCCAGACAACCGTATTACTGCGGCAGCAGCCCAACGCCCGCCTGCCGCGCCCTATCCCGGAGCCACCATGCCCTACATCATTGAGACTTTCGACAAGCCCGAGCACCAGGCCGTGCGCCAGGCCCACCGCCCGGCACACCTAGACTTTCTGGCGCGCAATGCCCAGCTGCTGCTGGCCTGCGGCGCCAAGCTGCAGGACGACGGCAGCGACATGGGCGGTGGCCTCTATGTGGTGGACCTGGACACGCGCGAAGCAGCCCAGGCCTTTATCGAATCCGATCCCTTCTACCAAGCCGATCTGTTTGCCCAGGTGCGCATCACGCGCTGGCGCAAAGCCTACGTGGCCGGCCAGTGCTGCCTGTGACGCCTTTCTTGGAAACCGCTATGTCCACTCCATTGACCCCATCGACCTCCGCACGCCCACGCGTGCTTATCACCGGCGGTGGCGCTGGCATTGGTGCAGCCGCTGCGCTGCGCTGCCACGCCGATGGTTACGACCCGGTCATCATCGACCGCCAGATTGACCAGGTGCCGGCAGGTTTTGTCGCGATCCAGGCCGACCTCAGCAGCGCCGAAGACACGGCGCGCGCGCTGGGCGAAGCGCTCGCTGGCGGCCCTATCACCCGCCTGGTGAACAACGTTGGCATCGTCGTGCCCAACGACTCCGCCAGCCAGACGCTGGCCGAATTTGATCTGGCCGTATCGCTGAACCTGCGCTGCGCCTTCCAGTGCATGCAGGCCTTGCTGCCCGGCATGCAAGCGGCGCGCTTTGGCCGCATCGTCAACATGTCCTCGCGCGCAGCTCTGGGCAAGGATTTGCGCACCGCCTACGCCGCGACCAAGGCCGGCCTGATCGGCATGACCCGCGTCTGGGCGCTGGAGCTGGGCCAATGGGGTATCACCGCCAATGCGATTGGCCCCGGCCCCATCCGCACCGAGCTGTTTGACAAGGCCAACCCGCCGGGCGCCGAGCGCACGCAAAAGATCATCCAGTCCGTGCCCGTCAAGCGTGTGGGCACGCCCGATGACGTGGCCCATGCCGTGGCCTACATGCTCGACGAGCGCAGCGGTTTTGTCACCGGGCAGGCGCTCTATGTCTGCGGCGGCATGACCGTGGGCGTGGCACCGGTCTAGCCTTTTTCCTGAGCGTGTCTGGTACACGCCCACCTTTGCTCCCTCCATCGATAACAAGAGACATTGATGTCAAAAATCACCGCTTTTTTCACCGAGCTGATGCGCAAGTATCTGCCCGACCCCTTCGTGTTCGCGATCCTGCTCACCTTGCTGACCATGGTGCTGGCCTTTGCCGTAGAGAGCCGGCCCATCAACCTGGTAGTGCAGGACTGGGGCAAGGGCTTTTGGAGTCTGCTGGCCTTTACCACCCAGATGGCGGTGATTCTGGTGATGGGCTATGTGCTGGCCGCAGCGCCGGTGGTGGACCGTTTCCTCAACCGCATCGCGGCCCTGGTGAACACGCCGCGCGGCGCCATCATCATGGCCACTGTCGTGGGCTGCGTAGGCAGCTACCTCAACTGGGGTTTTGGTCTGGTGATTGGCGGCATCATGGCCAAGAAGCTGGCCCTGCGCGTCAAGGGCGTGCACTACCCGCTGATCATCGCCTCGGCCTATACGGGTTTCACGATGTACAGCCTGGGGCTGTCGGCCACCATCCCGGTGCTGATCTCCACCAAGGGCCACAGCTTTGAAAAGCAGATGGGCATCATCCCCTTGAGCGAAACCATCTTCTCGCCCCACATCCTGCTCACGGCCCTGGCCGTGCTGATCGTGCTGCCGCTGATCAATGCAGCGATGCACCCCAAGGCCGGAGAAAAGGTCACCGAAATCAGCCCTGAACTGGCCAGCAACGAAGAGGCCAAGGGCGCGTCGGCCGCCAACCTGTTGGGCGATGAAAAGACCTTTGCCGGTCGCCTGAACAACAGCCGCATCCTGAGCTGGCTGATTGGCCTGACCGGCATGGCCTTCGTGGCGATGCACTTCATGCAAAACGGCAGCCTCGATCTGAACATGATCAATTTCTTCATCCTGTTCCTGGGCATCTTGCTGCTGGGCACGCCGATGAAATATGTGGAAAAGGTCAATGAAGGCGTCAAGACCATTGGCGGCATCATCCTGCAGTTCCCGTTCTACGCCGGCATCATGGCCATCATGCATGCCTCGGGCCTGGTCGAATCGATCGCCCATGTGTTTGTGAGCTTCTCGACCGCCTACACCCTGCCGCTGTGGGGCCTGGTGAGCTCGTTCTTCATCAACTTCTTTGCGCCCTCTGGCGGCGGCCACTGGGTGCTGCAAGGCCCGTTCATGATTGAAGCGGCCAAGACCCTGGGCGCATCGCAGGCCCACACCGCCATGTCGGTGATGCTGGGCAATGGCTGGAACGACCTGGTGCAGCCTTTCTGGATCCTGCCGGCGCTGGCGCTGTCCAAGCTCAAACTCAAGGACATCATGGGCTACACCGTGGTCTCGATGTTTGTCGTGGGGGCCATCTATATCGGCTCCTCCCTCTTCTGGCCATAAACGCCGCTAACACAACCCTTGATACGTCGTTGCCAAGCCTTGTCTTACGCCTGTAATGCCTGCGGCTTGACGCCTCGTCGGGGGCGCCAAGCCTCAATCGCAAACCTGCGGTTTTCTGGGCCGTGTTAGCGGCTCAGAACAACAGGCCAGGCCTTCCCTTCCTCCGGCTGTCACGCGAGACCCCACAAGCACTGACAAAACAAGTGGCAGCCTTTTTCACTTTGCTTTGGAGATACCCATGAACACCATCCGCCTCAACGCCCGCCGCACCGTGCTGCAAGCCATTGCCGCTGCCAGCCTGGGGGCAGCCCTCATGCCTGCTGCCTTTGCGGCAGAGGCCTTCCCCAACAAACCCATCACGATGGTCGTGCCCTTTGTGGCCGGCGGCACCACCGACATCCTGGCCCGCATCGTCGGCCAGTCGCTGGGCGAGGAGCTGGGCCAGCCAGTCATCATCGACAACCGTGCCGGAGCCGGTGGCAATATCGGCGGGCAGTTTGCCGCACGTGCGCCTGCTGACGGCTACACCATCTTCATGGGCACCGTGGGCACCCACGCGATCAATGAATGGCTCTACAAGAAGATGCCCTTCAGCCCCAACAAGGACTTCGCGCCGCTGACCCGCGTGGCCAATGTGCCCAACCTGCTGGTGGCCAATCCCGCCCAGCCTTTCAAGAACGTCAAGGAGCTAATCAGCTACGCCCAGGCCCATCCCGGCCAGGTGAACTTTGGCTCCTCGGGCAGCGGCAGCTCCATCCATCTGTCCGGTGAGCTGTTCAAGATGATGGCCAAGGTCGACATGATCCACATCCCCTACAAGGGCAGCGCGCCGGCCGTGACCGACCTGCTGGGCAACCAGATTGCGATCATGTTCGACAACATGCCCTCGGCCATCCAGCATGTGCGCTCGGGCAAGCTGCGCCCGTTGGCCGTGACCACCGCCAAGCGCTCGCCCGAGCTGCCCGATGTGCCTACCGTTGCCGAAGCGGGCGTGCCGGGCTACGAGGCCACCTCCTGGTTTGGTCTTTTCGCCCCCACCAAGACGCCCGCCGATGTGCAGGCCAAGCTGCATGCCGCGATCATCAAGGTGTTGCAAAAGCCTGACGTGATCAAAAAGATTGGTGACCAGGGCGGCGAAGTGGTGACCGAATCGCAAGCGGAATTTGGCAAGTTCATCGCTGCTGAAAACGAGAAGTGGAAGCAAGTGGTGAAGACCTCGGGCGCGACCGCAGGCTGATTAACACAACAAGCGCCCAAACCAAAGCCGCCGACCCTGGATGCCCAGGACCGGCGGCTTTTTCTATGCAGCGCGGCTAAAGTATCAGACGCCGATCGGGCCGCCGTCCACCTTCTGGATCACCACCGTCGACGAGCGTGGGCGCACCTTGCCATCGGGCGCGCGGGTGGCATCGGCCGTGCCATAGGCAGGCCAGTTCACCGGGTGCTGGATGTTGAGGAAGATGCTGGTGTGGTCGGGGGTATAGGCAAAGCCGGTGATCTCGGCCTCGTTGGGGCCGACAAAGAAGCGGCGCAGCTCGGCCTGGTTGGCCGCATTGATGACCGGGCCCGTGCCCTTGGCATCCTTCATAGCACCGGGCACCACGGCCAGCATCTGGTCATTGGTGGCCTTGGCGACGGCATTGTTGCGGCCGCCATCGATGCCGTTGTCGGTCTGGATCCACAGAATGCCGCGGTCATCGAAGGCAATGCCATCAGGGCTGGCCAGCTGGTTCATCTCGGTCAGGCCCGAGCGGTTGGTGTCGGCATTGCCCGCCGCGTCCGAGCCGAACACAAAGATGTCCCAGCGGAAGGTGTTGGCACCAGCATCGTCGTGCCAGCGCACGATGTGGCCGTTGACATTGTTCAGGCGCGGATTGGCCGGGTTGGTGCCGCGCTCGGCATTGCGGCTGGTGTTGTTGGTCAGGGTCAGGTAGACATCGCCATTGCTGGGGTGCACAGCGGTCCACTCGGGACGGTCCATCGGGGTGGCACCGACAAAATCTGCCGCGCCGCGCGTGTTGATCAGGATGGCATCGATATTGCCAAAGGCCTCGCCCAGGCTGCGGCCGTCCTTGCCCTTGGTCGCCGGAGTCAGCGCCAGCCATTCGCCCTTGCCTTCGGCATCAAAGCGCGCCACATACAAGGTGCCCTTGTCCAAGTACTTGTGGCCCACGGCAATGCGGTCGCTGCGCTCGGCATCCTTGGGGTCCCACAGCGCTTCGGACACAAAGCGGTAGATGTACTCAAAGCGCGAATCATCGCCGCTGTAGAAGGCCAGCGGCTTGCCAGCCACCGGGATGCCGTAGGCAGCGCCTTCGTGGGCAAAGCGGCCCATCGCGGTGCGCTTGGTCGCCGTGCTGCCGGGGTCATAGGGATCGATCTCGACCAGGTAGCCAAAGCCGTTGACCTCATTGCGCCAGTCCTGCAGGCCATCGGCGCCAGTGGCGGTGATGTTGAAGCGGGCAAATTCGCCTTGCTGCTCAGTCGCATCGCCAGCGGCCGTTTCCCACTGGTAGCGGCCCAGCTTGGCCTGCACGCCCACGCGCTTTTGCGCGGCGGTTTGCTCGCCGGTGTTGACAAAGCAGGCGGCCCAGTTTTCTTCGGCGGTGATGTAGGTGCCCCAGGGGGTGGTGCCATTCCCACAGTTGTTGTTGGTGCCGCGCACCTGCGTGCCCGCGGTGGAGAACGGCGTCTTGACCCAGTCGGTGCCCGCCACAGGGCCGGACAGGTTCATCGGCGTGGCCGAGGTAAAGCGCCGGTTGTAGCGCGAGTTCTGGATGATCTCCCACTGGCTGCCCTGCTTGCGCACATGCATGACGGCGACACCATGGGCATTGACCTCCTTGCGCACCTCTTCAGCCGGGCGCTTGCCGCCCACCGAGGTGGGGCCGTTGGGATGCAAGGCCTTCTCGTCGATGTATTCGTGGTTGACGACCAGCAGGCCTTCGCTGGAGCTGCCGGCCAGCGGGAAGTAGTGCATACCGTCATGGTGCATGCCGGTGGAATGCAGCAGATCCTGCGAGGTGTTGCGGCCTTCATTGCTCCAGGGCGCTGCCTGGTCGTTGAGCGGCGTGCCCCAGGCACCGATGACCGAGGCCACATAGCCGGCGGGCACCACGCAGGCATCCGTCATCGAATTGGGCAGCGACGCAAAGCCCAGCTTGACGGCCTTGTCATCATCGCCATCACTGCCGCCACCGCAGGCGGAGATGCTGGCCCCGGCAAACAGCGCCAGGGCCGAGCCCAGGCTGCCGCGCATCACCAGGCGGCGCGACATATGCGTTTCAAGGATGGTGCTGAAAGGGGTGTTGCCTTCCGTGTTGCGGACGACTTTGTCGGAAATGGATTTGCTCATCGCTGGGACTCTCCTGATGGTGGGACTGCCTGAGGGAAGGCCCAGTCTAGAAAGCAGAAATGACGGCTCCATGAATATCCGATGACGTCACGGCGCCGTCATGGAAGCGATACGTTTGTGCGTTATAAGCCGGCAACGAAGGCCAGCGCCAAGGCTGCTGGCGGGCGCTACCAGGGCTTTTGGTTCAGCACCCATCACTCCCGCCCAGCCCAGCTGATGCCAATGTTCAATCCATCCGGTAGCGATGCTGCAAGGACTGGTCCAGACCGAACTCGACCAACAGCTGCTGCAGCCGCTCGGCCGCCGCACGTTTTTTCTGGCCCGTGTACTTGGCAAGGATCAGCTCGTTCTTCATGCTGTGTTCCCAGCCGACCAGCTCGGTGACGGTGACCTGGTAGCCCTGGCTTTCCAGGTAGAGGCAGCGCAGCACATTGGTGATCTGGCTGCCCATCTCGCGCGTGTGGATGGGGTGGCGCCAGAGTTCTGCCAACGGAGTGCGCGACAGGCTCATGGCCTTATTCTGGCGCAGGCAGGCCGCCACTTCGGCCTGGCAGCAGGGCACCAGCACCATCGCGCGGGCCTGCTTTTCCAGGCCAAAAGCAATGGCGTCATCGGTGGCGGTATCGCAGGCATGCAGTGCGGTGACCACATCGAAGCGCTCGGGCACCGCATCGGTGCGGGTCGAATCCGCGACCGACATGTTGAGAAACGACATGCGGTCAAAGCCCAGGTCGGCGGCCAACTGCTGCGAGGCCTCGACCAAAGGCGCACGGGTTTCGATGCCGTAGATATGGCCACGGCCCAGGTTCTTGAAAAACAGGTCGTAGAGGATAAAGCCGAGGTAGGATTTTCCCGCGCCATGGTCGGCCAGGCTGACCGGGTGGTCCTGCGCCGACAGCTCGGTGAGCAAAGGCTCGATGAACTGGTAGAGGTGGTAGACCTGCTTGAGCTTGCGGCGTGAATCCTGGTTGAGCTTGCCATCGCGCGTGAGGATGTGCAGCGCCTTGAGCAGTTCAATCGACTGGCCGGGCTTGAGCTCCAGCTGCTGGGCAACATCGGGGGCGGCGGGCTTGGTGGTGCCACGGCCTGCGGCGCGCGGTGCTTTCATCGTTTTCATTCCTTGGCCTTGTCGCTGGCAGCGCCTGGGTGCGGAAAGGGGCAGCGTGGGCCCACGCCCAGATCCAGCCAGCCCTCCAGGCCCAGCGCATCGAGCGTGTCCATGTTCTTTTCATAAATCGCATCCGCCTCGGGAAAGGCCTCCACCGCTTTGTCGATGCTCTCCTCGCGCAGCAGGTGCAGGATCGGGTACGGCGAGCGATTCGTGCAGTTGGTCACATCATCGATGGTGGTGCCCTCGAACTGGAACAGGGGGTGGAAGGACGCCACCTGCAAGATACCGCCCAGATCCAGCTCTTCGATCATTTCGTCGGCGATCTCCAGGAAATCATTGAAATCCAGAAAATCATGCAAAGCCTGGGGCAGGATCAGCAAGGTGGTGTCTCGCTTGTCGGGGTTGGCTTCGGCCAGCGCTTCGAGCTCGCGGTGCAGGTCGTGCGCGACCGCTTCGGCATCCTGCGCATCGCTCACCACATAGTGGATCTGGTCCTTGACATGCACGCCCTTGGCAAAGGGGCAAAGGTTCAAACCAATGACGGCCTTTTCCAGCCAGTTCACGGTGTCGGCGATCACCACTTGGTGCAAGGCCTCATCCGCAGGCGCGGGCGCAGCATGGGTATCGGTCATCGTGGGGCTTTCTGGTGGAGTTATGGGTGGCCAGCGGGGGCTGTCTGCGGGCCTTCACCCTGCAAAGGGGCGGGCGCTTGGCGCCAGAGCGGCGCAGGGCCGCAGGCGGCAGAGGCTGACGCTGGGCCTGCCATTGTAGCGAGGCTGGCTTTGCCACCTGCCGCGCTACACCATGCCCACCGTGCCGGGGCCCGCCATCAGGGCACCAGAACGCGCTGGCCCGTCAGGCGTTCATGCTCTCGCAATGCATAGCGGTCGGTCATGCCGGCAATAAAGTCGGCCACCACGCGGGCGCAAGCGACTTGCTCCAAACCGGCCGCACGGGCGGCAAAGCGCGGCTTCATCTGCGCGGGGTCGGCCAGGTAGATGTCAAACAGCTCGCGCACGACGACCTTGGCCTGCCCGGTGGTCTGCACCACCTGCGGATGGCGGTACAGGTTCTTGAACAAAAAGCGCTTGAGCTCGGCCGACTCGGCCGCCATCGTGCTGCTGAAACCGACCAGCGCGGGCAGCTGGCGCACAGCATCCACATCGGCGGGCTGCGCGGCCTGCAGGCCGGCGCTGGTGTGGCGGATCACATCGTAGATCTGCTCACTGAGCATGCGGCGCGTGGCCTCATACAGCCATTTGCGCTGCCAGCGCGGCTCCTGCAGCTGCGGATACTCGGCCAGCGCCTCCTGGGCATAACGGGCAAACAGCGGCACGCCCATCAGCTGCTCCAGGCTGATCAGGCCCGAGCGCACGCCGTCGTCCGCATCATGGGCGTTGTAGGCAATCTCATCGGCCAGATTGGCCAGCTGGGCCTCCAGCCCCGGCTGGTGGCCCAGCAAAAAACGCTGGCCCACGCCGCCGGGCTCGCGCTGCTCCAGCTGGCGCGCGTGTTTGGCCGAGCAGTGCTTCAAAATCCCTTCCCGGGTCTCAAAGCAGAGGTTCAGCCCGCTGTAGTCCGGGTAGCGCTCTTCGAGCGTATCGACCACGCGAAGGCTTTGCATATTGTGCTCAAAGCCGCCAAAGTCCTGCATGCAGGCATTGAGCGCATCCTGGCCCGCATGGCCAAAAGGGGTGTGGCCCAGGTCATGGGCCAGGCAGATCGCTTCGGTCAGGTCTTCATTGATGCGCAGCGCCCGCGCCACCGAGCGGCCCAGCTGCGCCACCTCGATCGAGTGCGTGAGGCGGGTGCGAAACAGGTCGCCCTCGTGGTTCAAAAAGACCTGGGTCTTGTAGACCAGACGGCGAAAGGCGGTGGAGTGGACAATCCGGTCGCGGTCGCGCTGGAAGGCACTGCGCGTGGGCGCGGCCTCTTGCGCATGCAGACGGCCCTGGCTTCGGTGGGAGAAGCAGGCGTAAGGCGCCAGGCCCAGCTCGGTCCAGATCTGCTGGGACTCGGCCGGCTGCATCAGCAGCGAGGGACGGTCCATCCGGTCAGGCCTGTACTGCGCCGGCGCAGCACAGGTCGATGACTTCGCGCACCAGCGCATCAGGCGCCTCGCGCACCACAGCCTTGCCGGGGCCATCGATCAGCACAAAGCGGATCGCACCGGCCTGGGATTTCTTGTCGTGGCGCATCAGCTCCAGATAGCGGCCCGCGTTGTCATTAGCATCCAAAATGGCGCCGCGCACCGGCAAACCGGCACGCGCCACCAGGGCACGCAGGCGCTGCACAAAGGCCGCATCGACCAGGCCTAGACGCTGGGACAGTTCGGCAGCCATCACCATGCCGGCGCCCACGCCTTCGCCATGCAGCCAGACGCCATAGCCCATGCCGGCTTCGATCGCATGGCCAAAGGTGTGGCCAAAGTTCAAAATGGCACGCAGGTCTGCCTCGCGCTCGTCCTTGGATACCACATCGGCCTTGATCTCGCAGCTGCGGCGCACCGCATGGGCCAATGCGCGCTTGTCGCCCGCAATCAGCGCAGGCATCTCGGCCTCCAGCCAATCCATAAAGGCCATATCTGCAATCGGGCCGTACTTGATGACTTCGGCCAGGCCAGCGCTCAGCTCGCGTGCGGGCAAGGTGTCAAAGGTGTCCAGGTCACAGACCACCAGCTGGGGCTGGTAGAAGGCGCCGATCATGTTCTTGCCCAGCGGGTGGTTGATGCCGGTCTTACCGCCGACAGACGAATCGACCTGCGACAGCAAGGTGGTGGGCACCTGCACAAAGGGCACGCCGCGCATAAAGCTGGCAGCGGCAAAGCCGGTCATATCGCCCACGACACCGCCGCCCAGCGCAAACAGCACCGTCTTGCGGTCGGCGCCGTTGTGCATCAGTGCATCAAAGATGCCTTGCAGGGTTGTCCAGTTCTTGTGCGCCTCGCCATCGGGCAGCTCCACCAGCTCCACCTTGGGGTAGTGCGGCGCCAGCGCAGCCTGCAGCTGGCGGGCGTAGAGCGGGGCCACCGTGTCGTTGCTGACGATCAGCGCCTGCGAAGCCTTGGGGCAGTGCGCAAAGGTGTCCGCCTGGGAGAGCAAGCCAGCAGCAATCAGGATGGGGTAGGAGCGGTCGCCCAGATCAATATGAACAGTGTCGGTCACAGGTGTTTGCGTCGGGAAGTTGTACGGGTTCGCCCGCCCATTATCGGGGAGTTGCCAGATTCGCGCCCAACTGAGGCACCAAGCCAGCGAGCTCGGCCTGCATGCTGACCTTGCGCATCACCTGGCCGGTGCCGCAACGCAAGGTGTCTATCGTGAAATGCGCCGTCTCTTCGTACAGGGCCGCGCGCACGGCCAGCAGGTCCTTGAGGCGCTTGAGCGTGTCATCGCCTTGCAGCAAGGGGCGCCCGGTATCGTTGCGCAGGCGCCGGGCAATGTCTTCGGGGCTGGAATGCAGGTAGAACACCGTTGTGTGGGCATGCAGCACCGCGCGGTTTTCTGGCCGCAGCACCGCGCCGCCGCCGGTGGACAAAATGCAGGCCCGCTCCCGTGTCGCAAGCGCGGCAATCACCTGGGCCTCGACATCCCGAAAAGCCTGCTCGCCATGGACCGAGAAATACTCCTTGATCGTGCAGCCCAGTTGCGCCTCGATCACATGGTCGGAATCGACAAAATCCACACCCCAAAGGCGTGCCAGCTGCCGGCCGATGGTGGATTTCCCACTGCCGGGCAGCCCAATCAAACACACGGAAGGTGCCATCGCGCTAGATCCTGAAAACGGACTGCACATGATAGGGCAATGGCGGGCATAAAAAAACCTCCGGGGGTGCCGGAGGTTTTTGGGCAGACCCGGTCAGGGGTCTACATCAACGCGATCAGGATGTCGCGCCGGGCGTTGGTGTCGTTGGCGTGCAGGTGCCAGCTGTGTCAGTGACACGGAAGGTCACTTCTCGACTGACCGAATTGGTCGCGTTCTTCGCCGTTACAAACATGCGGTAGGTAGCTACATCTGCACAAGTCAAGGGTGCACCCGACGCGATGCGACCAGTCGTGCCTTGACCCACCACTTGCAACCAGCTAGGCGCACCTTCCAGAACCCAGGTCACATTGTCACCAGTCGCGGAGAAGGTGTAGGTGTAGGAGGTTCCCACTTCCACAGAGGCAATCGGGCAAGGCGAAGTCGACGAGCCGGTGCAACCGTTTATGGTGAAGGCAACTGGGTTGTCTGGCAGGTTACCCACTACGGTCAGCACCAGGGTTTGACGTGCAGTAGCGCCGTTGGCATCGCGCACATTCAGCACCACGGTGTATGCGCCAGGGCCCTTGACATTCGGTGTGCCGGAAATCAGGCCATCCGAGCTCAGACTCAGACCTGTGGGCAGGGTCGAAGTAGTGGACCACAGGAAAGGAGCAACACCACCTTCTACAACCAGGGCATGAGAATAGGGCTCGGCATTCTGCACCGTCTGGGCCAATTCTGACTCAGGAATGCTCAGTGCGCTGGAGGCAATCGCATGCACAACGGGAATCACAGCGTACTGAGTGATGGGTTGCTGGATGCCATTGGTCAGGTCATTGTCAGCGCGGTCGACTGTCAAACGCAGCAGCAGGGAGCCCGAAGCAGGACCGCTGGCCACGGAGAACTGGCCTACGCCATTGACGGTGCTGATCTGGATAGAACCACTGTTGGTCTGGCCACCGGCCAGCAACCGAGCGCCGTCGGATGCGGCATTGGGAACAATGCTGACCTGCAGGTTGGCATTGCCCGAGCTGCTCACGGGCTGGTCATTGTCGTTCTTGAGGATCGCCTGCACCACCACGCTGTTGGGGATGTTGTTCACATTGTCACGCGAGCCGACATAGGAGGCATCCTTGGTCAACGTGACTGTCGCTGGCGTTGCGGTGCTGCCGCCGCCAACCTTCACGGTTGCGCGGTCGGTGTAGACCTTGTTGTCACGCGGATCGGTCACGCTGCACTGTACGGTGACTTCTCCGGCAATGTCGTGCGAGATGATATGGAACGACGCACCACCGGCGTTGGAGCCCAGGGTGATATTGCGGTAAGCACCTGGAACCTTGACAGTCCCGGTTCCAGATGGAATCTCAACGGTATGCTCATCCTTACCATCCAGGTAGTAAAGCGCGCCGGAGTCCAGACCCGAGGTGATGTTGCAGGAAAAAGCCCCGTCTTCTTGGTTTGGAATGGGATTACTGCCTGCGTTGGCCTGGATGTACAGGGTCGACATGTACGGGTAGTAATCACCATTGGAATAGCCCGGCAAGCTACTTCCAACATTCACTGGCACCGTTGTCTTGGAAGACGTCAGCTTGATGCTGTACTGCAGTTGCGCTTCACCACCGCTACCACCGCCGCCGCCACAGGCGGCCAACAACAGTGGCGCCACCAGCACCAAGGGCTTCAACAAATTTCTCATAGCTCTCCCTATCAATCTTAATTAACGCATTTCACCGCGGTCTGAAATCATCTTTGGAGTGATGAACACCAGCATCTCGCGCTTTTCCGATTCTCGAACATTGCTCTTGAACAGATTGCCCAGCACCGGCACATCGCCCAACAAAGGAATCTTGTTGGTGGTCGATGTCTCCGAGAGCTCGAAAATACCGCCAATCACCACGGTACCGCCATTTTCCACCAAGACTTGGGTCTTGATGTGCTTGGTATCGATCGCCGGGCCCGCAGAGGTATTCGCCCCCTGGGAGTCCTTGGAGACATCCAGGTCCAGAATGATGCTGCCTTCAGGGGTGATCTGGGGCACCACTTCAAGCTTCAACACCGCCTTTTTGAATTCCACCGTGGTCGCACCGTTTTGTGCAGAGTTCTGGTACGGGATTTCCGTCCCTTGCTCGATCAGCGCCTTGGTCTGGTCGGCCGTGATCAAGCGTGGGCTGGAGACAATCTTGCCCTTGCCATCGGCTTCCATGGCCGACAACTCCAACGCCAAAAAGCGATTGGCCGCCGAGTTGAAAATCGACAGTGCGAAGGAGCCACTGCCACCACCGGTGGACAACACGGCAGGCAGGTTGACAAAGCTACCGTTGGAGGTGTTAGTACCACCCATACCCGTGGTTCCCACCGCATTGTCATAGCTGGTGCCAAAGCCCACGCGGTTGCCGCCCCCAATGCTGTAGCCACCATCACCCCCATTGGCAGCGCGCATATCGCCACCGCCCAGGCGCACACCCAGCGCACGTCCAAAGGTGTCGCGCGCCTCGACAATCCGCGCCTCGATCAGCACCTGGCGCACGGGGATATCCAAGGTCACGAGCAAGCGTCTGAACTCTTCCAACTTGGCAGGAATATCCGTAATGAACAGCTGGTTGGTGCGGGGCTCGGCAATGGCCGAGCCACGGGCCGTCAAGAAACGGCTTTGGGTGCCGCCAGTACCTCCGCCACCGCCGGAGTTGCTGGTAATTTGCTTGAGCAGCTCGGTCGCCTTGGCATAGTTGAGCTGGAACGACTGGGTCTGCAGCGGCGTCTTTTCTTCGAGCTTGGCAACCGCATCAAAGTCCTTCTGGATGCGCTCGTCGATTTCATCCTTGGGCGCAATCCACAGAACCGTGCCGGACTTGCGCATGCCCAGGCCCTTGGCATCCAGGATGATCTGCAAGGCTTGGTCCCAGGGGACATCCTTCAAACGCAAAGTCAACGCGCCATTGACGGTGTCCGAGGTCACAATATTGAAGTTGGTGAAGTCAGCAATCACCTGCAACAGCGAGCGCACTTCGATATTTTGGAAGCTCAGCGACAGCTTTTCACCAGTGAAGGTGCCTGATGAACCCAGCTTGTTCGGATCAGTCTTGCGCTGGCGCACTTCGACGACGAACTGGTTGTCGCTTTGGTAGGCACTGTGTTCCCACTCACCCGCATTTTTCAACTGCACAAACACGGTGCTGCCAGCCTGGCGTGCCGAGATCATGCCCACTGGCGTGCCAAAGTCGGCCACATCAAGCCTGCGGCGCAGCGCCTCGGGCAGCAGGGTATGCTGCAACTCCAAGGTCAGGCCATCGCCTTGCTTGGAGATATTCACGCCCACCTTGTTGTTCGGCAAGGAGATCACCAGACGGCCCGCACCATCGGTACCACGGCGAAAATCCAGATCCGACAGCGGCTGCGAATAGTTATTGCCATCTTCGGCAAACTGCGTGTTCTGCGCATTGACACTGGCGACCGCCTTGGCAGCAGGTTCCAGCGCCACCAGCAACTCATTGCCGCTCACTTCGGTCTTGTAGCTGGTGCTCTCCTTGAGGTTCAGCACCACACGGGCCTTGGTATCCGTCTCGACAACATTCAAGGAACGCAAATTGCCTTGGTTGAGCTCTACCCGGTTGCTGGGCATCGCGCTTTTGAACCCTGGCAGGTCCAGCACCACGCGTGCGGGTGATTGGATGCTGAAGGTTTCGGGCAAGACCAGCGGCGCACCGTCGGTCTCGATCTTGACCATTTCCACGCCATCGCGCACCAGGGTCGAGACTTTGTTGATACGCCCCTGTGCCAGCGCCCAGGATGGCAGCAGCATGGCCATCAAAGGGATAAGTACACTGAATTTCTTCATTTTTTGGCCTCCTGCAGCTCGAGCACTGCATCTCTCTCTATCCATTCACCCACACCATCTTGCACAATCTCCCGCAGGGTGATGGCGCTGTCGCTGATGCTTTTTATCTTTCCGTAGTTCTGGCCCATGTACATGCCCTTGCTGACCTGGTAGATCAGGCTATCGGCCTTGACCAGCGCAACGTCCTGCGCACCCTTTTTCAAGAAGCCCACCATGGAAATGGTGTCGAGCGGAAACGACTCGAGCTGCTCTTTGCGCCGCGCACGCTCGGGCGCCACCAGCGCATCCGAGATGGTTGCTGGCGCGCTTGGACTGCCGCCCAACAGGGCTGCCAAGCGTTCCTTGCTGAAAGGATCAAGCGTCGCACTGGCCAGATAGCCTTGCGGCACGAACTCTTTGGGGGCGCTGATGGGCTTGACCGAAGGTCGGGTGCTCGCCTGCTCCTGCTGCATCCACTGCTGCAGGTCGTCGCCTTCGTCACTGCAGCCTGCCAGCAGCGACACCGCCAGCGCAGCGCCTATCCATTTAGACAAAGTATGCATATCCCACCCTACTTCTTCCCTTTTTGTTTGGACTTCGCAGCTTGCTGCTCTTGGAGTTCCTGCGGATCCAAATAGCGGAAGGTTCTGGCCGTGGCATTCAACGCCAAGGTAGCGCTGTCCTTGCTGGCAGGCGCCAAAGCGATATTGTTCAAGGTCACGATACGGGAGAGATTGGCGACATCGGCTGCAAAAAAGCCGATGTCGTGGTACTTGCCATTGACCTTCAGCGTAATCGGCAACTCTGCGTAGTAGTCCCTCACCACCGTCTGACCGGGCTTGAACAGGTCAAATTGCAAGCTGCGACCAATACCCGCCTGGTTGATATCCGACAGCAGCGCTGCCATCTCCGCTTTGCTGGGCAGTTGCTTTTCCAACTGGGTGACATACTGCAAAACCTGCTCGCGCTGTTTGCGCAGCGCATCGAGGTTGACGGCCTTGCGCAAACGCGTTTTGTAGTCTTCCTTGAGCTTGAGTTCCTGGGCTTGCGAGGCGGTCAACTCTTCCTCAAAACTGCTCAAGTAAAACCACCAACCCGCACCAATGACGAGCCCCGCAATAATGACCAACAGTGCTGCACGCGGTGCAGCCGGCCAAACAGAAGGATCCTTCGGATCGAGATTTTGAAACTGGCGCTGAAAGCCTTGCAGCGCCTCTCCCACCTGTATATTTTTTTTCGTTGCCATGGTCGCCCTTATTTTTTCAGCGCCTGCGCGTTTTGGGCCTGCTCTACATCGCTGGAGCGCATCAGGCCAAAACGCAGGTTGAAGCCAGCGACACGCTTTTTCTCACGCGCATTGACCTGGGTGGTGGTGCCGACCACCTCGACCAATTCGGGCTTGGACAACCAGGGCGTCTTGGTCGCCAGGCTGTTGAGCAACTCGGACACCCGTTCATTCGACTGGGCGATGCCCTGGATCTGCACGGTCTGATCTTGCTGCTTGAGACTCTCGATATAGACACCATCGGGCAGTTGCAGCACCAGCTCATTGAGCAAATGCACCGGCAGATTGCGGTCGGACTGCAGATCCTCCACCGCCTTTTGCCGCGCCTTCAGCGCAGCAATTTCTGCATCGATCTTGGCCACATCGGCGATCTTGACATCCAAGGCCTTGATCTCGCGCGTCAGCAGCGCATTGCGCTGGCCTTGCAGGTCGATCTTGTACTGGTAGAACATGTACACGGCACCGCAGACCAGCGCTCCCACCAGGGCAGCGGCCACCATCGATGCCTGAAAGCTCTCTTTGCGCTTCTTGCGCGCAGCCTCGCGGTGGGGGAGCAGATTGATCAAGATCATGCTGCATACCTCCGCAGTGCCAGACCGCAGGCGGTGAGGTAGGTGGTGAAGTCCTTGCTCTTGGCTCGGGACCGCACGGCGGCATCCATCACCATGTCTTCAAACGGGTTGGCAGCAGATGCGGCAAAGCCGGTCGCATCGATTACCGCATCCGTCAGGCCGCTCAGCACCGCAGAGCCGCCCGCGAGCAGGATGTGATCAATGCGGTTGTGCGGTGTACTGGTAAAGAAAAACTGCAAAGCGCGGTTGATCTCCTGCCCAATGCTCTCGACAAAGGGCTTGAGAACAACCTGCTTGTAGTCGGCGGGCAAATCACCGCCGCGTTTTTTCTGCTCGGCCTCTTCTTGCGAGAAGCCGTACTGGCGCATGATCATCTGCGTGAGCTGGCCCCCGTTGAAGGACTGGTCACGCTCATAGATCACCTGGTTGTTGTGGATGATCTGCAGGAAGGAGGCGTTGCCACCGATCTCAAAGATGGCGATAAAGGCATCCTTGCCTTTGCTGGGCATATTGCCAATCAAGCGCCGGGCCGCCAGCGCGGTGGCGTTGGACTCGATCTCCAGCACGACGGGCTTGAGGCCTGCCGCTTCTGCCAGGCCCTGCCGGTCTTGCACCGTCTCCTTGCGGGCAGCCGCGATCAACACGTCGACGTCCCCCACCGAATTGGAGGATGGGCCGATGACGTAGAAATCCAGATTCACCTCATCGAGGGAAAATGGTATGTATTGGTTAGCTTCTGATTCAACTTGAAACTCCATCTCGAGCTCGGAGAGCCCCGATGGCAGCACGATTTTCTTCTGAATCACGGCAGAAAGCGGCAACGCCAGTGCCGCTTGCTTGGTGCGCGTGCCGCTTTTTTTGACCAGCCGCCGCAAGGAATCAGCGACTTCGTCAAAACGCTCGATGCCCGACTCGGTGACCCAGCCAGGCTCCAGCAGCTCTTGTGCACAGCGCTCAACAATGAATTGACCGCTGCCGCTCCTCCCCAGTTCAACCAACTTGATGCTCGACGCGCTCACGTCTATCCCCAAGAGGCTAGGCGGCTGGCGTCGGAACAAAGATCCCATTGAGACCAAGATGGGCTCCTCCCTAATTTGCTCTATATTGAGCTACAAAACTTAACACCCCCTATGAATGCTATCAGCAAGATAGTCGCGCAGCAAAGAACCACCGGCTCCCAGACCCAATTCGTTGTCAAAACAATACGATACAAGGGATACATTGGACGCAGCATGACATTTGTCACAAGCTAATTCAAAACCGGCGCGAACCCCATCCCAGGCAGCCGCGTGATAGCATCCCCTGCTTATGCAAGCTCCTCTCGACGGTCTGACCCCATGAATCCAGACGCTCCGATCTCGCGCAGAACGCCTGACAAACCTCCCGCCAAGTCTCCCAAGCAACCCAAGCCATCGAGCTTCGCCACCAAGACCATGAAGTTCTTTGGCTGGCTGCTGGCCTTGCTGGTGGCCGGTGCCATCGCTGGCGCTGCGGTGGTTGCCGTTGGCCTGGCCATGGCCTACCCCAACCTGCCCGATGTCTCCGAGCTGGCCGACTACCGGCCCAAGCTGCCGATGCGCGTTTACTCCTCCGAAGGTGCGCTGCTGGGCGAATTCGGTGAAGAGCGCCGCAATTTGACCCCGATCAGCGAGATTCCCAAGGTCATGGTGGACGCCGTGCTGGCGATCGAAGACACGCGCTTTTTCGAGCACAGTGGTGTGGACTACAAGGGCATGGCGCGCGCGCTGCTCGCCAACCTGGGGCGCGAAAAGGCCCAGGGTGCGTCCACCATCACGATGCAGGTGGCCCGCAATGTCTATCTATCATCTGAAAAAACCTATACCCGCAAGATATATGAGATCCTGCTGACCTTGAAGCTCGAGCACACCCTCAGCAAGAACCAGATTCTGGAAATCTACATGAACCAGATCTACTTGGGCAACCGTGCCTATGGCTTCTCGGCCGCGTCCGAAACCTATTTCGGCAAGCCGCTCAAGGATGTCACGGTGGCAGAAGCGGCCATGCTCGCCGGCCTGCCCAAGGCCCCCTCGGCCTACAACCCGATCAGCAACCCCAAGCGCGCCCGCATTCGCCAGCTCTACATCATTGACCGGATGGAAGAGAACCACTTCATCACGCCGGCCCAGGCCAGCCAGGCACGCGAGGAGTCGCTCAAGATCCGATCGAGCTATGCGGACAACCGCGTGCATGCCGAATATGTGGCCGAGATGGCGCGCCAGCTGATCTTTGCACAGTACGGCAGCGAGGCCTACACACGCGGTCTCAACGTCTACACCACCTTGATCGCCAGCGACCAAGAAAAGGCCTACGAGGCGCTGCGCAAGGGCATCATGGACTATGAGAAGCGCCAGCACTACCGCGGCCCGGAGAAGTTCATCACGCTGCCAGCCGCCGGCCAGGAGCGGGACGAGGCCATTGACGAGGTGCTGGCCCAGCACCCGGACAACGGCAATATCCTGTCTGCCGTTGTGCTTGAGGCTGCGCCGCGCAAGGTCGTGGTCATCCGCGCCGATGGTGATCCGATCGAGATCACCGGGGACGGCCTCAAGCCCGTGCAATCGGGCCTGAGCGACAAGGCGCCGCCCAACACCAAGCTGCGCCCAGGCGCCGTGGTGCGCATCATGGAAACCGCCAAGAAGACCTTTGAGCTGACCCAACTGCCCGAGGTGGAAGGCGCCTTTGTCTCACTCGACCCGCGCAGTGGCGCCATCAAGGCGCTGGTCGGTGGCTTTGATTTCGACAAGAACAAGTTCAACCACGTGACCCAGGCCTGGCGCCAGCCGGGCTCCAGCTTCAAGCCCTTCATCTATTCGGCAGCGCTGGAAAAAGGCTTCTCGCCCACCACGGTGATCAATGATGCGCCGCTGAGCTTCCCGGGATCGGCCGGCCAGCAGCCCTGGGAGCCCAAGAACTCCGACGGCCGTTTCGATGGCCCGATGACCATGCGCCAGGCGCTGGCACGCTCCAAGAACCTGGTGACCATCCGTGTGATGCAATCGGTAGGCCCCAAGAAGGCGCAGGAATGGGTGACCAAGTTCGGCTTTGATGCCGACAAGCAGCCCCCTTACCTACCGATGGCCTTGGGCGCGGGCTCCGTCACCCCGATGCAGATGGTGGCGGCCTATTCGGTGTTTGCGAATGGCGGGCACCGGGTCAATCCCTACCTGATTGCCAAGATCACCGACCACCGCGGCAATGTGCTGTCTGAGTTTGCACCACCGGCCACTGAGGACCTGCCGCGCGCCATCGACGCCCGCAACGCCTTTGTGATGGACTCGCTGCTGCAGGATGTCGCCCGTTACGGCACCGCTGCCAAAGCCCAGGCCCAGCTCAAGCGCCCGGACATCTATGGCAAGACCGGCACCACCAATGACTCGGTGGACGCCTGGTTTGCTGGCTTCCAGCCGACCAATGCAGCGGTGGTCTGGATGGGCTATGACAACCCACGCAGCTTGGGAGCGCGCGAATATGGTGGGGGCTTGAGCCTGCCCATCTGGATCAACTACATGCAGCACGCGCTCAAGGATGTGCCCGTGGCCAAGATGACGCCACCCAGCGGCCTGCTCAATGTGGGCGGAGACTGGCTCTACGAAGAATATGCGCGCAGCGCCCCCAACCTGGGACTGGACTCCCCCGCCTCGACCGCCGGCACCATGGTGCCGCCGCCGAACTCGGAAGAGCGCAACCAGATTCTGGACCTGTTCCGCAACTGACGCAGCGCCAGCGCCCAGACAAAAGGCCAGCCCGCATTGCGCGGACTGGCCTTTTTATATAGGGTGATGCGCCTTCAGGCTTTGAAGACCAGGGGCAGACCCGACTGCACACCGGCATCCCGCGTCAGATCGGCAAAGAAATCATGGCCGGTCTTGGTGTCGCGCCACACGCTGCCATCGAACTTGTAATGGTAGCCCCCAGACTTGGCCGCCAGCCATACCTCGTGCAGCGGCGGCTGCAGGTTGATGATGATCTGGCTGCGGTTGGCAAAAATCAGGGTCAGCAGGCCGCCCACGCGCTGGGCGTCGATATCGGCATCGGTCTCATCGTTGATGCGGTCGCAGGTCTGCTCAACCGCCAGCAAGAGTTTTTCGGCCGCATCCAGGTATTCGAGTTCGTTCATTACAATGCTTCAATGTGGAGTATTTACCAAATTGTATGCAGGACCATTGTCCTTGCCACCGGTGCGGCACTATTGGCCGCTTGCGGCCAACGCGGGCCGCTGTACCTGCCCACCGAGCCGGCAGCGGCCAACCGGGCCACCTTGCCGCAAACGCTGGACCCCAGCGCACCGGACCGGCCTGAGCCCCAGCTGCAGCCATCCCCGGTGATGCAGCCCGCTGCCAAGCCCTGATCCAGCGCTGGCCGTTGCCCTCTTCGGCCCACCCAGCCTGCCTCCTTGATCCACCTCAAGGTCCAACCCACTACACCCCGTTACAGTCACGCCCGTTGCAATAGATAACTGGGCGGAAGAGATGGCGTTGGAACCTGTGGAACTGTACCGTGACGAGCAGCATGCTTGTCTGATGTTCACCGATCTGGTGGAAGAGGATGCGCAGGCCGTGCAGGCCAACCAGTTCCTGATTGTCGACCATGGTACCGGCGCCATCATCGACCCGGGCGGCAACCTCGCTTTCAATGAGCTCTACATGGGCATGGTGCGCTATTTCTCGCCGCACAAGCTGTCCTACCTGATCGCATCCCATGCCGACCCGGACATCATCGCCTCACTGGACCGTTGGCTCACCTCCACCCGCGCATCGCTGGTGATCTCCCGCGTCTGGGAGCGCTTTGTGCCGCATTTCACCAAGGTCGGCAAGACCGAAAACCGCGTCATCCCCGTGCAAGACCCCGGAGGCATTCTGCCGCTGGGCCAAAGCCAGCTGCACATCCTGCCTGCGCATTTTCTGCATGCCGAAGGCAACTTCCATTTCTACGACCCGATCAGCCGCATCCTGTTCACTGGCGACCTGGGCGTCTCGATGACCGATGGCTACATCGCCCGCACCCCGGTGACCGATCTGGCACCGCACATTCCGCGCATGGAAGGCTTTCACCGGCGCTACATGGTGTCCAACAAGGTGCTGCGCCTGTGGGTGGCCATGGCGCGCCAGCTGGATATTTCATTGATCGTGCCCCAGCACGGCGCGCCCATCATGGGCCCGGCCATTGCCCAGTTCTTTGACTGGCTCGACCACCTGATGTGCGGCGTCGATCTGATGGACAACCAGAACTACACCTTGCCCACGCAGCCCATCGCTCCGCTGCCGCAGCGCCCTCAGTGATCCGTGTGGGGCAGCTTACAGCGTGCCGTAGCTGTGCAAGCCCGAAAGGAACATGTTCACGCCCAGGAACGCGAAGGTGGTCACCACCAGCCCCACCAGTGCCCACCAGGCCGAGATGGCACCGCGCAGGCCCTTGACCAGGCGCATGTGCAGCCAGGCGGCGTAGTTCAGCCAGACGATCAGCGCCCAGGTCTCCTTAGGGTCCCAGCTCCAGTAGCCGCCCCAGGCCTCGGCCGCCCAGAGCGCGCCCAGCACGGTGGCAATGGTGAAGAACGCAAAGCCCACGGCGATGGCCTTGTACATCAGGTCATCCATGATCTGCAGGCGCGGCGTGCCCCGGTTGATCCAGCTGCGCAGCACGATCATCAGCCCGAAGAACAGCTCCAGCGGCAAGGCCATGCGCAAGGTCTTGTCGAGCGACGGGTAGAGGCTCTCATCGCCCCAGATGCGGAAAGCCACCAGCGGCAGCACCAGCACCAGCATCGGCACAAGCACCAGGCCGATCCACAGCGCGCGCTGCGTGGCGGCCTTGAGCAGGTAGGCCAGCGCCACCATGGCCGCCAGCGCAAAGGTGCCGTAGCCGACAAAATTGGCCGGCACATGCAGCTTCATCCACCAGCTTTGCAGCGCAGGCACCAGCGGTTGGATCTCATGGGCCTGGCGCGCGACGGTGTACCACAGCAAAAAGCCCACCGAGGCGCTGACCACCAGCATCACAAAGCCGCCCAACGCCCGGGTCTGGTAGTGCGCTTCAAAGTAGAGGTAGAAAAGCGCCGTCATCCAGGCGAACAGCACAAACACTTCATACAGGTTGCTGACGGGGATATGGCCAATGTCCGGCCCCATCAGGTAGCTCTCATACCAGCGCGCCATCGTGCCCACCAGGGCCATCACAATGGCCAGCCAGGTCAGGCGGCTGCCGACGGCCGTCAGCGCCGATCCCTCGCCCTTGGAGAGCAGACCGATCCAGTAGAACACCGTGCTCATGAAGAACAGCACGCTCATCCACAGGATGGCCGACTGGCTGGAGAGGAAGTACTTGAGGCCAAACACCGTCTCCGAGCGGGCAATCTGGCCTGCGCCATCGACCCGGTAAAGGCCAATGGCCAGCAGCGACAGCGCGGCTACCGCCACCATCAACAGCTGCAGTGGCCGCCAGAACCAGCCCAGCCAGATAAAAAACGGCACCGAGGCGATCAGAATGCCTTTTTCATAGCCATCCATATGGTGGCCATACAAAAACAGGGCAAAACCGCCGCCAACGGCCAGTGCCAATGCAAACAGCCAGTCCCAGACCGAGCGGCTGCTGAAATAGCCGGGGTTGAGTTGCACCGTTTGGACCACGGTGCCCGCCTGGGCAGGCGGCAGGTTGGTGGAAGCAGTATTCATCGTTGTTCTCCGCTGGGGCTGGTACCCAGAAGCTTTTGACTCAGGCCCTCAAAATCACGGTCCACATCCAGGGTACGGCGGTTGGTGGACAAGGCCATGCGCGCATCGGCACTGCCATCGGCGCGCGGCGCCAGCCAGACCCACAGGCGCCGGTCACGCACATAGAGCATCGCAAACACCCCCAGAATCAGGAACAGGCAGCCCAGGTACACGACCAGCTTGCCCGGGGCCTTGGCCACCTGGAAGACGCTGGCCTGCACCTGGTCAAACTGGGTCAGCTCAAACACCAGGGGCTCGGGGTACAGCAGCGCATCGCTGAGCGACAGCACCGACTGGGTCATGAAGCGCTGCGTCTGCTCATTGGGCTCCAGCGGTGCCAGGCCCTCGTCGGCCCGCGCCACCTGCATCAGTTCAAACAGCACACCGTTCAGAATGCGCACTAGCACTTCACCCGCCTTGGCGCGTTCACCTTCGGGCACATTCTGCTCCATGAAGGCCGAAATCGCCTGCAAACCGGTGACGCTGCTCGCGCCCGTCTGGCCATCGCCGGCAAAAATCACCAGCGCCTTGAGGGCCGAGGCATAGAGCTGCTCGCGCAGCGCTGGGCGGCTCGCCTCCACGGCGCCTGCCACATACTGCTGCACGGCCCGCTCGCGCATCGCCGGCGTCTGCAGCGCTGCCTTCAAACGCAAAAAGCCGTGGTAGCTCGACTGGTCGTCCGCCGGAATGCGCAGGTAGCGGAACTGGTCGGCCAGGGTCTCGCGCACGCCCCAGAGGTAGACGGGCTGGCCATCACCCATGTCGACGGGCAGCATGTAGTTGTTGAATTCGCGCGCCTGGCCCGAGGCGTCGCGCAGCTTATAGCTGACGCTGGGGCCCACATTGCGCAGATCGCGCGGCGTGGTCACCTTGTTGCCGGCGCCCAGGTGGTTGTCCAGGCTGGATCTCAAATCCACCTTGCGCACATCGGTGCCGCCTGGCGCCCCATCGCCCGGGTTGGCGCCCATGTTCTCCACATTGATGGTGCGCAGGCCGGTGAATTCCATCTCCAGCGGCGGCTGGCCTTCGCCCAGCTTGATCTGCGTGGAGGCACCCACTTCGCCCTGCACCTCAAAGCTCTTCATGCCAGGCACCAGCGGCACGGCGCGCAGCTGCAGGCGCGATCCGCCGTCTTCAAAGCTCGATTGGTAGATCTCGATGCCCTGGTAGCTGGCGGGATGGTTCACCTCGATGCGCTTTTCCACCGCAGCGCCGGTTTTCTTGTCATGCAGCACCACCTCGCTGGCAAACAGCCGGGGCATGCCGGTGGAGTAGTACTCGACAATGAACTTCTTCAGCTCCACCGAAAACGGCAAGTCCTGCAGCAAGATGCCATCGGACTGGTTGAGGATGGCCGTGCCCGACTGCGCGCTCTCGGCCACGATCAGGTTGCCACGGAAGGTCGGGTTGCTGGCGGATAACCGGTGCTGCTCGGGCACATCGGCAATCATGCCGCCGCCGCTGAAGGTGGTCTTGCCCCCCAGCAGCATTTGCGCGCGCACAATCAGATCGCCATCGAGCAGCCCGCCCAGGCAGATCAGCACAATGGCGCTGTGCGCTGCCAGATAGCCGATTTTGTGGGCGGCACCGGCCTTGGCCGCCACCATCCAGCCATCGCTGCGCTCTTGCAGGCGCACCTTCCAGCCGCTGCCGGCCAGCTGCGCGCCCACCCGCTGCGCGGCCTGGGCCGGGGTTTCTGCCAAATGGGCACTGGCCTGGTGGTGGAAGGCCTGCAGGCTTTGCACGCGCAAGTTCTCTTTGTACTGGCGCAAATCGGCCAGGTACTTGGGCGCATGCTTGGCAATGCACAGGCTGGTGCTGGTCACCAAAAATGCCAGGATCAGCAGGAACCACCAGGCGCTGTAGACCGCATTGAGCTTGAGTGACAGAAACAGCTGCGCCCAGAAAGGGCCAAACTGGTTGACGTAGTTGACGGCCGGCTCATGCTGGCGCAGTACCGTGCCGATGACCGAGGCAATGCAGATGATGGACAGCAGCGCAATGGCAAAGCGCATCGACGACAGCATCTCATAGACGGCACGGGTGCCCAACTGAGGCTGCAGCTGCGTAGGCGGAGGAGAAGATTCAGACATGGTACGACGCTATCGGTGAAAAGCAGGAGCAGGACCGCTGCTGCGCTGCCAGTCCGCACCCCATGGAGTCGCCACCAGAGTACAAGTTCGCAGAACGCCAAGTTTAGTCTGCAACCCTAGGGATAGCCCGGGGACCCGCGAAATGCCCAGCAACACGCTCCATGTATTGGCGCGGGGGCATTGCCCGTAACGGTGGAGCGCAAACGCCCCAGCCACCCGCCTAGCGCAGGCCCGCAATATAGTCCGACACCGCCTTGATTTCCTTGTCGTTCATCTTGGCGGTGACGCCGGTCATCTGCAGGCTGTTGCCACGCTTGCCATCGCGGAAATCATGCAAGGTCTTGCTGACGTAGTCAGCGTTCTGGCCAGACAGGCGCGGGTACTGGGCCGGAATGCCCGCACCATTGGGGCTGTGGCAGCCCGCGCAGGCGGCAATCTGGCGGTCGGGCAGGCCGCCGCGGTAGATGCGCTCGCCCAGGGCAACGGCGTCCTTGTCCTTGGCAAAACCCAGCTTGCCCGGTTTGCTGGCCAGCCAGGCCGAGATATTGAGCATGTCCGCATCCGACAGGCCGGCAACCATGCCCTGCATCACCGGGTCCTTGCGCTTGCCGGATTTGAACTCCTGCAGCTGCTTGAGCAGGTACTCAGGATGCTGCTGCGAGAGTTTGGGGTTGATGGCGATGGAGGCATTGCCATCGGCATTGTGGCAGGCGACGCAGACGGCGGTGTAGCTGGCCTCCCCCTTGGCCAGGTCCGGCTTGGGCGAACGGTTGGGCGTCTCGGACGCCGAATACACAGAAACGGAAGAAAAAGCCAGTACAGCCGTTGTCAGCAAAGGGGCGATCAACTTCATATCGTGGGTCTTTGTCTGGTTTATGGGTATAAGGCCAAAGCGGCCAGATTCTACAATGATGCCTTAGATAGACTCGAACGCACATGACGACAACACCTAGTACCCCCCAAGCCGTTGCAGACACGCCAAGCCCAGGCATTGATGGCAAGGCGGCTTTGGGCTGGATGCACACCGCCCGCTTTTTCACCACCGCTGCGCAGTTGCACCAATTGCCTGTCGTCGATGTGCCCGAGTTCGCCTTTGTGGGCCGCTCCAATGCGGGCAAGTCCACATCGATCAATACGCTCACCCAGCAGAACCAGCTGGCCTTTGCCTCGAAAAAGCCCGGCCGCACCCAGCACATCAACCTGTTTTCGCTGGGCAAGAAGGGCGTGACCGATGCCGTGCTGGCCGACCTGCCCGGTTACGGCTATGCCGCCGTCTCGCGTGAAGACAAGAAGCGCTGGCAGCAAGTCATGGTGAACTACCTCGTCAGCCGCCCCAGCCTGACAGGTATTGTGCTGCTCTGCGACCCGCGCCTGGGCCTGACCGAGCTGGACGAAGCCCTGCTCGACATCATCCGCCCCCGCGTGGAGCAAGGTCTCAAGTTCTTGATTTTGCTCACCAAGGCCGACAAGTTGACCCGCGTCGAGCAGGCCAAGATCCTGTCCATCACCAAACTCAATGCCGGCGGCGGAGAGGTGATGCTGTTCAGCGCGTTAAAGAAGCAGAATGTGGACAAGGTCGCTCAGCTGCTGTGGCAGTGGTCGCACCCGGAAGGACTGGTCAGCCTGGAGGCCGCGCCTGCAGCGCCAGACGCCGCTGCAGACAAGCAATAAACTGCACGAACGCCAGCCAAGGCGCTCAACAACAAAGGCCCGAAAGGGCCTTTGTTGTTTATGCTTAGTTGTTTATGAATAGAGCGAAGGCTCGCCTTCGGGCCGGGTCTTGAAGCGCTTGTGCACCCAGTAGTACTGGGGCACCATGGTGCGGATTCGGGCTTCCAACTCACGATTCTGGCGCGTGGTATCAGCCACTACATCGTCAGTGGGAAAATCCTGCCAGGCCGGAGAGATGGTGACTTCGTAACCCTCCGGCGTCAGCCGCGTATACATGCCGATCACCTTGGCCTTGCCCAGCCGCGCAAAGCGCGACAGCGACGGAATGGTCGCTGCCACCTGGCCAAAATATGGCACAAACAGCGAGTCGCTCGGGCCAAAGTCCATGTCCGGCAACAGGTACAACAGCCCATGGTCCTTGCGCAGGCTGGCAATGATGGGCTTGATGCCGTCGTCGCGGTTGAGCATGCGCACATCGCCAAAGCGCTGGCGGCCCTTGCGGATCCAGGCATCGACATCGGCATTGGGCTGGGTCGAAAAGATCGACGTGAAGGGCCGGCTGCAGTAGATGGTGAGCGCCGTGCCCCCGGCATCCATGCTGTAGAAATGCGGCGCAAAGATGATGGTCGGCGTATCGCCTTCCAGCTCTTCGAGCGCCCCCGTCATGCGGGTGCGTTTCTCCAGCGTTTTTTGTGGTGCAAACCACAGCCAGCTGCGGTCCAGCCAGGTTTGGCAGAACACCACAAAACTCTGCTTGGCCCATGCCCGACGCTGCTCAGCGCTGGCTTCGGGAAAGCACAGCTCCAGATTGCGCAGCGCAATGCGGCGGCGCGATGGCACCAGATAGAACAGCACCCGACCCATCAACCAGCCCAGACCGCGCAAGACCGACAAAGGCAGGTGCGACATCAGCCACATCCACCCGATAAACAACTTACCCATGCTTTTGACCTTCCGAGGGAGCGGCAGCGAGGCTGCGCGGCTGCTTGTAGCGCGCATAGCCCCAGAGGTATTGCTCGGGACTGTCGCGGATCAAGCGCTCCATTTCCTGGTTGATCTGCAGCACGGCGGCTTCGGCCTCCTGGGCCAGCGGGGCCTGCAGGCCGCGCACATACAGATCAAAGCCCCGGCCCAGGGGCCGGCGCACACAGCGCGCCAATATAACAGCCGCACCGGTCTGCTGGGCCAACTTGGCGGCCAAGGTCATCGAGTAGGCGGGCTTGCCAAAAAAAGGCACCCACATGCCCTGGCCATCGGGCGGCACCTGGTCGGGCAGCAGTCCCACGCTATGGCCTTGGCGCAAGGCCTTGATCATCTGCCGCACCCCCGCCATCGTCGTCGGCGCCGAGGCCAGACCGGGGCGCGCGCGCGCCGTCTCCATCAGCTTGGCCAGCCAGGCATGGCGCGCCGGGCGGTACAGCACCGTGATGGGGCCGTGCACCACACCCCAGCGCCGCGCCATGTACTGGGCTGACAGCTCAAAGCAGCCCATGTGCGGGGTCAAAAACACAATGCCCCGGCCATCGGCCAACGCCTGCTCGATGACATCAGCCCCATGGATATCGCAGGGCAGCGGCGCGCCAAACCACAGGCGTGGCACCTCAGCTACCATGCGGCCGGCATGGGCCACGGCCTTTTTCACATCGGCAAAACGGTAACCCGCCTGCTGGGCATTGGCCAGAAAGCGCCGGCGGTAGGTGGGCGAGGCCCCGAAAGTGAGCCAGCCCAGGCCAGCGCCCAGGCCATGCAATAGCCACAACGGCAGCGCAGCAAATAGTCGAAACAAGAAAGGCATTAGAATGTGTCGGTCGCTGAGTTAAAGAGCAACTTGCAGGGCGACGTTAAAAACAAACTGCTAAAGCGTTCGCCAGGCTCCTTCAAGGCTCGGGCAACGCAATTGCCCAAGCTTTGAAGGAGTTTTTTGTTTATGGCAAACAGCGATTTTCTGTTTACCTCGGAATCAGTGTCCGAAGGCCATCCCGATAAAGTAGCCGACCAGATCTCTGATGCGATTTTGGACGCTATTTTCACCCAAGATCCACACAGCCGCGTGGCAGCAGAGACACTGACCAACACCGGCTTGGTGGTATTGGCAGGCGAGATCACCACCGGCGCCAACGTGGACTACATCCAGGTGGCCCGCGACACCATCAAGCGCATCGGCTACGACAACACCGACTACGGCATCGACTACAAGGGCTGCGCGGTGCTGGTGGCCTATGACAAGCAAAGCCAGGACATCGCCCAGGGCGTGGACAAGGCCAGCGATGACGAGCTGAACACCGGCGCTGGCGACCAGGGGCTGATGTTTGGCTATGCATGCGACGAAACGCCCGAGCTGATGCCCGCGCCGATCTACTACGCCCACCGCCTGGTCGAGCGCCAGGCCCAGCTGCGCAAGGATGGCCGCCTGCCTTTCCTGCGCCCTGACGCCAAGAGCCAGGTCACCATGCGCTATGTGGACGGCAAGCCCCACAGCATCGACACCGTGGTGCTGTCCACCCAGCACAGCCCCGACCAGTCGGAAACCGCCACCAAGATGAAGGCCAGCTTCACCGAAGCCATCATCGAAGAGATCATCAAGCCCGTGCTGCCGTCGGAATGGCTGCAGGACACCAAGTACCTGATCAACCCCACCGGCCGCTTCGTCGTGGGTGGCCCGCAGGGCGACTGTGGCCTTACCGGTCGCAAGATCATTGTGGACACCTACGGCGGTGCCTGCCCCCACGGCGGCGGTGCGTTCTCCGGCAAGGATCCAACCAAGGTGGACCGCTCTGCCGCCTACGCTGCCCGCTACGTCGCCAAGAACGTGGTCGCTGCCGGTCTGGCGCGCCAGTGCCAGGTGCAGGTGGCCTATGCGATCGGCGTGGCCCGCCCGATGAACATCACCGTCTACACCGAAGGCACCGGCGTGATCCCCGATGCCGACATCGCCAAGCTGGTGGCCGCGCACTTTGACCTGCGCCCCAAGGGTATCATCCAAATGCTGGATCTGCTGCGCCCGATCTACAGCAAGACGGCGGCGTATGGCCACTTTGGCCGTGAGGAGCCGGAGTTTACTTGGGAAAGAACCGACAAGGCAGCAGTGCTGCGCGCTGCTGCGGGCCTGTAAGGCCCCGAGCGCAGCGAGTTTGTCGGTTCTTCGGCGCAGGCTCACATCGCTTGCGATGTGAAGGGCCGCCAGGCCCGGCCGAAGCCAAAGACCGCTGACAGCCAGCAGTGCTGCGCGCTGCTGCGGGCCTGTAAGGCCCCGAGCGCAGCGAGTTTGTCGGTTCTTCTGCGCAGGCTCACATCGCTCGCGATGTGAAGGGCCGCCAGGCCCGGCCGAAGCCAAAGACCGCTGACAGCCAGCAGTGCTGCGCGCTGCTGCGGGCCTGTAAGGCCCCGAGCGCAGCGAGTTTGTCGGTTCTTCGGCGCAGGCTCACATCGCTTGCGATGTGAAGGGCCGCCAGGCCCGGCCGAAGCCAAAGACCGCTGACAGCCAGCAGTGCTGCGCGCTGCTGCGGGCCTGTAAGGCCCCGAGCACAGCGAGTTTGTCGGTTCTTCGGCAAAGGCTCACATCGCTTGCGATGTGAAGGGCCGCCAGGCCCGGCCGAAGCCAAAGACCGCTGACAGCCAGCAGTGCTGCGCGCTGCTGCGGGCCTGTAAGGCCCCGAGCGCAGCGAGTTCGTCGGTTCTTCGGCGCAGGCTCACATCGCTCGCGATGTGAAGGGCCGCCAGGCCCGGCCGAAGCCAAAAAACCGACAAGGCTGCATTGCTTCGTGCTGCTGCCGGTCTGAAGTAATTCAGGTCAGTCTTCGCAAGAAATCCGCTCGGAGTGATCCAGCGGATTTTTTCATGGGTGCTCGTCAGTCCAGCCAACGCATTCACAGCCCCCGCGCACTCAGCGCCAGCTGCAGCCTGAACTCCGGCCGCACCCGGTGCAGTTGCGCCGGCCGATGCGCGCCTCCGGCCTGCATTTGGCCCGGCACGGGCTCGAGCATGCCCAGCTCGTCCATCTTGCGGCGAAAGCTCACCTTGTTCAGCGGCTCGCCCAGAATGCTTTCATAGACCTGCTGCAGCTGCGGCAGGGTAAAGCTCTCGCCAAAGAAATGCACCGGCAGCGAGGAGTACTGGCTCTTGCTGCGCACCCGCGCCAGCGCTGCCTGCAGGATCTGCCCATGGTCAAACGGCAGCTGGCCGGTGGCAGCGACCGGCACCATCTTCAGCCCCTGCCTTGGCGTGGGGAGCTTTTGCTGCGGGATCAGCGCGCAATAGCTGATGGCGACCGACCAGCCGCGTGGGTCACGCGCCGGCCCGCTAAAAGTGGCCAGCTGCTCCAGGTACGCGTCTTCAATCCCCGCCTTGCTGCGCAGTACGCGGGCGGCACTGGCATGGGCGTCGGCGTCTTCTTGCGCATGGATGTAGCCGCCCGGCAAAGCCCATACCCCGGCAAACGGCGCGCGCTCGCGCTGCACCAGCACGACGCTCAGCACCCCGTCCACCAAGGTCAGCACCACCACGTCCACCGTGGTCAGCACCTGGATGGAGGCGGTTTCACTTTGCATCATTTCTGTACCAAGTCCTTTTCATGAAGGGCAGTATGCCGCTGCAGCTACCCAGAATCAATAAAAACATAGGCTTCATGCAAAAGATTTCCTGCAAGCCCTCTTCATTAGTTAGTTGCAAAAATATTTTAACAAGCGTAGACTGCCTCACATCGAAGGAGAAAGACATGCGCCAACGCACACAGCTGCTCATCATCGACCCGCAAAATGACTTTTGCGACCTGCCGCCAGCCTGGCTCCCCAGCAACGCGGCAAGCCCCGCGCCTTATGCCCCCAGCCTGCCGGTGGCGGGCGCCCATGCGGACATGCGACGCCTGGCGCAGTGGCTGCTGCAGCATGCCTCGCAGCTCGATGGAATCACCGTCACGCTCGACTCCCACCAGGCCTACGACATTGCCCACCCCGCCTTCTGGCAGCAAGGCGATGGCAGCCCGGTGCAGCCTTTTACCGCCATCACCGCTGCGCAGCTGCGCGAAGGCAGTTTCAGGCCTCGCAACCCGGACGAGCTGGCCCGTACCCTCGCCTACCTCAATGCGCTGGAAGCCCAGGGCCGCTACACCTTGATGGTCTGGCCGCTGCACTGCGAAATCGGCAGCATTGGCCATGGCGTGCATGCCGACATCCTGACCTCCTGCCGCCAATGGCAAAGCCAGCGCCAGCGCGCGGTGCGCCATGTGTTCAAGGGCATGAATCCGTTGACCGAGCACTACAGCGCCATCTGCGCCGAGGTACCCGATGCGCAAGACCCGGAAACCCAGTTGAACACCGCCTTGCTGCAGCAGCTGGCGCAGGCCGATACTTTGGTGATCGCCGGGGAAGCGGGCAGCCACTGCGTGCGCGCCACCACCGAGCACATCGTGCAGCATATGGCGCCGCTGTGGGGCGCGGAGGATTTCTCGCGCATTGTCCTGCTGACCGACTGCATGAGCCCTGTGGCCGGCTTTGAAGCGGCACAAGACACCTTTTTGCAGCAGATGCGCGCCCTCGGTGTACGCTGCTGCACCAGCACGGCTTTCAGCTTATAAGCCGTTTGGCCATTGGTGCTTGAGGGACAAGCGCTGATGGATCGTATTTTTGACAGAGAAAGACGCGGTATGCAGCCCATTATCACCAGCCTGCTCGACACCGATTTGTACAAATTCACGATGTGGCAGGCCATGCTCCATCGCCACCCGCAAACCCAGTCCACCTACCGCTTTGTCTGCCGCTCGCAGACCGAGTTTCCGCTGGTAGATCTGCTGGCCGAAGTGCGCGCCGAGATCGACGCGCTGTGCGCGCTGAAATTCAAGAAGGACGAGCTCGACTACCTGGCCAGCCTGCGCTTCATGAAAAGCGATTTCATCGACTTTCTGCGCATCTTCCAGTTCCAGCGTGATTTCATCGAGGTCGAGCCCGATGGTGACGGCCTGCACATCGTTGCCCATGGCCCCCAGGTGCATGTGATGGGCTTTGAGATCTTTGTGCTGTCCATCGTCAACGAGCTGTACTTCCGCCGCTTTGAGCAGGCCAGCGCGCTGGCCGAGGGGCGAAAGCGCCTGGGGGCAAAAATAGTGCGTCTGCAGGAGCTGGCACAAGAGGCCAAGCACCGCCACCCCTTTGAGCTGTTTGATTTTGGCGTGCGCCGGCGCTTTTCCGCCCCCTGGCAGCGCGAGGTGGTTCAGGCCTTTGCCACGCAGACCGCGCAGTGGTTCAAGGGCACCTCCAACGTGCTGCTGGCGCGCGACCTGAACCTGGTGCCCATTGGTACCATGGCCCATGAGTACCTGCAAAGCTACCAGGCCCATGGCGTGCGCCTGCGTGATTTTCAGATCGCCGCGCTGGAAGACTGGGTGCAGGAATACCGGGGCGACCTGGGCATTGCGCTGACCGACACCGTCGGCATGGACGCCTTCCTCGCCGATTTCGACATGTACTTTGCCAAGCTGTTCGACGGCTTGCGCCATGACTCGGGCGACCCCTACGAATGGGGCGAAAAGGCACTGGCCCACTATGCCAAGCTGCGTATCAATGCGCATGCCAAGCGCCTGGTGTTCTCCGATGGCCTGACCCTGGACAGCGCGCTGGCGCTCTACCAGCACTTTGCCGATCGTATCCAGTGCGGCTTTGGCATTGGCACCCAGCTGGCCAACGACATGGGCCTCAAGCAGCTCAACATCGTGATGAAGCTCACCCACGCCAATGGCCAGCCAGTGGCCAAGCTCAGCGACAGCCCAGGCAAGACCCTGTGCGACGACGAGACCTACCTGGCCTACCTCAAGCAAGTGTTCCATGTGACGCAGTAAGGAGCCGCGATGCTCAAGATCACCCTGGCCCAGCTCAACCCCACCGTGGGCGATATGGACGGCAACATCGACCAGATGCTGGCCGCCGCCCGCCAGGCGCAGGCTGAAGGCGCGCAACTGGTCGTGTTTGCCGAGCTGTCGCTGACCGCCTACTACCCCGGCGACCTGCTCGACGAGCCCGATTTTCTGGCCCGCGTCGATGCCGGCATTGCCCGCCTGTTGCAAGAGAGCCAGCAACTGCCCGATCTGCACTGGGTGCTGGGTGCGCCCACCCGCGCCGCCGGCCCCGGCAAGCATCTGCACAACAGCCTCTTGGTGCTGCACAACGGCGCCATCCGCCTGCAGTACGACAAGCAGCTGCTGCCCACCTACAACATCTTTGACGAGCGCCGCCACTTCGAGCCCGGCCGCGACGTGGCCAAGGTGCTGCGTATCGGCCAGATGCAGGTCGGCTTTCTGATCTGCGAGGACGGCTGGAACGACAGCGGCGCTGACTACGCCACCAACCCCTTCGAGCGCATGGCCGATGCTGCGCCCGATGTGGTGGTCAGCATCAATGCCAGCCCCAGCCACCTGGGCAAGCGCGAGGAGCGCCACCAGATCTTCAGCCATGCTGCGCGCCGCCATGGCCTGCCGATTCTGTATGTCAACCAGATCGGGGGCCAGGACCAGATCGTGTTCGATGGCGCATCGTTTGCGGTACAGCCCGAGCGCGGCATTGTCTGGGAGGCGCCGCGCTTTGTGCAAACCGTCTGCACGCTGGGCTTTGACAACGGCGACTTCTGCCTGCCCGATGGCACACGGCCCGCCACCCCTCCGGCAGAAGGCCTGCCGACGATGGAGTTCTACCGCCAGCAGACCATTCTGGGCCTGCGCGACTATGCGCGCCGCTGCGGCTTTCGCCAGGTGGTGGTCGGCAGCTCCGGCGGTATCGATTCGGCGCTGACCCTGGCCTTGGCGGCCGAGGCGCTCGGCCCCGAGAACGTGGTCGGCATCACCATGCCCTCGCGTTACTCCTCCAGCGGCTCGGTGGACGATTCGGTGGCGCTGTGCCGCAACCTGGGCATTGCGCTGCACACGCACCCGATTGCCGACTTGGTACAGGGCTATGCCCAGCAGTTCGAGACCAGCTTTGGCGCGCCCTTGCAAGGCCTGCCGCTGGAGAACGTCCAGGCCCGCATTCGCGGCACCATCCTGATGGAGTACAGCAATGCTTTTGGCCACCTGCTGCTGACCACGGGCAACAAGTCCGAGATCTCGGTGGGCTACTGCACCTTGTATGGCGACACCAACGGCGGCCTGGGCCTGATCGGCGACCTGTACAAGACAGAGGTGTTCGCGCTCGCGCGCCATATCAACGCCAGCGCCGGGCGCGAGATCATCCCCCGGGCCATCATTGACAAGCCGCCGTCGGCCGAGCTGGCCCCCGACCAGAAGGACGAGGACAGCCTGCCGCCCTATGCCGTGCTCGACGAGATCCTCAAGATCCTCATTGAAGGCCAGCGCCTGTCGAGCCTGGAGTACGACGCCGCGCGCCTCTTTGTCGATCGCTTTGTACAGACCGAGGCAGGACGCCAGACCCTCGCCAAGGTGCAGCGCATGGTCCACCGCAGTGAGTACAAGCGCCGCCAGGCGCCGCCCATCCTGCGCCTGCGCCCACGCGCCTTTGGCACCGGCCGGCAAATGCCGATTGCGGCCTACTACCCGTAAGACCCCTTTGCAAAACCGCCTGCCGTGCTCTGAACCTGGGCCCGGGCGATCCGCCTCCATCCCATTCGGCGCGGGTCTTGCAGAGGATCCTCAAAGGCAAAGGGCGGCGACCCGGCACATCCACAGCGCATAATCCCCAACCAGCACCCCAGCAGGCACCAAGACAACGAGACATGACCGCAGCTACCGAGCACTATGACCTGGCCGTACTGATTGGCCGCTTCCAGCCTCCGCACCTGGGCCATCTGGCCTTGCTGCAGCAGGCGCTTGCCCGCGCCAGCAAGGTGGTGGTGGTATTGGGATCTGCGCTGCAGGCCCGCAGCCCCAAGAACCCCTTCACCTGGCAAGAGCGTGCGCAGATGTTTGCTGCAGCGCTCTGCCCCGCCGATGCAGCGCGCCTGGTGTTTGTGCCCATCCGCGATTACTATGACGAGCCGCGCTGGGTGACCGCCGTGCGCGAAGCCGTCACCAGCCACAGCACGCCTGGCGCCCGCATTGGCCTGGTGGGCCACTTCAAGGACGAAAGCAGCAGCTACCTGGCCCACTTCCCCGGTTGGGAGCTGGTCAGCCTGCCGCGCCAGAACAGCATCGACGCCACCCCCATCCGCGATGCCTACTTTGGCACGCAAGGCGATGGCTCTGCAGCAAGCCTCGCCGCCTTGGCCGATATGCTGCCAGCCAGCTCGCTGCAGTTTCTGCAGCAGTTCCGCACCAGCGCAGAATACGCCGCGCTGCACACCGAATGGCAGATGCTGCGCCGCTACCATGCCTCCTGGGCGGCAGCGCCCTACCCGCCCATCTTTGTCACCGTCGATGCATTGCTGCGCTGCGGCAACGAGGTGCTGCTGATCCGCCGTGGCCATGCACCGGGCAAGGGCTTGCTGGCCCTGCCCGGCGGCTTTGTCGAGCCGCGCGACAGCCTGTGGCAATCCTGCCTGCGTGAGCTGCAGGAAGAGACGCATTGCGCGCTGGACGAGTCGCAACTGCAGGCCAGCCTGCAATCGGTGACCGTGTTCGACCACCCCGACCGCAGCCAGCGTGGCCGCACCATCACCCATGTGCACTATTTCGACCTGCAGCGCAGCCCCAAGCCTGCGGTGCGTGCCGACGATGATGCAGCCGAGGCCTTTTGGCTCAGCATCGATGCGATACGCGCCCGCGAGGCCGAGTTTTTTGAGGACCATTTCCAGATCGTGCAGAAAGTACTGGCGGGCAACGGACAATAGCGCCCATGCAAGCCTTTGTCTCCAACCGCCAAGGTGCCCGCTGGCCCTGGCTGCTTATTGCCGTGCTGGTGCTGCTGGGTATCGGTCGTTTTCTGGCGTTCAGCGCGCACACACCGGTGCTCGGCTACCCAAACAACTTCGATTTCCTGCGTACCTCGGGCTGCGTGGGCATCTGGAACTTTGACGCCCAGTCCGAAGCCTTCCACAGCCCCGCACCTGACCGGGTAGTGCCATTGCTGCACTACAACGACGAAAGGCTTTGGCAGTTCTGCAATCCGACGGCCGAAACCATTTACCTGAGTGCCCTCAAGCTCGGCCACAGCGTGGGTGACACCTTCCCCATCCAGCACCTGGCCTACACCAAATTGGCTGTCTTGCTGCTGGCCTATGCAGCGTTGATGTGGGCCTTGCGCAGCATGCGCCTGCGCGTTTTTCTCAGTGCCTGCTTTGTGCTGCTGTGGTGGGACATGAGTACCTTGCTGTACTTTCAGTCGCTCTACCCCGTCTTTAGCAGCCTGTTCTTTTCCTTGTTCGTAGTGGTGGCCCTGCTGGCCTGCCGACTGGATGTGTTCTCGCGCAGCGCCTGGGCCTCGCTGCTGCTGGCGGTGCTGACCTTCATGCTGGGGTTTTCCAACCAGCAGTATTTTTACCTGGCCATCGTGCTGGCTGCCGCCTTCGTGCTCTTCAATGGCAGGCAGTACCGCTTGCACAGCGCCGCCATGCTCTGCGCGGTGCTAGTGGCCAGCCTCTGCCATAGCTATCTGCGCCCCGCACAAAGCCAGGAATTCTATGCCGGCATCGACCGTGTCAACCGCACCGACACCATTTTCTATGGTGTGCTGATGCACTCCAGCAAGCCTGAGGAGGCAGCCGTCAGCCTCGGGTTGCGTCCCGAATGCGCGCAAATGGCCGGGATTGGTGCGCATGCCTTCAACCATGGTCTCAAAGAGAATATTTGCCCCGAAGTTGCCAGCATCAGCCGATTGAAGCTGCTGAACCTGGCTGTCCAGCAGCCAGCCACCATCGCCAAGACACTGCTCGCGGGCACAGAAGCCTACCAACCGGTCTATGGCTTTTTCCCGCAGCTCTACCCCCACCATGCCAGTGAGCTGTCTCCTGGCATGTATGCCAGCTCGCCCTCATCGTTGATGGTGAGTGCCCCACGGGGCCTGTACCTGGGGATGGTTGCGGTCATGGCCGTGCTGGCCGCTGGCGCCTTTATCTATGCGCTGCTGCCCCGTGGGCGCCAATCGCTTTGGGCACACGCCATCTGGATCGGCGGCTTGCTGTGTTTCTACAGCATCTTCAGCTCGGTATTTGGCGACGGCATGGTCGAGGTCGAACGCCATGCAGCCGTTTTCCTGCCAGGCTTCATCTTGCTGTGGCTGGGGGCGCTCTTTGGCCTGCTCGATCGCCTGCATGCGGCAAGATAGCGCCATGCCCGTGACCCCACCCTCGCCCTACCACCGCCTGCAAGGTCTTGTGCGCCTGATGCGGCCACGCCAGTGGATCAAGAACGGCTTTGTGCTGGCGCCGCTGGTGTTCACGGGTTCGTTCACCAACCCCCACGCCGTGCTGCAGGCCTTGTTGGCCATGCTGCTGTTTTGTGTCGCCTCCTCGGCCACCTATATCGTCAACGACCTGCGCGACATCGAGCAAGACCGCAAGCACCCCCGCAAATCTCTCAGCCGTCCCCTCGCGGCAGGCTTGGTAACGGTACGTCAGGCGCTGCTATTGCTGCTGATGCTGTATGCGCTTTTACTCGCAGCCTGGCCAGTGGCTGCGCAGGTGCTGCAGGTGATTGCTGCCTACCTGGCGCTGAACCTGGCCTATAGCTACTACCTCAAGCACCAGCCTGTGCTGGATATTTTCACGATCGCCATCGGCTTTGTGCTGCGCGTATGGGGTGGTGCGCAGGCGCTGCAGGTGCCGATCAGCTCGTGGATGTTTGTTACCACGCTGTGCCTGGCCCTGTATCTGGCAGCGCTCAAGCGGCGCCAGGAGCTGCTGCAAACGGGTACCGAGGCCCGGGCGGTATTGCAGAAGTACTCGGTATCGCTGGTGGAGCGCTACGCAGAAATCGCCGCCACCGGCGCGCTGCTGTTCTACAGCATGTTTGTGATGTCGGTCCGCCCGCAGCTGGTGGTGTCCATACCGCTGGTCCTGTTCGGCCTGTTTCGCTACTGGTATGTGGTGGAAAAGCTCGACGGCGGTGAGTCGCCTACCGATGCCTTGCTCAGCGATCTGCCGCTGCTGCTGACGGTGCTGGCCTGGGTGCTGGTCTGCCTCTGGGCGCTGGCGGGCCTGAAAGGATAAGCATGGACCTGTCGTATCTGCTGACCCCGCTGCTGGCCTGGCTGGTTGCTGGCTCGCTCAAGTTTCTGATCAACAGCTTGCGCGCGGGCAAGCCCGCCTTTGGCTTGATCGGCTACGGCGGCATGCCCAGCAACCACAGCGCCATTGTCAGCAGCATGGCTGCGCTGGTCGCGTTCAAACAGGGCATTGGCCACCCGGCGTTTGGCGTCGCGCTGACCTTGGCCTTCATCGTGGTGCTCGATGCCAGCAGCCTACGCAGGCAGGTGGGCCAACATGCGCAGGCCATCAACCGCCTCCAAGCGCAAGCTCCCGATGCGGCACCCACCGCCCCGCCGCTGCGCGAACGCATGGGCCACAGCCTTGCCGAGATTGTGGGCGGCGTGGTCTGCGGCATCCTGCTGGCCTGGGCGGTGCAGGCCTGGTTGCCGTTGTACGATTGAGTCTTTGCTTGCCAGCGCCCCAGCGGCTTTTTCGTATGCCCTTGACCATCCGCCCCGCCACCATCGACGACACCGACACCATCCTGCGCTTTGTGCGCGATCTGGCCGTCTATGAAAATGCCGAGCACGAGGTGCTCGCGACCCCCGCCCATGTGCACAAGACCATGTTCAGCGAGGGTGCCACGGCGCATGGCCTTATCTGCGAGCAGGAGGGCCAGGCCATTGGCTTTGCCGTGTATTTTTTCAACTACTCCACCTGGCAGGGGCGCAATGGCCTCTACCTGGAAGACCTGTACGTCGACCCCAGCCACCGTGGCAGCGGCGCGGGCAAGGCCTTGCTGCGCCATCTGGCGCGCATTGCCGTGGACAAGGACTGCGGGCGCTTCGAGTGGAGCGTGCTGGACTGGAACACGCCATCGATCCAGTTCTATGACAGCCTGGGCGCCAAGCCGCAGAGCGAATGGATCCGCTACCGGATGACCGGCGAGGCGCTGGAGGCCTTTGCCAAGGGGTGATGCCTCACAGCGGCTGGCGCCGCCGTGTGCCATTCAGACCCCGCCAGGATGAGACGAATGCCAAGGCGCAGCCCGGATGCCCGGAGGCCCGGAGAGGCCGAGCCACCGCCTCAGATCGCTGCGGGGTCAAAATCCAGCTGGTAGTTTTGCGGGCCGCGTGCTGCGATCTTCAAGGCGCCCATGCGGTTGCCCAGTTCCACACAGGTGCGCAGCGGGCGGCCCTGCTCCAGGCCCCAGAGCAGACCACCGCGCCAGGCATCGCCGCAGCCGGTCGGGTCGACCACGGCCGTGGCCTGGATGCCAGGCACATGCATGCGCTCGCCGTTTTCCCAAAGATCGCAGCCTTCGGCACCCAAGGTCACCATCAGGCCCTGCACCTGGGTAGAGATCTCGGCAAACGACAGGCCGGTGCGCTCGCTCAGCATCTTGCCTTCGTAGTCGTTCACCGTCACCCAGGTGGCCAGGCTGATGAAATGGCGCAGGTCATTGCCATCGAACATCGGCAGGCCCTGGCCGGGGTCAAACACAAAGGGAATGCCAGCGGCATGCAGCTGCTCGGCGTGCTGGAGCATGGCGTCACGCCCATCGGGCGCGACGATGCCAATGGCTGCGCCGCAGTCCTTGGTGATGGTGTTTTCATGGGCCTGCATCATCGCACCGGGGTGGAAGGCGGTGATCTGGTTGTTGTCCATGTCGGTGGTGATCATGCACTGGGCGGTGTAGTGGTCGTCGAGCTTTTTGATAAAGCGCGTATCGATACCCAGCTGCTTGAAATGCGCGACATAGCCGTCGCCATCATGGCCCACCACGGCCATTGGCAGCGCCTGGCCGCCCAGCAGGTGCAGCGCATAGGCAATATTGCCGGCGCAGCCGCCAAAATCGCGGCGCAAGGTCGGCACGAGAAAGGACACGTTCAGGATATGGATCTGATCGGGCATGATCTGGTCGGCAAAGCGGCCCGAAAATGTCATGATGTTGTCAAATGCGAGCGAGCCGCAGATCAGCGAAGCCATGAAGCTATTCTTTCTGTTATCAAAAATTCAAGGGTAGAACGCCAGCACGCGGTAGCCCACGACATCACCTGCCGCCTCTGCCACCTGGATGACCATCTCTGCCGTCCACTCGCCATGCGCGTCCAGCGCGGCAGGCGCCTGCAGCTCCTGCGGAGTCAGCACACGGCGCAGCACCAGTTTTTCTGCCGCGTCATTGAGGCTCAGCTCCAGCGCAGGGACCGCCACCGGATTGTCGGCACCATTGCGCAAGACCACGCGCAGCCGGAACTGGCGCGGCCCCACGGCGTTGAAGCTGGTGCTGTCGATAGACACGGCCTGCAGTTGCCTAGGCGGCGCAATCTCGCAGCCCGCGAGGCGGCAAGCGGCTTGCAATGCCGGGCGCCATTGGGGTTGGGCCAGGGCCAGGCGGTCACGCTGGGTCAGCGCGATCTGCAGCAGCAAGGCCGCCAACAGCAGCAGGCTGAGCAACAGCGACAGCACGACGACCCAGGGCTTGCGCCAGAAGGCCTTGCGCTTGGCAGCGCGCACAAAACCTGGCTCGGCCACGGCATCCATGCCGGCAGAAGCGGCGGTGTCGGTAGCGGCTGCGTCGGCCACCACTGCATCGGCCGCCGCAACGGCCTCATCCATCTGCGCCACATAGTTGGTCGGTGCAGCCAGCGAGGGCTCCCGCTTGCCGGCATCCAGGGTTCTGCCAGCCATCTCGGGCGCCAGCAGCAGCCCATCCTCTTGCCGCGCCGCCGGGCCGGGGGCGGACAGACCATGGGCGCTGCTCTGCCTCAAATACGGCGGAGGTGAAGCCGGCTCCTGGACCTGCAGCTCTTTTGCAGCAGGGGCAGCGGCAGCTGCCACCACATCCTCCACGACCAGCGGTGCGGCCTCATCCAGCAGCGCGGGCTGCGCTGGCTCTGGCGGCACAGGCGCTGGTACGGGCTTTTGGCGCTCGGCAATGGCCTCCAGCAGACGGCCCTCGCGGGCTTGCAGTTCCGCCAGGTCGTCAGTGGCCGAAAAGTCCACCCGGCTGCTGCGCAGCGATTCCGGGCGCTGGTCGGCCATCGGCTGCCATTCGCTCTCCAGGCCGCTGCGGTCCTGGCCCGCAGGTGGCGCGGCGGGGGTCTGCGCCTCGGCCTCGTCCCCATAGGCCTGCATCCAGGACGAGTCCACATAGCCGGAATCCCCGCTGGCATTGGCGCGGCGCGGAAACACCAGCACCGACAGCTCGGGCACCTGGGCATGGGGGTCGACCTGCAGCGAGTTCTCCGTCCGCAGCACTGCAGCCCCCGCCTGCGCCGGCTCTGGGCTGGGCGTAGGGACAGCAGGCGAGGCCACCTGCGATGGAGCCACCACCGGGGCCTGCGTGGCGACAGCGGGATGCTCAGCCGGCGCCTGCGTGCCTGCGGGCGCTGCCGCCGGTGCACTGGCCGCCAGGTGCGTGAGCGCATCAAACACCGCCTTGCACTTGCCACAGCGCACCCAGCCATCAGAGATGCGCAATTGGTCATCCACCACCTTGAAGCGGGTCTGGCACTGGGGGCAACGCGTTATCTGGCTCATCGCAGTGGATTGTAGGGTCAGAAGTTCAGCGGCCTGTCCCGGTGGCGGAATCTGCTGCGCGCCGTGCTGTCATCAGCACCCAGCCGTCTTCGGTATCGGCCACGTCCAGCTGCAGATAAGGGGCGTAAGCGGCTTTCAGCTCATCGGTCTGGCGCTCCAGGATACCGGCCAGCACCAGGTGGCCACCCTGGGCCACATGGGCGCAGAGCAAGGGGGCCAGCACCTTCAGCGGCGTAGCCAGGATATTGGCCAGCACCGTCTGGTACTCGCCTTGCGCTGCATCAGGCAAGCCGGCGCGCAGCTGCACATGGTTGGCCTGGGCGTTGTATTCGGTCGATTCCACGGCAGCGGTGTCAATGTCCACCGCATCAATGTCCACCGCACCAAACTTGGCGGCGCCAATGGCCAAAATGCCGGAGCCGCAGCCGTAGTCCAGCACACGGCCCAGATCCTGGCCTTGCGCGCCGCGCTGCGCAATCCAGCGCAGACACATGCGGGTGGTGGGGTGGGTGCCGGTGCCAAAGGCCAGGCCCGGGTCCAGACGGATGCTGCGGGTCGCGGCCGCTGGCAGCTCATGCCAGGTGGGCACAATCCAGAATTCCGGCGTGATATCCACCGGGGCGAACTGCGATTGGGTCAGGCGCACCCAGTCCTGCTCGGCCACCTCACGGATGCCCAGCAGGCTGCAGCCGGCAAAGAAATCCTGCAGCTGCAGCAAGCTCTGCGCCTCTTCGGCCGCAGCGCGCTGCGGGAACAGCGCCACGATGCGGCTGCGCTGCCAGCCATCCTTGGGCGGCGGCATGCCGGGCTCGCCAAACAGTGCCTGCTCGGCATCGGTCTGGGCATCGGCATCTTCGACCGAGACGCTGAGCGCATCGAGCGCATCCAGCGCTTCGCTCACGCTCTCGACCCGGTCTTCCGGGCACATCAGGCACAGTTCGTACATGACAGGGTTTCCTTAATGCAAAAAGCTGGCATTCCCTTGGAAATGCCAGCATCTATCACGATGAAAGGGGGCGCATCAACGCTTGCGCGCAGCCAGCCACTCTTCCAGATAGTGGATATTGGTGCCGCCGGCATTGAACTTGGCATCGACCATCAGCTCCGAATGCAGCGGGATATTGGTCGAAATCCCTTCGACCGCCGTCTCCAGCAGCGCAGTGCGCATGCGGGCGATGGCCTGCTCGCGGGTGTCGCCATAGACGATCAGCTTGCCGATCATCGAGTCGTAGTTCGGTGGCACAAAGTAGTTGGCGTACACATGCGAATCGACGCGCACACCCGGACCGCCAGGCATGTGCCAGGTGGTGACCCGGCCAGGCGATGGCGTGAACTTGTAGGCATCTTCGGCGTTGATCCGGCATTCGATCGCATGACCGCGCATCTGCGCGTTGATCTGGCGCTGCGTGAACGGCAGTTTCTCGCCAGCGGCCACCATGATCTGGGTGCCGACGATATCCACGCCAGTGATCCATTCGGTCACCGGGTGCTCGACCTGCACACGGGTGTTCATCTCGATGAAGTAGAACTCGCCGTTTTCGTACAGAAACTCGAAGGTACCCGCACCGCGGTAGCCGATCTTCTTGCAGGCGGCCACGCAGCGGTCGCCGATCTTCTCAATCAGGCGGCGTGGAATGCCAGGGGCCGGCGCCTCTTCAATCACCTTCTGATGGCGGCGCTGCATGGAGCAATCGCGCTCGCCCAGGTAGACGGCGTTCTTGAACTTGTCGGCCATCACCTGGATTTCGATGTGGCGCGGGTTCTGCAGGTACTTTTCCATGTACACCGCAGGATTGCCGAACGCAGCACCAGCTTCGGCCTTGGTCATCTGCACGGCATTGACCAGCGCAGCCTCGGTATGCACCACGCGCATGCCACGGCCACCGCCGCCGCCTGCGGCCTTGATGATCACCGGGTAGCCGATGGCCTTGGCAATGCGGCGGATCAGCGCGGGGTCATCGGGCAATTCGCCATCAGAGCCAGGCACGCAAGGCACACCAGCCTTGATCATCGCCTGCTTGGCCGAGACCTTGTCACCCATGATGCGGATGGACTCGGGCGTCGGGCCAATGAACTGGAAGCCGCTCTTTTCCACACGCTCGGCAAAGTCGGCGTTCTCGGACAGAAAGCCGTAGCCAGGGTGGATGGCCTCGGCGTCGGTCACTTCGGCCGCCGAGATGATGGCCGGCATGTTCAGATAGCTTTGGGCCGACGGCGCCGGGCCAATGCAGACGGCCTCATCGGCCAGCTTCACATACTTGGCGTCGCGGTCCGCCTCGGAATAGACCATCACGGCCTTGATGCCCAGCTCGCGGCAAGCGCGCTGCACACGCAGTGCGATCTCTCCGCGGTTGGCAACCAGAATTTTCTTGAACATGGGCGAGGCCTTATTCAATGATGAACAACGGCTGACCAAATTCCACGGCCTGGCCGTTTTCGCCCAGGATCTGCTTGATCGTGCCGGACTTGTCGGCTTCGATCTCATTGAGGATCTTCATCGCTTCAATGATGCACACGGTGTCGCCTTCCTTGACCTGGCTGCCGACCTCAACAAAGGCCTTGGCGCCGGGAGCGGACGAGCGGTAGAACGTGCCCACCATCGGTGACTTGACCGTATGGCCTTGCGCCGCAGCGGGAGCAGCTTCTGCCGGCGCAGCGGCAGCAGCGGGGGCTGCTGCAGGGGCCGCAGCGGGCAACACGGGCGCCGCCATCACTTGCTGCACCACAGCGCCGCCGCCCTTCACAATGCGAACCTTGCCTTCTGCTTCGGTGATTTCCAACTCCGAGACATTCGATTCGGACACGAGATCGATCAGGGTTTTCAGCTTGCGTAAATCCATGGGAGCTCCAACGGCTAAAAAATCAAACAGGGCGCAAATTTACTCCAATTTCGCCCTATTTGACTCAATATCTTTGATTTTTGATCAACGGCACTACTGCCGTCCCGGCTTGCACACCTTATAGACTTGCCCAATTTTGCAAGTCAGATGCAAGAAGTTGCCCCATTTTACGATGTTGAACGTCACCTTGCCTACCAAATACCACTGTGAACGGTAGGCCGCCTGCGGAATTGCCCAGGTCGCGCGTCAGCTGCGTGCCACCCATGCCGGCAATCCCCACAGGGAAGGCCAGCGGCGTGCGCTGCAAAAAACGCTGCACCGCCGCATCCTGGTCCACCGCCAAACCCACCACCTGCCAGCCCTTGGCGCGCTGCGCTTCGTAGAACTGGTTGAGCATCGGCAGCTCTTCAACACAAGGCGGGCACCAGGTGGCCCAAAAATTCAGCAGCAAAGGCTTGCCCTGGAAGGCCTGCATGCGCACTTCGGTCTGCCCGCCAGGCGCAGCAAAGGCCTGGCTCCACAGCCCGTCCATCGCCGGGCCATTGGGCTCGGCCAAGCGGTGGCGCCACCAAGCCCAGCCCGCTCCGGCAGCCAAAGCGGCAGCCGCCACGCCACCGGTCAGCAGGCGCCGACGGCTGGCGGCGGCCTGCGGTGGCAAGGTTTGCGCTGCATCAACAGGTGCGCGTTCAGGTGTCGGCATGGGGCATCACTCCGTGGGTGGGGTCAGCAGGCGGCGCACCGCCTCCAGCGAGCCGCGCGGCGTGCGGCCCTGGGCATCGGGCTTCAAGGCGCCGCGCAGGTCATCCAGGTCGTAGACCAGGTAGTGCACACCAATGCTCTCATTGAGCGGTTTGCAAAAGCTGCTGATCGACAAGGCATCCACCGTCTCACCGTGGAAACCGTTGATCGACGATACCTCATAGCGCACGCCATGGTCAATCAGCGCAATCTCAGCCGATTTGGAGTCATCGCAGAACAACTGAATGTATATATCAGACAGGCGCGTGGCCGTACCATTCCAGACGGCACCTACCAGATAGGGCCGGAAAGCCTCCATGCGCTCCATCCACAGCACGGCCATCTCGCGCAATGCCCGCAACTCGGCGGGCTGGGTGTCGGCGCAGAACAGCTCCAGGTACTCGCGCACCGCCGCTTCCAGTACCTCGTTATCGGGCAGAGCGGTGCGGCCCGGCAGCCCCAGCTGCTTGACGGCGCGCTTCTTGGCCGGCCCCCACTCCAGGCCTTCCTCCACCACCATGCGTGCGGCGGTGTTGGCGATTTCCCAGCTTGCATCAGTCTTCATGCATTCCATTGTGTCGGATTTGCATGGCCCCTGCGGCACTTGCTTGCAATTACAGCCGCCCAGAGCGCGGCTTATATCCGGACGCGCCGTAGAATCGACGTCCATGCACATTCATATTCTGGGTATCTGTGGCACCTTTATGGGTGGCGTGGCCGCACTGGCACGCGAGGCTGGGCACAAGGTGACGGGCTGCGACAGCGGCGTCTACCCGCCGATGAGCGACCAGCTCCGCGCGCTGGGCATCGAGCTGATCGAAGGCTTTGGGGCCGACCAGCTCGCGCTGCAGCCCGATATGTACGTGGTCGGCAACGTCGTAAGCCGTGCGCGCCTGGACGATGGCTCGCCCAAGTTTCCGCTGATGGAGGCCATCCTCGACACCGGCGCTCCCTACACCAGCGGCCCCCAATGGCTGGCCGAGCATGTGCTGCAGGGCCGCCATGTGCTGGCCGTGGCCGGCACCCATGGCAAAACCACGACGACCTCGATGCTGACCTGGATTCTGGAGGCCGCCGGCCTGCAGCCGGGCTTTCTGGTCGGTGGCGTGCCACTCGATTTTGGCGTCTCCGCCCGCCTGGGTGCGCCCACCCGGCCCGGCGGTGGCGACCCACGCCCCGTCTTTGTGATCGAGGCCGACGAATACGACACCGCCTTTTTCGACAAGCGCAGCAAGTTTGTGCACTACCGCCCCCGCACCGCCGTGCTGAACAACCTGGAGTTTGACCACGCCGACATCTTTGATGACCTGGCAGCGATTGAGCGCCAGTTCCACCACCTGGTGCGCACCGTGCCCGCCAGCGGCCGCGTGGTGGCCAATGGTGTTGAAGAGAGCCTGACCCGTGTGCTGCACCAAGGCTGCTGGAGCGAAGTGGTGCGCTTTGGCGCTGCCATCGACGACATGCGCGCCGAAGGCGACCCGTCGAACTTTGAAGTGTTCTATAAAGATGCGCCCGCCGGCAAGGTGCAATGGGGCCTGAGCGGCGTGCACAACCAGATGAATGCGCTCGCTGCCATCGCTGCGGCCCAGCATGTGGGTGTGGCGCCCGCAGAAGCGGCCCAAGCCTTGTCGCGCTTTCAGAACGTCAAACGCCGCATGGAATTGCGCGGCACCGCTGCCGGCATCCAGGTCTACGACGATTTTGCCCACCACCCCACTGCCATCCGCACTACCCTAGATGGCCTGCGCCAGCAGGTGGGCGCGCAAACCCGCATCCTTGCAGTGTTTGAGCCGCGCAGCAACACGATGAAGCTGGGCACGATGAAGTCACAGCTGCCCTGGTCGCTGGAATCGGCCGACCTGGCCTTTTGCCACACGGCCGGCCTGGACTGGGACGCCGCCCAGGCGCTGGCCCCCATGGGTGCCCGCGCCCAGACCGCAGGCAATATCGACAGCCTGATCGCCCAGGTGCTGCAGGCGGCCATGGCCGGAGACGTGATTGTCTGCATGAGCAATGGCGGCTTTGGTGGTATCCACGACAAATTGCTGCAGGCGCTTGCGGTCCGGGGTTGATAGGCCCGCCAACATCAAGAAAAAGGCGAGCCCCCAGCTCGCCTTTTTGCTGACAGAGACCTCAACATTAGGCCAGCGGCACCAGCATCATGGAGCCGTTTCCTGCGCACGCCTGCGTTTGGCCAGCTGACGGTAACCCATGGGTCCCAGCACCACGGCAGCTGCCAGCACCCATAGGATGGTGCAGACCGTGCTGGCCCAGAGGATGGTGACATCGCCATTGGTGATGGACAGCGCACGCCGCAGGTTTTGCTCCATCATCGTGCCCAGCACAACGCCCAGCACCATCGGCGCCATGGGCATCTGGAGTTTGCGCAGCAGGTAGCCGATCACGCCGATGGCGACGACCGCCATCAGGTCAAAGGTCGTGGCACTGATGGCATAGACACCGATAAAGCTGATGGCCAGGATACCCGGCACCAGCAGCCAGCCCGGGATGGACAGCATCGAGGCAAACACCCGCACCATCGGGATGTTCATCACCAGCAGCATCACATTGGCAATCAGCAGCGAGGCGATCAAGCCCCAGACCAGCGCGGGTTGCTGCTCAAACAGCACCGGGCCGGGAGTGATGTTGTAGAGCGTGAGCGCGCCCATCATCACGGCCGTCGTCCCCGAGCCAGGGATGCCCAAGGTCAGCATGGGGATGAACGAGCCGGTAGCGGCACTGTTGTTCGCCGCCTCAGGCGCGGCCAAGCCACGCATGTCTCCCTGGCCAAATTTGGCATCCGGGTCTTTGTCTTCTATATAGCGCTTCTCGTTGGCATAGGCCACGGCCGACGCCACGCTGGCGCCCGCCCCTGGCAATACGCCCATCACAAACCCGAGCAGGCTGCCACGGATGGTGCTGCCGGAGGTTAAGCGCAGCTCGCGCAGATTGAAGAGCTTGCGTTGGCTGGGCGGCACTTCCACGCTTTGGCCCGAGAGCTTGTTCTCCAGCATTTGCAGCATTTCCGCGACGGCAAACAAGCCAATGACAACGACGACAAAATCCAGACCATCGGCCAAGTGTGGGATATCGAAGGTATAGCGGTAAACGCCGGAGTTGGCATCCACCCCGATTGTCGCAATCGACAGCCCGATGGCCGCCGCCAGAACCCCTTTAATGGGTTGCTCCCCCAACAAGCTGGTGAGCGCACAGAAGGCAAACACCATCAGCACAAAGTATTCCGCCGGGCCAAACGCCAAGGCCCACTGCGCCAGAAAGGGCGCAAACGCGGTGATACCGACAATGGCGATGAGGGAGCCGACAAAGGAGGACCAGGCCGACAGGGACAGCGCCACGCTCCCCAACCCCTGGCGCGCCAGCGGGTAGCCATCCAGCGTGGTCATCACCGCAGCCGCCTCGCCGGGCACATTGATCAGGATCGAGGTGATCCGGCCTCCATATTCCGCACCGACATAGACAGCGGCCAGCAAGATCAAGGCGGTATCGGGCGGCAAGCCCATCGCAAAGGCGATCGGCACCAGCATGGCGACCCCGTTCGTCGGGCCCAGCCCCGGCAGCACACCGACGATGGTGCCAAAGAACGAGCCAATCAGCGCCACGAGCAAGTTGGTGCCCGAGAAGGCAACACCAAAACCCAGGGAGAGGTTATCCAGCATCGCGCTCATAGCAGCCCCTCCAGCCAGCCCAATGGCAGCACCACGTCCAGCAAGCGGTCAAAAAGAACATAAAACAGCACGCTCAGGCTGGTGCCGCCAATCCCGCACTGCAGCCAGCTGCCACCAAAGAGCCGGCCCACGCAGGCGGAAACCACGGCCGTGGCCAGCACAAAGCCGGCCCACTGGAACAGCCCGGCGTACACCAGCACCAGCGCCACCATCAGCGCAATGCGGCTGTTGGCCCCGGGCGGGTTGGGCGCAGCCGGGTTGCCGCCTTTTACGGCAAGGCGCAGGCCACACAAGCCAATCACTGCGGCCAGCAACAAAGGAAAGGCGCGCGGACCCACCGGCTCGTAGGCAAATGCTGCCTCCAGCCCGTGTCCAAACCACGCCAGAAAGGCCGATAGCAGCAGCGCCGCCACGCCCAGGGTGCGATCATTGAGAACCATAGATATCTTTCCGCAAGATGTGCGAGTGCGGCGGACCAGGGTATCTGGCCGCCTTGTTCAAGCCCCATGGGCCATGGCTGGCAGGTGCCATGCCCAGGCAGGCCTTACTTGACCAGGTCCTACTTGACCAGGTCAAAGGACGTGGCCAGCTCGGTGTAGTGCCGGGTACGGGCCTTGATGTAGTGGTCGAGCTCGGGCCCCGTCTTGTTGAAGGGCATGAGACCCAGTTGCGCCTGGGCCTTGCGGAACTCCGGCGTGGCCATGGCTTTGTCAAACGCCTGCTGCCACCAGCGGTAGTCGGCATCCGATACCTTGGGCCCCACGTAGAAACCCCGGATGATCGGCCATTCGATATTGAAGCCCTGCTCGGCAGCGGTCGGCACGTCGGCCAGCTTGCCCGGCAAGCGTTCGGAGTGGAAGACCGCCAGCACGCGGATGGGCGCACCGCCTTCGAGCATGGTGACCGCCTCGGCCGCATCCCCCATGAAAGCCTGGACATGGCCGCCGCGCAGCGCCGTGACGGCTTCGCCACCGCCCTCAAAGGCAACGAAGCGCATTTTCTTGTAGTCCACGCCGGCGGCGCGCGCGGTCAGCGCTGCCTTCATCCAGTCCTGGCTGCCAATGGAGCCGCCCGCGCCCAGCACCACCTGGCTCGGATCTTCCTTGAACGCCGCCATCAGGCCCTTGAGATCCTGGTGGGGCGAATCCGCCCGCACCACGGCCACACCGTAATCCGCACCCACGGTGGCCAGCCAGCGCACATCATCGGCGCTGTACTTGCCAAACTTACCCTGGGCCAGATTGAGCAGCGAGCCACTGGAGAAGGCAGCAATGGCGCTGCCATCTGCCGGGCGCTGGGTGATGATGCTGTTGTAGGCCACCGCACCAATGCCGCCAGGCATGTAGACGATGCGCATGGGTTTCTCGAGCGCCTTGGACTCGCGCATGCCCGTCTGGGCCAGGCGGCAGGTCAGGTCAAACCCGCCGCCAGGCTGGGCCGGGGCAATGCACTCCGGGCGGCGGGGCTCTGCCTGCGCCATCGCTGGCACCCAGGTGCTCGCTGCGATGACCGTGCTGATGAAAAGGCCTGAGGCCTGGCTTGATAAACGGCTTGCAAACATAGGCTTTGTCTCCTTTTTGGGCATGGGCGCTTTGGCCAAGGGGCTGCTGGCCAGAACCTGGCTGGCAGCGCTGGCCAAGCGTGGAACCTGGTCGGGCGAAGGATTGCCACCAAGGTAGGCAAAGACTAAACGTTTGCGGCTTTCAATAGCCTTTCAATTCGGGGTTATTCCCAGGTCAGCGGTGGTATGCGGCATGCGGAAGCTGCCGTGCAAACCCAGTTGCCCCTGCGCATCACGGCCATTGGCCAGCTTGAACTCGGCACCATGCATCTGGGCAATGGTCTGCACAATGGCCAGGCCCAGGCCCGCGCCCTGCTGGCGCTTGCCCGCAGCACCACGCCGAAACCGACTGCCCGCCTGTGCCATGTCGTGCTCGCTCATGCCCCCGCCGCTGTCGATCACCACCAGCGCGATGGACGACACGCTGGCCCGCAGCTGCACGGTGACCTGGCCACCGGCAGGCGTATAGCGGATGGCGTTGTCCACCAGGTTGCTGATCGCCTCGCGCAGCAGCCACCCCAGGGCCTGCACCTGCCACGCTCGGGAGTCATCGCCCAACCCCACCACATCCAGCCCCAGGTCAATTTGCTTGGCGCGCGCCAGCGGCCACAAAGTGGTGACCACCTGCTCCGCCAGCGCCCGCAGATCGACCTCGGCAAATTGCGATCGGATACTGGCAGCGGCCCCGGCATCTCGGGCGCGGGCCAGTGCCAGCATCTGCTGGGTCAGGCGCTCGGCCCGCCCCAGACCGTCTTGCATCGCATGCAGTGCAGCCCGCATCTGGGCCGGGTCCCGCTCACGCAATGCATAGCCTATCTGGGTACGCAGCAAGGCCAGCGGCGTGCGCAGTTGGTGGGAGGCGTCATCAAGAAACTGCCGCTGGGCCTGGGCGCTGTGGGCATAGCGTTCCACCAAGTGGTTCAACGACTGCACCAGTGGCTGCACTTCTGCAGGCAGGCTGGCCGCATCGATGGGCGAGAGGTCATCCCAGGCGCGCGCATCCAGGTGCTGGCGCAGCCGCTTCAATGGCCTGAGCGCACGCACCACGCCCGCCACCAGCAACACCACGCTGATACCGACCAGCAGCACATCGCGCAAGATGGCGCGCGTGACCATGTGCCGCTGCACCAGCGCACGCTCCTGAAGATTCTCTGCCACCTGCACCACGATGCGGCTGTGCGGATTGCCCGCAACGGGCGGGTCCGCCAGCCGCGCCCAAGCGGCCACTCGGATGGGCTCGTTCAGGTACACCGCGTCATAGAACTGCGGCACGCCGAGTTCGAACTCGCCCTCGGGCAAAGGAAGCCCCGGGTTTCCGATTTCAACCAGTCCGTCCTCGGTCGCGACCCGGAAGTAGACCCTGCCGTTGACCGTCAACTCGAAGAATTCCAGCAGCAGATACGGCTGCTCCACACTCAAGCCGCCGCTGGCCGTGGCGATGTTGTAGTGGATCGCGCGCAACGCACCCGCCAGTGCCCGGTCATAGGCCTCGTCTACCTGGGAACGCAGGCTGTAGGTGGACCATAGCAAGCTGCTGCCCATGCCTAGCAGCAAACCCGGCACCAGCCACACCAGCAGCGCAGCCTTCAAAGAGCGGGCCCTATCACGCCAGCGGTGGCGCCACACAGCGCGGCCATTCAGAGCGGCGCTCCGCCAGATCACGGGTCTTGCAATGCAGCGCTGGTCACGCCACTGTCCTGCGTTTCTTCCAGGCAGTAGCCCAGACCGCGCAAGGTGACAATCTGCACGCCACGGCCCAAGAGCTTCTTGCGCAGGCGAAAAACCAGTACCTCAATGACCTGAAGGTTCAAATCCCGGTCTCCCAGGAAGACCCGGTCCAAAATACTTTGCTTGTTCACTGGCTCGCCGCTGCGCTGGATGAGCGCCAGCAACACCGCATGCTCTCGGGGTGTCACCGGCAAGGCATCGCCCGCCATCGAAAAGCGCTGCGCAGCGACATCAAACTGCAGCGGCCCGCAGGACAGCCGAGGGTGTTCACGCCCGCGGCTGCGGCGAACCAGGGCCTGCAGGCGCGCCTCCAACTCATCGAGCAAGAATGGTTTGGCCAGAAAGTCGTCAGCACCATTTTTGAGCGTGCCGACGCGCTCAGCCAGGGAGTCCCGCGCGGTCAGCACCAGGACGGGTGTGCGGTCATCGCGCTCGCGCATGCGCTCCAGCACGGTGCGGCCATCGATGCCAGGCAGACCCAGGTCCAGCACTACCGCATCAAAGTCTTCCTGCTGCAGGCGCAGATCTGCCATCTGCCCATCGCCCACCCAGTCCACGACGATGCCCGACTGCTGCGCCAACGTTCGGGCCATCCAGTGCGCCAGATCTTGTTCATCCTCCACCAACAGGATTCGCATCCACCCTCCCTCCCGAGATATCTGCCAGATGCACCCACGGTTGGAGAAACATCCTATTCAGCCTGCATTCATAGCCACTGGTTAACGATATATTCTCCACAATAGAAAAACCCACTCATTGGCGAGCGGGTTTTTGGCGTGGTGTGCGAACCCAGCGGTTCGCGCTTCGAGGTCAGGCAGGCAGTGAGAAAGGCGCTTAGAACGAAGCCGTCATGGCCTTGGTGTTCACCACCACCGTGGGCCGGCCCACCGCGCCTACGCTGGCACGGGCAAACTGCGCCAGCCATTGGGCATCGCCCAGCAGCGGGGCGCCAGCGGCCTTAGCAACGACGACGACCTTGTCGACGATCAGCACCTTGCCGCTGGCGCGCAGCGGCTCGCAGTCCATGCGCAGAAATTCCTGGTCCAGCCAGCGGCGCCCGTCCTCGTTGGACATGGCCTCCGCACTGTCAAAGCCATGGACAAACTCTTGGCCATCCTCGAGCAGAACCCGTACTTCATTGCGCATGACAATCCCTTATTGGTGGTGCAAACGGGGCAGGCAGCGGCCGCCCCAAAGCCGCCAGCTTACACCGTTGCAGCGGCGGTCTCCTCGGTATTTGCGCGCACGCGGCGGGCCTGCACCGCGTCGGACAGCTCGGCCAGCGTCTCCAGCGAGTCGTCCCAGCCCAGGCAGGCATCGGTGATGCTCTTGCCGTACTCCAGGCTGTCCGGGTCGTTCTTGCCCGGGGTGAACTTTTGCGCACCAGCTTGCAGGTGGCTCTCGATCATCACGCCGAAGACACTGCGCGAGCCGCCTTCGATCTGCTGGGCGATATCGCGCGCCACCTCTTTTTGCTTCTCGTGCTGCTTGCTGCTGTTGGCATGGCTGCAGTCCACCATCAAGGTGGCGGGCAGGTGCGCGGCCTCCAGGTCCTTGCAGGCAGCGGCCACATGGGCGGCGTCGTAGTTGGGCGTCTTGCCGCCGCGAAGAATCACGTGGCAGTTGGTATTGCCCTTGGTGTGCACGATGGCGACCTGGCCGTTCTTGTGCACCGACAGGAAATGGTGCGGGCGGCTGGCCGACTGGATCGCGTCAGTGGCGATGCGGATATTGCCATCGGTGCCGTTCTTGAAGCCCACCGGCGCCGAGATGCCCGAGGCCAGTTCGCGGTGCACCTGGCTCTCCGTCGTGCGCGCGCCAATCGCGCCCCAGCTGATCAGGTCGCCAATGTACTGGGGCGAGATCATGTCCAGGAACTCGCTGCCAGCGGGCACACCCTGGCGGTTGATCTCGATCAGCAGCTGGCGGGCAATGCGCAGGCCTTCGTCGATGCGGTAGCTCTCATCGAGGTAGGGGTCGTTGATCAGGCCCTTCCAGCCCACCGTGGTGCGCGGCTTTTCGAAGTAGACGCGCATGACGATCTCCAAGGTGCCTTCGTACTGCTTGCGCACAGCCTTGAGGCGGCGGGCATATTCCAGCGCGGCTTGCGGATCATGGATCGAGCAGGGGCCGATGATGACAAGCAGGCGGTCATCCGTGCCGGACATGATGTTGTGGATGTTTTGGCGGGTGTTGCTGATCAGCGCTTCAACGGGTGTGCCGTTGATGGGGAAAAAGCGAATCAGATGCTCGGGTGGCGGCAGCACAGTAATGTCCTTGATACGTTGGTCGTCGGTTTGGCTTGTTTTCTCGACACCGCGATACCAAGCATCGCTTGTGGGTTGGGCTTGCTGAGTCATCTGAGGATCCTGAATGTGTGGGTGGTTTATGCAACAAAAAACCGCCGGGCTTTTCAGCTTCGGCGGTTGTCTGGAGGTTTAGGTGCTCGCGCGCTTTTAGACCTCTCGTCCGCCTTGGACAGAGAACCAAAAGTAAAAGGTAAAAGCGCTACGTGCTTGCATGTTTTTCAATGTACCACATCTGCGGGCGGCGGAATTCATCATTCTGTATAAAACGCACAAAAATTGCAAAAAATAAGATTTCAAAGTTGAAATCACACCATTGCCTTGTCAATTTGTTTCTATACGCATTTTTATTGCGCAACAGAGAAAGGCACACTGCAGAAAGATGTCAAAAAACGAACGCCTGCGCGGCAGAAACCGCGCAGGCGTTTGGTTGATTCTGGCGTTAGCCGCCGCCTAAGCAGCGGCTATTTGGGATGCTCAGGCGGTACCGCCGACCGTCAAACCATCAATCCGCATGGTCGGCTGGCCCACGCCCACTGGCACGCTCTGGCCTTCCTTGCCACAGGTGCCCACGCCGCTGTCCAGGCGCATGTCGTTGCCGATCATGCTGACGTGCTTGAGGCACTCAGGGCCGCTGCCCACGATGGTGGCGCCCTTGACGGGGTACTGGATCTTGCCGTTTTCCACCCAGTAGGCCTCGCTGGCCGAGAACACGAACTTGCCGCTGGTGATATCGACCTGGCCGCCACCAAAGTTGGTCGCGTACAAGCCCTTCTTGATCGAGGCAATGATCTCCTGCGGATCCTTGTCACCCCCCAGCATGTAGGTGTTGGTCATGCGTGGCATGGGGATGTGGGCATAGCTCTCGCGCCGGCCATTGCCGGTGGGCTTGACCTTCATCAGCCGCGCATTCATCGCATCCTGGATATAGCCCTTCAAAATGCCGTCTTCGATCAGCACATTGCGCTGGGTCGGCTGGCCCTCGTCGTCCACATTGAGCGAGCCGCGGCGGTCGGCAATGGTGCCGTCGTCCAGCACCGTCACGCCCTTGGCCGCCACGCGCTGGCCTATCATGCCGCTGAACGCGCTCGAGCCCTTGCGGTTGAAGTCGCCTTCCAGGCCGTGGCCCACCGCCTCATGCAGCAGCACACCGGGCCAGCCCGGGCCCAGAACCACGGTCATCACCCCAGCAGGCGCGGGGCGAGATTCCAGGTTGACCAGGGCCGCCTTAACGGCCTCGTCCACATACTGCTGCACCAGTGCATCGTCAAAATAGGCCAGACCGAAGCGGCCACCGCCGCCGGCCGAACCCACTTCGCGGCGGCTCTTGCTCTCGGCAATCACCGTGACCGACAGGCGCACCAGCGGACGCACGTCGGCAGCCAAGGTGCCATCGGCACGGGCGACCAGCACCACATCGTGTTCAGCGGCGAGACCTGCCATCACCTGCTTGACGCGCGGGTCCTTGGCGCGGGCCAGCTTTTCGACCTTCTCCAGCAAGGCGACCTTGGCGGTGCTGTCGAGCGTGGAGATCGGGTCCAGATCGGGGTAGAGCGAGCGGCTCAGCGCAATCTTCTTGGCAGGCACCTTGACCTGGCGCGACTGGCTTTGCGCGCCAATGCTGCGCACCGTATGGGCGGCATCCAGCAGCGATGCCAGCGAGATGTCGTCCGAATAGGCAAAAGCCGTCTTCTCGCCGGACACCGCGCGCACGCCCACGCCCTGGTCGATCGAGAAGGAGCCCGTCTTGACGATGCCCTCTTCCAGGCTCCAGCCTTCGGCCCGGGTGTACTGGAAGTACAGGTCTGCATCGTCCACCTTGTGGGCGCGGATATCCGCCAGCGCGCGCGCCAGATGGCTGTCATCCAGACCAAAAGGCGTCAGCAGCAGGCTGCGCGCTATATCCAGTCGTTGTTCGGTAGAAGCCGCCAGCGGCTTGGCCACAGCAAGGTCAAAAGGTGCATTCATAGAGGCGATTTTAGGGCTTGCGCAATGGCCGTGGGCCCATGCGTTGATTTGCGGCGGCCAGCAAGCCAGCAGCCACCTATCCCGTATCTGCGGCTGGCGGGGGTGTTTTCAATGGCAGAGCCCATTAAAGCCCGCCGCAACGGGGCTCATAGGCGCGGCGCCTGCTCCCGCGCCAGCTGGCGCTGCGATCGGGCGACCGACATCAAGATCCCCAGCGCCAGCCCCAGGGTGACCATGGCCGTGCCCCCATAGCTGACAAAGGGCAGGGGCACACCCACCACCGGCAGGATGCCGCTGACCATGCCCATGTTGACGAAGGCGTAGGTGAAAAAGATCATCGCCACCGCTCCGGCCATCAGGCGGCCAAACAAGGTGGGCGCGCGCATCGCAATGGCCAGGCCGCGCCAGACCAGCAGCAGGAAGAAAAAGATCAGCAGCAGGTTGCCGGCCAGGCCGAACTCTTCGGAAAACGCGGCAAAGATAAAGTCCGTGGTGCGCTCGGGGATGAACTCCAGATGGGTCTGCGTGCCGGCCATGAAGCCCTTGCCCATGAAGCCGCCCGAACCGATGGCAATCATTCCCTGGATGATGTGAAAGCCTTTGCCCAGCGGGTCCCGGGTCGGGTCGAGCAAGGTGCATACGCGTTGGCGCTGGTACTCATGCAACACCACCAGATCCATGCCGTCTTCGCAAAGGTGGTGGCCATAGATGGCAATCAGCAGCAGGCCGATGACGCCAATCAGCACCGGCGGGATGATCAGTTTCCAGGACAGGCCGGCAAAATAGATTACCGCCAGGCCCGCAGCCATCACCAGCAGCGATGTTCCCAGGTCGGGCTGCTTCATGATGAGGCCGACCGGGATGACGAGAATCGCAAACGCGACGACAAAATCGGCCGGGCGCAAGGCGCCTTCGCGGCGCTGGAACCACCAGGCCAGCATCAGCGGCATCGCAATCTTCAGCAGCTCACTGGGCTGGATGACTATGCCCAGATTCACCCAGCGCTGCGCACCCTTCTTCGTGATGCCAAACAGCGCCACGGCGATCAACAACGCAACGCCCAAGCCATACAGCGGCAGCGCAAAGCTGGCCAACCGGTGCGGCGGGATCTGCGACACCACCAGCAAGATGCCCAGCGCCAGCAGCATATTGCGGCCATGGTCGGAGAAGCGGGTGCCATGGTCGAAACCGGCGGAATACATGGCCGTCAGTCCGATGGCTGCCAGGGCGCCGATGATGAAGATCAGCGGCCAGTCATAACCGCGCAGCATCGGCATGAGACGCTGGAACAGATTCGGTTTATCAAGAACTTCGGACATGGCCGCCATTATCTCTGCTTGGCACAGAATGGCCGCCAGCGCTAGCGGTAAAGACCGGTTTTACCTGTGTCACCCGAACCAAATCAATTCAACAAAACAACTAAGGTTGTCAACGCCTTAGCAGTGGTGGCCTCGGCGCTATCATTTGTGCATGACGACCACCCACTTGCTCTACCTGCACGGCTTTCGCTCCTCCCCCCAATCGGCCAAGGCCCAGCGCCTGCAGCGCCATATCGAAGACAACCACCCGCACGTGGTGTGGTCAGCCCCCCAGTTGCCCGCCTCGCCCCGGCAAGCGGCCGATCTGCTGCTGCAAACCACCCGCAGCTGGGCCGGCCTGCCACCCGAGAGCCTGGCGGTTGTCGGCTCCTCGCTGGGCGGATTTTATGCCAGCTGGGTGGCCCAGCAGCTGCGCTGCAAGAGCGTGATGATCAACCCCTCGACAACGCCCTGGGTCACCTTGGCGCAGCACCTGGGCGAGCAAACGGCCTGGCACAACCCGGAAGAATCCTTTTACTTCCGCCCGGAATACCTGGACGAGCTGCAGGCGCTGAACGTCAACGGCCAGCCCCCTGCCGCCGCACAGCTGCTGATTGCCGCCATGGGCGACGAGGTACTGCACTGGCAGGACATGGTCGCGCGCTACCCCGCCGCTCAGCTGCTGCTGGACGAGGGCAGCGACCATGCGCTGTCCAACTTCGAGAGCTATCTGCCGCAGATCGACAAGTTTCTGGGCTGGTAAAAACCAGCGCCGGCTGGCCCGCCCGCGATGGGCCAGCCAGAACCCCCACGCAAAAAACCCTGTGGCCGCGCCCCGGCACCACCCAGCATGGGAAAATGCGCGGCTATGTATGCACTGTTTGACGACGCTGGCAAATTTCTGGCCGGCCGTATCCTCTCCGAAGCTGAGAGCTCCGCCCAAATTGAATTGGACTCCGGCAAACGGGTCAAGGTCAAAGCAGCGAACCTGCTTCTTAAATTTGACAAGCCCACGCCTGCCGAGCTGATCGCGCAGGCGCAAACCCTGTCGGCGGACATCGACCCCCAGCTGGCCTGGGAGTTTGCGCCCGAGCAGGAGTTTGGCTTTGCCGACCTGGCGCGCGACTACTTCTCGGAGAACGCCTCGATCGCCGAACAGGTGGCAGCGCTCTTCACCTTGTTCGAAGCCCCGCACTACTTCCGCCGCGCCGGCAAGGGCCGCTTCAAGAAGGCACCGGCCGAGATCGTGCAGCAAGCGCTGGCCGCCATCGAGAAAAAAGCCCAGATCCAGGCGCAGATCGACGGCTGGGCAGCCGAGCTCGTCAACGGGGAGTGCCCCGCGCCTGTGCAGCAGCAGCTCTACAAGATCTTATTTCGCCCGGACAAGAACGCGCCCGAGTACAAGGCCGTGGTCGAAGCCAGCCGCAAGGCGCAGCTCGCGCCGCTGGCGCTGCTGCAACAGGCCGGCGCTATCGACTCGTCCTACCAGTTCCACTGGCAGCGCTTTTTGTTCGACAACTTCCCCAAGGGCACGGGCTTTCCGGCCGTCACGGCGCCACTGCCGCCAGCCGATCTGCCGCTGGCCACGGTGGAGGCCTACTCCATCGACGACTCGGCCACGACCGAAATCGACGATGCGCTGTCGGTACAGGGCCTGGGCACCGGCCAGGTGATTGTTGGCGTGCACATTGCCGCGCCAGGTCTCGCGATTGAGCCGGGCTCGGCGCTCGACCATCTGGGCCGCAGCCGCTACTCCACCGTCTACATGCCGGGCTACAAGGTCACGATGCTGCCCGACGAAGTGGTGCAGATCTACACCCTGGATGAGGGCCGCGCCAACCCGGCCGTCTCGCTCTACGTCACCTACGACGAAGCCACGCTGGAAGTGCTGAACAAGGAAACCCGCCTGGAGCGCGTGCCGGTGGTTAGCAACTTCCGCTACGACAAGCTCGACCACATCGCCACCGAAGCCTGGCTGACCGACCCGGCGCTGCAGGTCGAGGACACGCCCCAGCCGCTGCTGGACAAGCGCGACGAGCTGAGCTTTCTCTACCGCCTCTCGCGCCACCTCAAGGCCGGCCGCGAAGTGGTGCGCGGCAAGCCCGAGAACTTCAACCGCCCGGACTACAACTTCCGCCTGCAAGGCAATGGCGACCAGGTGCCCAACGGCAGCGAGACCGTGCAGATCTCCGTGCGCAAGCGCGGCGCCCCGCTCGATCTGATCGTGGCCGAGGCGGCCATCGTCGCCAACAGCAGCTGGGGCCAGCTGCTGGCGGACTATGGCGTGCCCGGCATCTACCGCAGCCAGGCCAGCCTGGCCCCAGGCATCAAGGTGCGCATGTCCACCAAGGCCTTGCCGCATGCCGGCATCGGCGTCAAAAGCTATGTCTGGGCCACGTCGCCGCTGCGCCGCTACACCGACCTGGTCAACCAGTGGCAGATCATCGCCTGCGCGCGCCATGGCGCCACCGCCGCCCTGGTCGCCCCGTTCAAGCCCAAGGATGCGGAGCTGTTCTCCATCATCAGCGGCTTTGATGCCGCCTACAGCGCCTACAACGGCTACCAGGCCGGCATGGAGCGCTACTGGACCTTGAAGTACCTGGCGCAGAACAGCATCAGTGACCTCACTGCAACAGTTATGAAGGAAGGCCCGGCAGGCAGCATGCTCGTGCGTGCAGATGAACTACCATTGGTGTTTCCGGTGCTGGGCGCGCAGAGTTTGCCGCGTGGTGCCCAGGTCCGGGTCAAGCTCGGCGAGATCGACGAGATCACGCTGGATGTGACCGGAACCGTGCTGGAGAGACTGGACGACGAACAGGCCAACCAGGCCGAGACAGAGTCGCCAGAAGATGAGGAGGAGGCTGTGGCTGGGCCCATCGCAATCGCGGTGGACATGGGCGACGGTGAGGACGCGGCGACCACAAAAACCGATTAACCCGGAACCGTGAAGTTTTTCCAATTTCTTCGATCGCTGTCCACGCTCCAACTGGCGCTGGCTGTGTCTGTGCTGGTGCACGCTGCCATCTTGAGCATCCGCTTTGTCGACCCCCAGGCCTTTGACCGGGTGTTCGAGGACACCCCGCTCGAAGTGATTCTGGTCAACGCCAAGTCCAACGACGCCCCGCCTGACAAGGCCCAGGCCGTCGCCCAGGCCAACCTGGCCGGTGGTGGTGAATCGGCCAACAGCCAGGAGCGCGCCACCAGCCCCATGCCCTACTCGGCCATCACCAACATGGGGGATGACTTTGAAGAGCGCCAGCGCCAGCTCGATGCCATGCAGGCCCAGCAGATGCAACTGCTGGCCGACCTGCGCAACCAGCTGGCCCAGTACCAGCCGCCCGATACGCGCAAGGCCAGCGCCTCGCAGGCAGAGGTCGAGCAGGAAGAAAAGCACCAGCAGCTGCTCAAGATGCTCGCCGAGATCGAAAAGCGCATCCACGAAGAAAACGCCCGCCCCAAGAAGCGCTACATCAGCCCCGCCACACGCGAGGAAGTGTTCGCCATCTACTACGACCAGCTGCGCCGCAAGGTCGAGGACCGGGGCACCAGCAACTTCCCCGAAGCCGGTGGCCGCAAGCTCTATGGTGAGCTGGTGATGATCATGACCGTCAACCACGACGGCCGGGTGCTGGGCACCGAGGTCTACAAAAGCTCGGGCAACCAGCAACTCGACCGCCGGGCCGAGGCCATCGCCGTCAGCAGTGGCCCCTTTGGCCACTTTGGCCCCGCGCTGCGCGCCAAGGCCGACCAGATTGCCGTCGTCTCCAAATTCCGCTTCACCCGCGAGCAGACATTGGAAACGGCCAATTTGCAGTAAAGTGGCAGGCGCTTGAGCGCCATGCTGGCGGGCCCCCGTTGCGCCGCCACCGGGTGCCCAGCGCATGCCCTTTTTTCTGCCATGCGCGGTCAGCGCCTTCAGCGCGCAGCCGCCACGGCCCAGGCCCTTACGACCATGTCCCTTCCAGACCGCTATTGCGTGATGGGCAACCCGATTGCCCACAGCCGCTCACCCCGCATCCACACGCTGTTTGCGCAGCTGACCGACCAGGCGCTGGTCTATGAGGCTGAGCTGGTGGCACTGGATGGTTTTGACGCGGCCCTGCGCCACCTGGTGCAGGCCGGTACCCGGGGCATGAATGTGACCGTGCCCTTCAAGCTCGACGCCGCGCGCCTGGCCGACAGCCGCAGCGAGCGCGTGCTGCGTGCGGGTGCGGCCAACACCTTGGTGGTAGGCGCCGATGGCCGCATCCACGCCGACAACACCGATGGCCTGGGCCTGGTGGCCGATATCGTGCGCAATGCTGGCGTTGCACTGGCCGGCCAGCGCGTGCTGCTGCTGGGCGCCGGCGGCGCTGCTGCCGGCGCGCTGGCGCCGCTCATGGCCCAGGCACCGGCGCTGCTCGTGGTCTGCAACCGCACCCACGCCAAGGCGCAGGATCTGGTGGACCAGCATGCCGACCTGGTCCAGGGCTCGGCCACCCAGTTGCAAGCAGTCGAGGCGGGCGCACTCGATGGCCTCTTCGATGTCGTCATCAACGCCACCGCCAGCAGCCTCCAAGGCGCGGCCATCCCGGTGCCCGGCGCGCTGCTGCGCGCTGGCGCACTGGCCTACGACATGATGTACGGCCCCGCTGCCCAGCCCTTTTTGCAGTGGGCCGCGCAGCACGGCGTCCAGGGCCGCGATGGCCTGGGCATGCTGGTCGAGCAAGCGGCCGAGGCCTTTGCGCTGTGGCGCGGTGTGCGCCCCCCCTCCCAGCCGGTGCTGGCGCAGCTGCGCAGCGAACTGGCCGCCCACTGAGCGCAAGCGCTGATGGTCTCCAGCCCTCTCCCCGCCTTAGCCCGCAGGACCCGCCGATGAAAGCGATTGCGCGCTGGATCGGCTGGGCACTGCTGCTGGGCATCGCGCTGCAGCTGTTCTTTGTCGCCCGCATCGCGATGATGGCCAGTGTGGACCCGGCGTCGACCGCCTTTGAGCGCAGCGAAGCCTGGCGCCAGCTGCGCCAGGACGGGCGCTTGCACTGGCGCCAGCAATGGCAGCCCTTGTCGCAGATATCGGTCAACCTGCAGCGCGCGGTGATCGCCTCCGAGGACGACGACTTTGTCAACCACGATGGCGTGCTCTGGGATGCAATTGAAAAGGCCCGCGCGCGCAATGCCAAGGCCATAGAGCGCGCCGAGCAGCGCCGGGAAAAGGCCCTGGCACGCGCCCAGGCCCAGGCCGAGCGGCGTGGCGAGGCCTTTGACCCCAGCGCAGTGCAAGCCGGCCCGCCCGCCAAGATCATGGGCGGCTCCACCATCACCCAGCAGCTGGCCAAGAACCTGTTGCTGTCGTCGGAGCGCAGCCTGCTGCGCAAAGGCCAGGAGCTGCTGCTGACCTACACCCTGGAGTTCCTGCTGAGCAAGCAGCGCATTCTGGAGCTGTACCTGAACCATGCCGAATGGGGCGATGGCGTGTTTGGCGCCGAGGCCGCCGCCCAGCGCTACTTTGGCAAACCGGCCGCCCAGCTGAGCGCCTATGAAGCGGCGCGCCTGGCCGTCATGCTGCCCAACCCCAAGGGCGCCGACAAGAACCCCAACTCTGCCTACCTCAACCGCCGCACAACCACCATCGCGGCACGCATGCGCTATGCTGAGCTCCCCTGACCGGCAACCCCTCCGCCACCCGTTTTAAACCGCATGAGAATCCTTGGCATCGACCCTGGCCTGCAGACCACCGGCTTTGGCGTCATCGACGTCGATGGCCAGCGTCTGTCCTATGTGGCCAGCGGCACCATCCGCACCACCACGCTGAACCTGGGTGACCTGCCCGGCCGCCTGAAGATGATCTTTGACGGTATCTGCGAAGTCGGCCAGCGCTACCAGCCCGACATGGCCTCGGTGGAAATCGTGTTCGTCAACGTCAACCCCCAGTCCACCTTGCTGCTGGGCCAGGCCCGGGGCTGCGCGCTGACGGCGCTGGTGTCGCAGAACCTGCCAGTTGCCGAGTACACCGCACTGCAGATGAAAAAAGCCGTGGTCGGCCATGGGCGCGCTGCCAAGAACCAGATCCAGGAGATGGTGCGCCGCCTGCTGCAGCTGCCCGGCCTGCCCGGTACCGATGCTGCGGACGCGCTGGGCCTGGCGATCACCCACGCCCATGCGGGCCTGGCGATGGCGCGCATGGCCGAGGCCAGCCCCTTGCAACGCCGCCAGCACGCGATGTACAAGGCCGGGCGCAGCTACTAGGCAAGAACCAACCGGTGCCTCTGCGGCCTGGTGAGCCACCCCGCCTGCAGCACGCAGGCAAAAAAAAACCTGTGCATCGCTAGCGTGCACAGGTCTGGCCGGCTACAGGCTCCTTATGCGTGGATCCGTGCGCTCCGTGAAGCAGCGCTCGGCACAAGGTGCAACCACCAAAGTAAGCTTTGGAGCGAGGCGCCACACAAAGGTTCGTTGTGGGCGCCATGCAAACCCTCAATTATCGCGACTTCGCGGCGGCTCAATAACCATTGATGACAATATTGGCGATCAGGCCTGTGCCAATGGCGATCAGCAGGTAGTCACCGCCATACTGGATCCATTGGTAGCCCCGGGGTGGCGCGCTGAGCCGGTGGCCGCGCCAATCGCCGACCACATAGCTGTAGCCACGGTACGGTGCTGGCACATAGCCGCCCCGGTACCAGTCATTGCGCGGGCCGATGCCACGGCCCCGGTCCGGCACAACCACGACACGGGGAGGTGGACGGTGGTCATGGCGGTACTCACGGCGCTGCTGCTCGCGGTAGCGGCGGTCCCGCTCGCGTTCGCGCTCCCAGCGGCGGTGGTCGGCATGGTCGCGCCGGTCATCGCGCTGGTAATGGCGGTCACCATGGCGTCCATCGGGCTGGGCCTGTGCAGGCGCGCTAAAAGCCAGGGCGCCGGCCAATGCCAGGGCCAGGCTGCCCATGCTGGCCAGGCGGCTAAAACGGCTTCGGTGCTTGTTCATGACGGAATCCTTTCTGATGAACCAGCGGCTGCTGGTGCGAGCGGCAAGCATGCCCCCATGCAGATTTAACGCCTGTCGGCGCGCCACCGTTTACCCGCAGCGGGATCACCGGGCTGGGATGTGTCATTTGTAAAGTGGGGGAAGAGGCGGCAAAGCCGCATGGACAGTGGGCGGGACCGGTAACGGACCGGCCGGGCGCAGGCCGGGGTTTACCGCACTTTACCTGCCGCGCAGAATGCCAAAGACCGGTTTTAGACCATGCGGCCCACAAAGAGCACCGCAAAGAACGCCAGGCCTGCGACCACGGTCCATTTGATCAGCAGCAGGGACCACTGGCGGTAGCGGCGCTGGCCGGTGCCCAGGTAAAAGCAAAAGCTGAGGGCCGCCATCAGCACCAGCAGCATGAAGATCCAGCGAAACAGCAGCATCCCGGGCGCGGCCTTACCAGGCGAGGGCCGACTGTGCAAAGCCCTGCGGGGCTTCACGCACATGGTCAAAGGTGACGATGTCCCAGGCGTCCTGGCGCTGCATCAGCTCGCGCAGCAGCAGGTTGTTGAGGCCATGGCCCGAGCGGAACGCGCTGTAGGCGGCCAGCAAGGGATAGCCCACGATGTAGAGGTCACCGATGGCATCGAGGATCTTGTGTTTGACGAACTCGTCGTCATAGCGCAAGCCGTCGCTGTTGAGCACCTTGTAGTCGTCCATGACGATGGCATTGTCCAGACCGCCGCCCAGCGCCAGGCCGTTGGAGCGCAGCATCTCGACATCCTTGGTAAAGCCAAAGGTGCGGGCGCGGGCGATATCGCGGCTGTAGTTGCCGATGCCCAGGTCGAACTCATAGGTCTGGCCGGTGGAATCGACAGCCGGGTGCGAGAAGTCGATCTCGAAACGCAGCTTGTAGCCGTGGTAGGGGTCCAGACGCGCCCACTTTTGCGCAGCGCCTTCGCCCTGGCGGATTTCGACCGGCTTGGTCAGACGCAAAAAGCGCTTGGGTGCGTTTTGCAGCTCGATACCGGCGCTTTGCAGCAAAAACACAAAGGACGCGGATGAGCCGTCGAGAATCGGGATTTCCTCGGCTGTCACGTCGATATAGAGGTTGTCGATGCCCAGGCCCGCGCAGGCCGACATCACATGCTCCACCGTATGGATGCGCACATCGCCCTTGCCCAGGGTCGAGGCCATGCGGGTGTCCACCACCGCTTCGGCGTTGACGGGGATATCGACCGGCTCGGGCAGGTCCACCCGGCGAAACACAATGCCCGTATTGGGTTGTGCAGGACGCAAGGTGAGCTCGACCCGCTGGCCGCTGTGCAGGCCCACGCCCACGGCACGGGTTAAAGACTTGATGGTTCGTTGCTGGAGCATAACTCGTTGATTTTACGCCGTACGCCCGCTTGGGACGCGCAAAAATGCCAATCACCCAGATAGTGCAAGCCTTGTAGGACAAACACTTGCCTTGCCGGCCAATCTGTGCACAAAGCCGCTGCCCAACTACTGCGTTGGCAGGCGGAGCGGACAGCGAACAACGACGCAGCCCTCTAATAACAACGCGCTGAGTCCCCGAAAGGTTTCAGCGCGTTGTATTCAAAGCCCAGTCCACCCCAAAGGCTGGACTGGCTTCAACGAAAGCCCCGCAAGGCAATCAGTCTGCCTGCTTGCGCAGGAAGGCGGGGATCTCCAGGTCTTCCATGCCGCTCGACGACATCGCATCGACGCGGGCCGAAGCCGCGTTGCGGCCGGTGCGCCAGACCGAGGGGGTCTTCTTGTCGGCAAAGTCGTTAGCAAAGGCATTGCCCATGGGCACCGCGTTTTGCACACCCAGACCCGAGACGGGGCTGTTGACCGACTGGGGCGTGTAGGCGATGTCGTCGGTACCGGTACGCAGACCTGCGCTGCCCTGGATGACCGAGATGGGCTGGCGCTTGGCCACGGGACGGGACAGGCCCGTGGCCAGCACGGTCACGCGGATCTCGTCGCCCAGCGTCTCGTCATAGGCCGCGCCAAAGATGACATGCGACTCTGGCGAGGCGTAGGCATTGATGGTGCTCATGGCCTGGCGCGATTCGGCCAGCTTCAGGCTGCCCTTGGTCGCGGTCACCAGCACCAGAATGCCCTTGGCGCCCGACAGGTCGATGCCTTCCAGCAGCGGGCAAGCAACCGCTTGTTCCGCAGCGATGCGTGCACGGTCCGGGCCGCTGGCCGTGGCCGTACCCATCATCGCCTTGCCCGGCTCGCTCATCACGGTCTTCACGTCAGCAAAGTCGACGTTGATGTAGCCGTGGTCGTTGATGATCTCGGAGATGCCGCCCACGGCGTTCTTCAGCACATCGTTGGCATGGGCAAAGGCCTGGTCCTGGGTGATGTCGTCGCCCAGCACGTCGAGCAGCTTCTCGTTGAGCACCACGATCAGCGAGTCGACATTCGCTTCGAGCTCGCTCAGGCCGCCATCAGCGTTGGACATGCGGCGCTTGCCTTCCCACTCAAAAGGCTTGGTCACTACGCCCACGGTCAGGATGCCCATTTCCTTGGCGACGCGAGCGATCACGGGGGCAGCACCGGTGCCGGTACCACCGCCCATACCGGCGGTGATGAACAGCATGTGCGAGCCCACGATCGCAGCGCGGATGTCTTCGATCGCGGATTCGGCAGCCTCGCGGCCGTTCTCAGGCTTGCTGCCCGCGCCCAGGCCGGTCTCTCCCAGTTGGATCACGCGGTGGGCATGGCAACGCTCCAGCGCTTGCGCATCGGTGTTGGCCGAAATGAATTCGACACCTTGCACGCTGTTGGCGATCATGTGCTCGACCGCATTGCCACCACCGCCCCCGACGCCGATCACCTTGATCTGGGTGCCTTGGTTGAATGTGTTGCCTTCATACATTTCGATGGTCATTGCCTGCTCCTCTCGCTCTCGCGTCAACATGAGAAAAATGGGTTACGAATAATTCACTCTTTAATGAACAATGGATTGCTGGTGGCCCTTTAGGTCTCCAAGGGTCATACCCTTTGAGCCTTGAAGGGCTGCTTTGCGCCAGCCAACAAGTGGTGTCATGCATGGTTAAAAGTTCCCCACAATAAAGTCCTTCAAACGCCCAAATGCCGATTTCACCGAACCGGACTTCTGGGCCACCTTGTAGCCACGCATGCGGGCCATGCGGGCCTCTTCCAGCAGGCCCATGACGGTGGCAGCACGGGGCTGCGCAACCATCTCGGCCAGGGTGCCGGAATACTTGGGAATGCCGCGTCGCACGGGCTTGAGGAAGATGTCTTCCCCCAGCTCCACCATGCCTGGCATCACCGCGCTGCCGCCCGTCAGCACAATGCCCGACGACAGCACCTCCTCATAACCAGACTCGCGGATGACTTGCTGCACCAGCGAGAAAATTTCTTCGACGCGTGGCTCGATCACGCCGGCCAGCGCTTGCTTGCTCAACAGGCGCGGGCCCCGGTCACCCAGACCGGGCACATCGACCTGCGTGTCGGGATCGGCCAGCAGCTGCTTGGCGCAGCCGCTCTCGACCTTGATGTCCTCGGCGTCCTTGGTCGGCGTGCGCAGCGCCATCGCGATGTCGCTGGTGATCAAATCACCGGCAATCGGGATCACTGCCGTGTGGCGGATCGCGCCGCCGGTGAAGATCGACACATCGGTGGTGCCCGCGCCGATATCGACCACGCACACGCCCAGCTCGCGCTCGTCATCGGTCAGCACGGCCTGGCTGGAGGCGAGCGGGTTGAGCAGCAGCTGCTCGACTTCCAGCCCGCAGCGGCGCACGCATTTGATGATGTTCTCGGCCGCGCTTTGCGCCCCGGTCACGATATGGATCTTGGACTCCAGGCGCAGGCCGCTCATGCCGATGGGCTCGCGCACATCCTGGCCGTCGATCGCAAACTCCTGGGGCTCGACCAGCAGCAGGCGCTGGTCCGACGGAATATTGATCGCCTTGGCAGTATCGAGCACGCGCGCCACATCGGCGGCCGAGACTTCCTTGTCCTTGACCGCCACCATGCCGCTGGAGTTGATGCCGCGGATATGGCTGCCGGTGATGCCAGTGTAGACGCGCTGGATGTTCAGGTCGGCCATCAGCTCGGCCTCCTTAAGCGCCTGCTGGATGCTCTGCACCGTCGCATCGATGTTCACCACCACACCGCGCTTGAGCCCGTTGCTGGGCGCCACGCCCAGCCCTGCCAGCTTGAGCTCGCCATTGCCCAGCACCTCGGCGACGACCACCATGATCTTGGCGGTGCCGATGTCCAGGCCGACGACCACGTCTTTGCTATCTCGCGCCATAGTCAGTAGCCCTCGCTGATCAAGTGATTGGTATGGTTCATGTTTCGCATCTCTGTGTTTTATTTTTTGACTGGCGCCCGGCCCGCTGCCGAGGTGCCCGTGGTCACCCCTTGCATGCGCACCGCATAGCCCCCGGCATGGCGCAGATCCGCCGACGTCAGCGATGCCACGCTGCGTCTGTAGGTACCGGTGACTTCAGGCAAAGATTCAACAAATTTACGTACCCGCTCGCTCACGACATCCTCCCGGCCCTGGCCCATCTCGATGACCGCGCCAGACTGCAAGGTGGCCTTCCAGCTGCCGCTGTTCGACTCGGCCAGCGCCACCAGCGCGTTGTCGAGCTTGGCGTAGATGGGCGCGAGCGCGCGGAACATGGCCAGTACCTCTTGGGAACGCCCAGCCGGGCCCGACAGGTGCGGCAGGTGCAGCAGATCGGGGTCGGCCGAGTCACCTTCAAACATCTGGCCTTCGCTGTTGAGCAGGCGGGACTCGCCCTCCGCGCCCCAGATCGCCGTCGCATCCTGCTCGGTGATCGTCACCGCCAAGGTGCTGGGGAACTCGCGCTTGATGCGCGCCTGGCGCACCCAGGGCGCCTGCTCGAAGATCCGCCGCGTCTCATCGAGGTCCATCGTGAAGAAGTTGCCTTTCAAGGACGGCATCACATTGGCCTGCAGCGACACAGCGCTGTTGTGTTCGAGCTCGCCCTGCACCACGATGCGCGCAATGCTCAGCGCCGGATGGTGGATGGCCCAGCGCACCCCAGCCAGCACCAGCAACGCGCCGCAGCCGAGGAACAATGCCGTGGCCAGCATGTTCATCAGCTTGACGTCGAAGGGGACTGGCATGGTCTGCTCCATGGATCTCATCTCCTTGTCTTACAGCTCCGCACCCTGGGCCGCATCGCTCGATGCATTGGCCAGCAGGTGCAAACACAGGTCTTCATAGCTCATGCCGGTGGCACGGGCCGCCATCGGCACCAGCGAATGGCTGGTCATGCCCGGCGAGGTATTGATCTCCAGCAGGAACAGCTGCTGGTCCGAGGCACGCACCATCACATCGGCACGCGACCAGCCCCGGCAGCCCAGGGTGCGGAAGGCCTTTTCCGCCAGGTCGCGGATCGCCGCTTCCATCTCGTCTGGCAGCTCGCTGGGGCAGAAATACTGGGTGGTGTCGGTGAAGTACTTGTTCTGGTAGTCGTAGTTGCCTTCGGGCGCGACGATCTTGATCACCGGCAGCGCCTGGGCGCTGCGGCCCTGGCCCAGCACCGCGCAGGTGGTCTCCATGCCCTCGATGAACTGCTCGCACAGCACTTCGGGGTCATAGCGGGAGGCCAGCGCATAGGCCTGGGCGCATTCTTCGGGGCTGCTGATCTTGGACAGGCCAATGGTCGAGCCCTCGCGTGCGGGCTTGACGATCATCGGCGCGCCCAGTGCGGCCAGCGCATCGCGCGTGTCCTGTTCGCTGGCGGCCATGCGCCACTCGGGGGTGGACAGGCCCTCAAAGCGCCAGATGCGCTTGGTCATGATCTTGTCCATCGCGATGCTCGAGGCCATCACGCCCGGGCCGGTGTAGGGAATGCCCAGCAGCTCCAGCGCGCCTTGCACCGTGCCGTCTTCGCCATGGCGGCCATGCAGCGCGATGAAGCAGCGCGCAAAGCCTTGCTTGCGCAGCTCGCCCAGGTCCTGCTGCGAGGGATCAAACGCATGCGCGTCCACACCCTTGGACTGCAGCGCAGCGAGCACGCCCTTGCCGGACATCAGCGACACCTCGCGCTCTGCCGAGCTCCCGCCCATCAGCACCGCGACCTTGCCCAAGGCCTTCACATCAATATTGTTCATGGTTTCACTCATACCGCGCTCCCCTGCGGCGCTACACGCTCTTGCCCACCCGCCAATGCCATCACCTTGGCGGCCACCGCACCAATCGATCCCGCGCCCATGCACAGCAGCACGTCGCCGTCCTGCGCCTGGTCCAGAATCTGCTGGGGCAGGCTGCTGATCTGCTCGACAAACACCGGCTCGACCTTGCCAGCCACCCGCACCGCGCGGGCCAGCGCACGGCTGTCGGCCGCCACGATGGGCGCCTCACCGGCGGCATAGACCTCGGCCAGCAGCACCGCATCGGCGCCGCCCAGCACCTGGACAAAGTCCTCAAAGCAATCCCGCGTGCGGGTGTAGCGGTGCGGCTGGAAGGCCAGCACCAGCCGGCGGCCTGGAAACGCGCCGCGCGCGGCCGCAATGGTGGCAGCCATTTCGACAGGGTGATGTCCGTAATCGTCAATAACCGTCAACTCGCCGCCGTTGGGCAGCTGGGCCTGGCCATAACGCTGAAAACGGCGCCCCACACCCTTGAAGCCTTGCAGCGCCCGCTGCAGCGCTGCGTCATCGATACCGATGGCAGCCGCCACACCGACCACGGCCAGTGCATTGAGCACGTTGTGCTCGCCGGGCAGGTTCAGCACCACCTCCAGATCGGGCAAGGCCTGGGCCAGGCGGCGCTGCACGGTAAAGCGCATCTGGCCGTTGTCGGCCTGCAGGTTCACCGCGCGGATCTGGGCGTTTTCGCCCAGGCCGTAGGTCGTGACCTTGCAGGCCACGCGCTCGATGATGTCGCCAACGGCCGGGCTGTCGATGCAGACCACAGCATTGCCATAAAACGGCATGCGGTTCAAAAAATCGACAAAGGCCGTCTTGAGCCGGCCAAAGTCATGGCCATAGGTGTCCATGTGGTCGGCATCGATGTTCGTCACCACCGCCATTACCGGCAGCAGGTTCAGGAACGAGGCATCGGACTCGTCCGCCTCGACCACGATGTACTCACCACTGCCCAGGCGTGCATTGGCGCCGGCGCTGTTGAGCTTGCCGCCAATGACAAAGGTGGGGTCCAGCCCCGCCTCGGCCAGCACGCTGGTCACCAGGCTGGTGGTCGTCGTCTTGCCATGGGTGCCGGCAATGGCGATGCCCTTGCGCAGGCGCATCAGCTCAGCGAGCATCAGCGCGCGCGGCACCACCGGAATGCCCATGGCCCGGGCGGCCACGACTTCGGGGTTGTCGGCCTGCACCGCCGTCGATGTCACCACCGCCTGGGCCTGGGCGATATGCGCCGCATCATGGCCCACAAAGGTGGTGATACCGGCATCGCGCAGATGCACCATGGTGCTGCTGTCCGACAGGTCCGAGCCCGAGACCATATAGCCCAGGTTGTGCAGCACTTCGGCAATGCCGCTCATGCCGGCACCGCCGATACCTACAAAATGAATGCGTTGGATGGCGTGTTTCATCGTGCCACCTCCACGCAGGCATCCGCCACTGCTTGGGCGGCTTCCAATTTCTGCATTTTCTTTGCCTTTTGGGCCATGTCCACCAGGCCCGCTCGCTGCATATTCTCTAGCATCTGAGCCAGGTTTTCCGGGGTCAACACGCTTTGTTGCACCAACCAGCCGGCGCCGGCATCCACCAGGAAGCGCGCATTGGCCGTCTGGTGGTCATCCACCGCCGCCGGGAACGGCACAAACACCGCTGCCGCGCCCACGGCGGCCAGCTCGGTCACCGTGCTGGCACCGGCGCGGCAGACGATGACATCGGCATCCGCATAGGCCTTGGCCGCATCGTCGATAAAGGGGGTGAGGCTGGCTTGCACGCCAGCGGCTGCGTAGTTGGCCTGCAGCGCGTCGATCTGCTTGGCGCCGCTTTGGTGCGTGACCACCGGGCGCGCCTCGGGCGCCATCAGCGCCAGCGCCCTAGGGACCACCTCGTTCAAGGCCTTGGCACCCAGGCTGCCACCCACCACCAGCAGCTGCAGCGGGCCACTGCGGCCGGCAAAGCGCTCAGCAGGTTCTGGCTGCTGCAGGAACTCGGCGCGCAGCGGGTTGCCCACCCACTGGCCGCCTGCAATCGCATGGGGGAAGGCGCTAAACACGCGCTGGGCCATGCGGGCCAGCAGCTTGTTGGCCATGCCCGGCACCGAGTTCTGCTCATGCAGCACGATGGGCACGCCGGCCAGCTTGGCCGCCAGACCGCCGGGCACGGTGATATAGCCACCCATGCCAACGACCACATCGGGGCGGACCTTGCGCAGCACGGCGCGTGCCTGCTGCAAGGCCTTCAACAGGCGCAGCGGCATGCCGACCAGCGACATGAGCCCCTTGCCACGCACGCCCGAGAACGCCACCCGCTCCAGCGCAAAGCCCTGGGGCGGCACCAGGCGCTCTTCCATGCTGTCGGGTGCGCCCAGCCAGTGCACGGTCCAGCCACGGCTGCGCAGCTCCTGGGCCACGGCCAGGCCGGGGAAGATATGGCCGCCGGTGCCGCCCGCCATGATCAGTGCCGTCTTGCCGCTCATGATCGCGCCCCCCCGGCACCCATGGCCTTGTTTTCGCAATCGATGCGCAGCACGATGGCAATCGCCACCAGGTTCATCAAGATCGCCGAGCCCCCGAAACTCATCAGCGGCAAGGTCAGGCCCTTGGTGGGCAAGGCGCCCAGGTTCACACCGGCATTGATGAAGGTCTGAAAGCCCAGCCAGATCGCAATACCCTGCGCCACCAGGCCGGAGAAGATACGGTCCATGCGGATCGCCTGGCGGCCGATCTCGACAATGCGGCGGATCATGAAGAAGAACAGACCCAAGAGCGCAATGATGCCGACCAGGCCCAGTTCCTCGCCGATCACCGCCAGCAAGAAGTCGGTATGCGCCTCGGGCAGCCAGTGCAGCTTCTCGACGCTGCCACCCAGGCCCACGCCAAAGATCTCGCCCCGGCCAATCGCAATCAGCGAATGCGACAGCTGGTAGCCCTTGCCCAGCGCATGCTTTTCGCTCCAGGGGTCGAGGTAGGCAAAAATCCGCTCGCGCCGCCATTCGGAGGTCATCACGATCAGCGCAAAGGCAGCCACCAGCACCAGCGCGATCAGGAAGAACATGCGGGCATTGACGCCACCCAGGAACAGGATGCCCATCGCGATCACGGCGATCACCATGAAGGCACCCATGTCGGGCTCGGCCAGCAGCAGCGCGCCGACGATGCCCACGGCCAGCCCCATCGGCAGCACCGCGCGGAAGAAGCGCTCCTTGACCTCCATCTTGCGCACCATGTAATCGGCGGCATACATGATGACCGCGATCTTGGCCAGCTCGGAGGGCTGGAAGTTCATGATGCCCAGCGACAGCCAGCGGCGCGCGCCGTTGACCACCGTGCCCACATGCGGGATCAGCACCGCAATGAGCAGCAGGATCGAGGCAATGAACAGCCAGGGCGCCCAGTGCTCCCAGACCTTCATCGGAATCTGGAAAGTGAGCACCGCTGCCACAAAGCCCAACCCCACGCTCATCAAGTGGCGCTGGAAGAAGTAGTAATGCGCGATCTTGCCAAAGCGCGGGTTGTCCGGCATCGCGATCGAGGCCGAGAACACCATGACGATGCCCCAGGACAGGATGGCCACCACCAGCCAGATCAGCACCTGGTCGGCACCAAAGATAGTGGTGGCACTCGATGGCGTCTGGCGGTATTCATTGCCGCCCACGCGCACCGGCAGGATATCGACAGGCTTTTCCCCGGCCGGCTTGAACCAGCCCGAGAACCTGCTGCGCAATCCGGTCTCGGTGCTCATGGCTGCACCTCCAGACTAGTGCCGCGTTCCTCGGCCAGCGCCGCAACGGCTTGGCAGAAGACCTCGGCGCGGTGGCCGTAGTTCTTGAACATGTCAAAGCTGGCGCAGGCCGGTGACATCAGCACCGCGTCGCCCGCGACCGCCTTCTGGCTGGCCAGCAGCACGGCCTCATCCATGCTGGGCGCGTGCAGCAGCGGCACACCGGTGTCTGCCAGTGCGGCCTCGATCAGCGGCGCATCGCGGCCAATCAGCACCACGGCGCGCGCATAGCGCAGCACGGGCGCTGCCAGTGGCGAGAAGTCCTGGCCCTTGCCCTCGCCGCCCAGGATCAGCACGATACGGCGCTCGGCACCCAGGCCCATCAGCGCGGCCACCGTGGCGCCCACATTGGTGCCCTTGCTGTCGTCAAAATATTCCACATCGCTGACGATGCCGATGGGCTCGACCCGGTGGCGCTCACCGCGGTACTCGCGCAGGCCAAACAGCATCTGCGCAAAACCAGCGCCCGCCGCATGGCCCAGTGCCAGCGCTGCCAGCGCATTCATCGCGTTGTGGCGGCCCCGGATACGCAGCGCATCGGCAGGCATCAGCCGCTGCAGGAACACATCGTCAGCAGCTGTCTGGTTGCGCTTGTTGCTGGCGCTGTTGCCATCGTCCTGCGCACGCACCAGCCAGGCCATGCCGTTGACCACGTCCAGGCCATAGTCGCCCACCTGGGTCGGCAGATCCAGGCCAAAGCTGATGTGCGGGCGCAGCTGGGGGCGCTGCAGCTTGACCCGCACCGGTGGCGGCAGCATGGCCATCACGGCCGGGTCGTCGCGGTTGAGCACCATCAGCGCATCGCTGCCAAAAATCTTGGCCTTGGCGCCCGCATAGGCCTCCATGCTGCCATGCCAGTCCAGGTGGTCCTGGCTGATATTGAGCACGGTCGCTGCCGTCGGGTTGAAGGCATGCGCATCTTCGAGCTGGAAGCTCGACAGCTCCAGCACCCAGGCCTGGGGCAGGCTCTCGGAGTCAATGTGCTGCGACAGCGTATCGAGCAGGCTGGGGCCGATATTGCCGGCCACCGCTGTGGTCATGCCGGCATGCACGAGCAATTGCCCCGTGAGCGACGTGACCGTGGTCTTGCCATTCGTGCCCGTGATCGCCAGCACCTTGGGTGCATAGCCATGGGCCTGGGCCAGCGACTGCAGCGCCAGGCTGAAAAGATCCAGCTCGCCGCTGACCGGCAAACCAATGGCGCGCGCCGCATCAACGACCGGGGCCACGGTCTCGGGGCTCAGGCCGGGCGAGCGGTAGACCACACGCACCGGCTGGCCATCGACCAGCGCAGCGGACAACGCACCGGCGACAAAACGCACCTCCGGCAGCTCGCTGCGCAGCTGCGCCAAATGGGGCGGCTCCTCACGCGTATCCGCAACCGTCACCTGGGCGCCGCAACGCGCGCACCAGCGCGCCATCGCCAGGCCCGAGATACCCAAACCCAGCACCAGCACCTGCTGGCCCTGCAGCGGGTGCTCCTGCCCTTGGGGCCACTGTGCCGGCACCGGCGCATAGACCACCTCGGCCTCCTGGGGCTGCACATCCACCGCGGTCACCTCGCTGCTGGCCGCGTCCGACACACCGGGGTCGGCAAAGATCTGCGCGACAAAGGCCGCCGCATCCTTGGCGGCCGTCAGGGTCGACACATCGGGCACCGGGGCCATATCCACCGCCGAGGCGTCGGCGGCTTGAGTTACTGCAGCGTCCGCAGCATCGGTGGCCACAGCGGCTGCACCATCCGCTGCGGCCTCCAGCGCGGCCTCATCGGTAGGCAAGGCCGCATCCGTGGTCGCAAGCGCTTGTGCCTGGACATCATCGCCAGCTGCGGCCACCTCAGGCTGCAACTCGGCAGGCTGCGCCGGCTCAGTCGCAGCCACCCGCGCTACCGCTGGCGCCATGGGCGCAGCAGCGGCCTCTGCCGAGGGATCAAGGGGGTGGAGGTGCTCGGTTGACATGGTGCTCACCGCAGCTTCAAGGTAGACAGACCGATCAGACACAGCAGCATCGTGATGATCCAGAAACGCACAACGACCTGGGTTTCCCGCCAGCCGCTCTTTTCAAAATGGTGGTGCAAGGGGGCCATCTTCAACAAACGCCGGCCTTCGCCATAGCGCTTCTTGGTGTACTTGAACCAGACCACCTGCATCATCACCGACACGGCCTCGGCCACAAAGATGCCGCCCATGATGGCCAGCACGATCTCCTGCCGAACGATCACCGCGATCGTGCCCAGCGCACCGCCCAGTGCCAGCGCGCCCACATCGCCCATGAAGACCTGGGCCGGGTGGGTGTTGAACCACAGGAAGGCCAGGCCCGCGCCCGTCATTGCGCAGCAGAACACCAGCAGCTCGCCGGTGCCGCCAATGTGCGGGAACAGCAGGTAGCGCGAGAAATTGACGCTGCCGGTCACATAGGCGAACACGCCCAGGGCCGAGCCGACCATCACCACCGGCATGATGGCCAGGCCGTCAAGCCCGTCGGTCAGGTTGACGGCATTGCTTGCGCCCACAATGACCAGGTAGGTCATGATCACAAAGCCCAGCACGCCCAGCGGGTAGTTCACCTGCTTGAAGAAGGGCACCATCAGGCCTGCGTTGGGCGGCAGATCCAGCGAGAAGCCCGACTGCACCCAGTTGACGAACAGGCTCCAGACCTCGGCATTGGTGTTTTCCGAGATGCAGAAAACCAGGGCCAACGCGGCGGCCAGGCCGACCATCGACTGCCAGAAATACTTCTCGCGCGAGCGCATGCCTTCGGGGTCCTTGTTGACCACCTTGCGCCAGTCGTCGACCCAGCCAATGGCACCAAAGCCCCAGGTGACGATCAGCACGATCCAGACAAAGCGGTTGGACAGGTCAAACCACAGCACCGTCGAGATGGTGATCGCCAGCAGTATCAGCACGCCGCCCATCGTCGGGGTGCCGCTCTTGCTCAAATGGCTTTGCATCGCATAGCCGCGGATGGGCTGGCCGATCTTCAGCGCCGACAAGGTACGGATGACCTTGGGGCCGGCCACCAGGCCGATCACCAGCGCCGTCATCGCCGCCATCACCGCGCGGAAAGTCAGGTACTGGAAGATGCGCAAAAAGCCGAACTCGGGCGAGAGGCTTTGCAACCAGCTGGCGAGCACAATCAGCATGCGGCCTCCTCATGGGCGCTCAGGCCCTTGTCTGCGCACGACTGCATCGCCTGCACCACTTGCTCCATCTTCATGAACCGCGAACCTTTGACCAACACACTGCCCAACTGAGGCATCAACTTGCACACCGCATCCTGCAAGGCAGGCATGCTCTCGAAATGCTGAGCACCAGCACCAAAGGCCTGGGCGGCCGACTGGCTTTGGGCACCCAAAGTAAACAACTGGGCGATGCCATGCTGCTTGGCCAGCGCACCGGCCTCGGCATGGAACCGGGGCCCTTGGTCACCCACCTCACCCATATCACCCAGCACCAAGAGCTGGGCCGCGGGCAGCTCGGCCAGCACCTCGATCGCGGCCTGCACCGAATCCGGGTTGGCGTTGTAGCTGTCATCGACCACCGTCAGGCTGCGGCCGGCGATGGGCAGGGCCAGCGCACGCGAGCGGCCCTTGACCGGCTCGAACGCCGACAGGCCCTGGGCAATGGCGGCCAGCGGCACACCGGCGGCATGGGCCGATGCGGCCGCAGCCAGCGCATTGCGCACGTTGTGGCGGCCGGCAATCTGCAGCACCACGGGCGCAGCGCCACCGGGCAGGTGCAGCTGCAAATGCCAGGCGCCCTCTTGCCACTGCACATCGCTGGCAAAAGCCTGGGCGCCATCGGCCTGCTCACCAAAGAGGCAGGTGGCCCGGCCGGCAGCCAGCGCTTGCCACAAGGGGGTATAGGTATCGCCAGCAGGGAACACCGCCACGCCATCGGCTGGCAGCGCGGCCAGCACGCTGCCGTTTTCGCGGGCCACGGCTTCGACCGTGTGCATGAACTCCTGGTGTTCGCGCTGCGCGTTGTTGACCAGGGCCACCTGGGGTTGCGCCATTGCGGCGAGCACGGCGATTTCGCCGGGGTGGTTCATGCCCAGCTCGACCACAGCAGCGCGGTGCGCAGCCGTCAGGCCCAGCAGCGTCAGCGGCACGCCGATCTCGTTGTTCAGGTTGCCACGCGTGGCCCATGCGGCATCGCCGGCATGCGCGCGCAGGATCGAGGCCAGCATCTGGGTTACCGTGGTCTTGCCATTGCTGCCCGTCACTGCAATCAGCGGCAGCGGAAACTGCGCACGCCAGCCGGTGGCCAGCGCGCCCAGCGCCGCCAGGGTATCGGGCACCACAATGCCGGGCAGGCCGCCCTCAGCCGGGTCGGCATGGCACAGCGCAGCCGCTGCACCTGCGGCCTGGGCCTGGGCCAGAAACTGGTTGGCATCAAAGCGTTCACCCTTGAGCGCCACAAACAAATCGCCCGCCTGCAGGCTGCGCGAGTCCGAGTGGACGCGCAGCAGCGGCACAGCACCATCCCCCACCAGCCGGGCCTGGGGGACAAGGGGCTCAATGAAGCCCAGCGCCTGCTGCAGGGTCATCATGCTCATAGGGATTCTTTCCGCTTGGCCAGCGCAGCATGGGCCTGCGCGGCATCGAGAAAGGGCAGCTTCACGCCGGCCACTTCCTGGTAATCTTCATGGCCTTTGCCGGCCAGCAGCACCACATCCTGGCTGGCGGCACGCAGCAGCACCTCGTCGATGGCGGCTGCGCGGTCGGCCTGTACATACCAATGCGCGCTGGGCGTCATGCCGCGCAGAATGTCGTCGATGATGGCCTGGGGCTGCTCGCCGCGCGGGTTGTCGCTGGTCACCACCACCTCGTCGGCACCGGCCTGGGCAATGCGGCCCATCAGCGGGCGCTTGCCGGCATCGCGGTTGCCACCACAGCCAAACACGCACCACAGCTGGCCGCCGCGCTGCACAGCCAGCGGGCGCAGCGCCTGCAAGGCCTTGTCCAGCGCATCGGGGGTGTGGGCGTAATCAATGGCCACCAGGGGCGCACCGGCCTGGCTGACCTGTTCCATGCGGCCCGGCACTGCAGCCAGCCCCGCGCAGGCCTGTGCAGCCTGCTCCAAGCTCGCCCCCAGCACGCGCAGGCTGGCCATCACCTGCAAGAGGTTGAGCACGTTGTACTGGCCAATCACCTGGCTGTGCAGGGTCACGGCAGCGCCTTCGGCGCCGGCCTCTACGACCTCGAACACCAAACCGCGCTCGCCCGCGCGGATGGCCTGGGCAGACAGACGGGCCTGGCTGGGGTTATCCACGGAGACGGTCCACAGATCGAGTGCGCCGCCGGCCAAGGAGGCCGCCAGCGCCGCGCCCCGCGCGTCGTCCAGGTTGACCACGGCCGACTGCAGGCCGGACCAGTGGAACAGAGCCTCTTTAGCGGCCCAGTAGGCATCCATGCTGCCGTGGTAGTCCAGGTGGTCCTGGGTGAAATTCGTGAAGATGGCCAGCCGGATACGGGTGCCGGCCAGGCGGTGCTCGGCAATGCCGATGGACGAGGCCTCGATCGCGCATGCGCCGTAGCCGGCATCGGCAAAGCTGCGGAAGGCGCGCTGCAGCAGCACCGGATCGGGGGTGGTCATGCCGGTCACATCGAGCTGGTGCGGCGGAATGCCCACGCCCAAGGTGCCGACCATCGCGCAGCCCCGGTGCGGCAGCACACCGGATTCGCACAGATGGCTCACCGCCTGGGCCAGCCACCAGCTGATGCTGGTCTTGCCATTGGTGCCGGTGACGGCCAGCACATCGAGCTGCTCGCTGGGCTGGCCAAACCAGGCGCTGGCCATCGGGCCGGTGGCGGCCTTCAAATCGGCCATCGCAGCGACGGGCATGCCTTGCAGATCAAACTGCTCCAGGCCGGCCTGCTCCACCAGGCAGGCGGCCGCGCCGCGCTGCACGGCCTGCGCCACATAGGCCCGGCCGTCATTGACGCCACCGGGCCAGGCGATAAAGGCGTCGCCCGCGTGCACCTGGCGGCTGTCGGTGTGCAAGGTGCCGCCGCGCACGCGCTCGCGCAGCCATTCAACGGCGGCGGCGGTGCTTGTGACAGTGGTCACGGTGGTGGTGGCGCTCATAGCGGCTCCTCCACATCGTTGGCCACAATCTGCGGCTTGACCGACATATCGGGCTGCACGCCCATCAGGCGCAAGGTCTGCTGCACCACTTCGCTGAACACCGGGCCAGCGACGGTACCGCCGTAAAAGCTGCCCTGGCTGGGCTCGTCGACCATCACGGCCACGATGATGCGCGGGTTCTCGATCGGTGCAATGCCGGTGAACCAGGCGCGGTACTTGCCTGCGGCATAGCCCCGGCCCTGCTGCTTGCGGGCCGTACCCGACTTGCCGCCGATGGAGTAGCCCACGGTCTGCGCCTTCTGGCCGGTACCACCCGGGCCGGCGGCCATCCACAGCATGTGGCGCACCAGCTCGGCGGTCTTCTTCGAGAACACCGGCGTGCCCGCAGGGCGGCCACTGCGCTTGAGCATGGTCGCCGGGATCACATTGCCGTCGTTCGAGAACACGGTGTAGGAGCGCGCCATCTGGAACAGCGAAGCCGACAGGCCGTAGCCGTAAGAGATGGTGGCCTGCTCGACCGGCTTCCAGCTCTTCCAGGGACGCAGGCGGCCACTGGCCGCGCCCGGGAAGGCAATCTGGGGCTTTTGCCCATAGCCCAGCGCCGAGTGCACATTCCACATCTCTTGCGGCGACATCTTCTGCGCCACCTTGAGCGCGCCCACGTTGGAGGACTTCTGGATCACGCCATCCACCGTCAGCGCACCATAGTTGTGGGTGTCGCTGATCGTGAAGCCGCCAATCGCGTAACGCCCGGGGGTGGTGTCGATGATCGTGGTGTTCTTGACCCGGCCCAGCTCCAGCGCCGTGCCCACGGTGATGGGCTTCATCGTCGAGCCGGGCTCGAAGGTATCGGTAATCGCGCGGTTGCGCAGCTGCTCACCGGTCAGGCGCGAGCGGTTGTTCGGGTCGTAGCTGGGGTAGTTGGCCAGCGCCAGCACTTCGCCGGTGTGGGCATCCATCACCACGACACTGCCGGCCTTGGCCTTGAAGGCGGCCACCTGGTCGCGCAGCTTCTGGTAGGCGAAGAACTGCACCTTGCTGTCGATGGACAGCTGGATGTCCTGGCCCTCTTGCGGCGGCGTCTCCACGCCCACGCCTTCGACGATGCGGCCCAGGCGGTCCTTGATCACGCGGCGCGAGCCGGCCTTGCCGCCCAGCTCGGTGTTGAAGGCCAGCTCCATGCCTTCCTGGCCCTGGTCTTCCACATTGGTAAAGCCCACGACGTGGGCTGCAGATTCACCTTCGGGGTACTGGCGCTTGTATTCCTTGCGCAGGTAGATGCCCTTGACATCCAGCGCCTTGATCTTCTGCCCGATGTCCCAATCGAGCTGCCGCTTGATCCAGACAAAGGACTTGTCCTCATCGGCCAGCTTGGCATCGAGTTGCGCCAGCGGCATGCCCATCAGCTTGGCGATCTCGCCAATCTTGGCCTTGATCGCCGGATCGGCCTGGTCCACATCTTCGGGAATCGCCCAGATGCTGGCAGCGGGCACGCTGGACGCCAGAATCAGGCCATTGCGGTCGAGGATGCGGCCCCGGTTGGCGGGCAATTCAATGGTGCGGGCAAAACGCACTTCGCCCTGGCGCAGGAAGAAATCGTTGCCGATGACCTGCACATAGGCGGCGCGGCCAATCAGGCCGGTAAAGGCCAGTGCCAGACCAATCATGATGAAGCGGCTGCGCCACATCGGCGTGCGCTCGGCCAGCAAGGGGCTAGTGGAGTAGCGCATGTCCTTGCTCATGGGGCCACCGATCCGTTGCCTGGCTCAGGCACATACACCGTGACGGCTGGCGTGGCTGTCTGCATGCCCCACTTTTCGCGGGCGAGCTGCTCCAGCCGCAGCGGCGTGGCCTGGGCGCGCTTTTCCACCTGCAGGCGCTGGTGGTCCGTCTCCAGCTGGCGCGACTCGGCCAGTGCGCGGTCGAGTTCGGTGAACAGCTTGCGCGATTCATACTGCGACTGCACCAGCGCCATCGCGCTGATGATCGTCACCATGAGCAGCAGAATGTTCAGGCGCAGCAGCACAGCCACCCCCTGTTGCATGGTCCGGGCAGGCCGCGGCGCATCATGCCGCCACCTCGGTGCGTTCGGCCACCCGCATCACCGCACTGCGGGCGCGTGGGTTGGCCGAGACTTCTGCCTCACTGGGTTTGATGCGCTCGAGCGCCTTGAGCAGCATCGGCTTGGGCGCGGCAAAGGGTGCGCGACGGTCGAACACCTCTTTGGAATGCTTGGCAATGAACTGCTTGACGATGCGGTCTTCCAGCGAGTGGAAGCTGATCACCACCAGACGGCCGCCGGGAGCGAGCACCCGCAGACTGGCCTCTAGCGCCTGTTCGAGCTCTTCAAGCTCGGCATTAATGAAAATCCGAAGAGCCTGGAATGTCCGCGTAGCTGGATTTTGCCCAGCCTCGCGGGTCTTGACTGCGCCAGCCACGAGCTCGGCCAGATCGGCAGTGGTGGCGACTGGCGAGCCAGCCTCCCGCCGCGCAACAATCGCCTTTGCAATGGGCCCAGCAAACCGTTCTTCACCGAAGTCACGAATCACCTCCGCTATTTGCTGTGTTTCCGCCTCTTGCAACCACTCGGCCACACTCTGGCCTCGGGTGGTGTCCATGCGCATGTCGAGCGGGCCATCGAAGCGGAAACTGAAGCCGCGCTCGGGACTGTCGATCTGCGGGGAGCTGACCCCCAGATCCAGCAGCACGCCGGCCACCGAAGCGGCAGGCAGCTGCGCCATGTGGCTGAAGCCCTCATGGCGAATGGCAAACCGGGCGTCGGCAATCTTGCCAGCCTCGGCAATCGCCTCCACGTCCTTGTCAAAAGCAATGAGCCGGCCCTGGGCCGGCAGCTTGGACAGCACCAGGCGGGAATGCCCGCCTCTGCCAAAAGTCCCATCGACAAAGACCGGGTCCATCTCGACCCTGGCCTCCAACAAGGCGTCCACGGCCTCGTTGAGCAAGACGGTGGTGTGCAGGTAGTTCTTGGTTTCCACATGCACCTCAGAATGCAAAGTTATCCAGGGCGTCGGGCGGCAGATTCTGCAGGGCTTCGGCCTCCTGCTTCTCGTACGTCGCCTTGTCCCACAATTCAAAATGGCTGCCCATCCCCATCAGGATCGCGTCCTTGGTGATGTTGGCCGCAGCACGCAGCTCGGGGGACACCAGCACACGGCCGGTGCCATCCATCTCCACATCCATCGCGCTACCCAGAAAAATCCGCTTGAGCACCTGCTCGCCCATCTTGACCTGCGCCATGCGCGCGCTGAAAACCGCCCAGGCATCCTGCGGGAAGATCATCAGGCAACCATGGGGATGGCGGGTAATGGTGAGCGTGGGTCCGGGCTTTGTCAGCGCGTCGCGATGCCGGGTCGGTATCGATAACCGACCTTTCGCATCAAGACTGAGTGAGGAAGCTCCTTGAAACACGGTGTGGACTCTGGTTGGGGTTTCGGAGGGAGTAAGTGCACTTTTTCCCACAAAACTGCACTTTTCCCCACTGTATCAGGAATTCCAGATCGCGCCACACTTCAACACAATGATTTGCAATGAAAATACAAGTAAATCAATAACTTATAACGCACTTCAAGCAAAAACCGCTATGAAATTCTTCTTATTTGATAGGCACTTACAATCGCCTCTATATCCAGACTCTTAGCAAAATTGACGCCATCAGGGATTACCATCTGATCGTCTTTTGTTACAAAACTAGATGTTCTCCTACAAGCCCACATGCGGCGGCTGGCCGAAAAGCAAGTGCCCGCCAACATAGGCGGGCACGCGGTTCAGAATGCGCGCTGCCGCGCACCTTATGGCTAGAGGATATAACGCGATAAATCTTCGTTTTGGCTCAACGAGCCCAGGCGCTGGTCCACATAGGCGGCGTCAATCACCACCGTCTGTCCGCCCAGCTTGGTGGCCCCAAAGCTGATCTCTTCGAGCAGGCGCTCCATCACCGTCGCCAGGCGGCGCGCGCCGATGTTCTCGGTGCGCTCGTTGACGTCAAAAGCGATGCGCGCCAGGCGCGTGATGCCGTCGGCTTCAAACTGCAGCTTCACGCCCTCGGTGGCCAGCAGCGCTTCGTACTGCTTGATCAGCGACGCATGGGTCTGCGTCAGAATGGCCTCGAAATCCTGCACCGACAGCGAGCCGAGCTCGACGCGGATCGGAAAACGCCCTTGCAGCTCGGGGATCAGGTCGCTGGGCTTGGCCAGGTGAAAGGCGCCCGAGGCAATGAACAGGATGTGGTCGGTCTTCACAATGCCGTACTTGGTCGAGACGGCCGTGCCTTCAACCAGAGGCAACAGATCGCGCTGCACGCCCTGGCGCGAGACATCGCTGCCGCTGGTTTCCTGGCGCGTGGCGACCTTGTCGATCTCGTCGATGAAGACGATGCCGTTTTGCTCGAGGTTCTCGATGGCCCGGGATTTGACATCTTCCTCGTTCACCAGCTTGGCCGCCTCCTCATCGGTGATCAGCTGCAGCGCTTCGCTGATCTTGAGCTTGCGCACCTTGCGCTTGTCCTGGCCCATCTGGCTGAACATGCCGCGCAGCTGCTCGGCCATCTCCTCCATACCCTGGGGGCCCATGATCTCGAGCTGGGGCTTGGCCTCGGCCACCTCAATGTCGATCTCCTTGTCATTGAGCTCACCCTGGCGCAGCTTCTTGCGAAACACCTGGCGCGTGCTGGTATCGGGCGCGGCTTCACCGGTCCGGGCGGGCGGCAGCAGCGCATCCAGAATGCGCTCTTCGGCGGCGTCCTCGGCACGCACGCGCAGCTTCTTCACGTCCGATGCGCGGGTCTGTTTGACGGCCACCTCGGCCAGATCGCGGATGATGGCATCCACATCCTTGCCCACATAGCCCACCTCGGTGAACTTGGTCGCCTCGACCTTGATGAAGGGCGCATCGGCCAGCTTGGCCAGGCGCCGGGCAATCTCGGTCTTGCCCACACCCGTGGGGCCAATCATCAGGATGTTCTTGGGCGTGATCTCCTGGCGCAGGCCGTCAGCGACCTGCTGGCGGCGCCAGCGGTTGCGCAGCGCGATAGCGACGGCGCGCTTGGCATTGGCCTGGCCAACGATGTGGTTGTCGAGTTCGGAAACGATTTCCTGGGGTGTCATCGAGGACATAGTGCAAAATCCGGTTGGCACCCGCCGGGCAACGGGTACAGCAGTCGATCAATGGGAGATGGGGCGGCAGGTGGCGCGCCGGCCTGCCAGACGCTCACAAGGTCTCAATCGTGTGGTGCATATTGGTGTAGATGCACAGCTCGCCGGCGATGCCCAGCGATTTGCGCACCACCTCTTCGGCCGACAGATCGGTGTTGTTCAACAGCGCCTTGGCCGCCGAATGCGCATAGGCGCCGCCCGATCCAATGGCCACAATGCCCTGCTCGGGCTCCAGCACATCGCCATTGCCAGTGATGATCAGCGATGCCGAATGGTCAGCCACTGCCAGCATGGCTTCGAGGCGGCGCAACACGCGGTCGGTGCGCCAGTCCTTGGTCAGCTCGATCGCTGCGCGGGTCAGCTGGCCCTGGTGCTTGTCCAGTTTGGCCTCGAAGCGCTCAAACAAGGTGAAGGCATCGGCCGTCGCGCCGGCAAAGCCGGCCAGCACCTTGCCGCCATAGAGCTTGCGCACCTTGCGTGCGGTGCCCTTGACGACGATGTTGCCCAGGGTGACCTGGCCGTCGCCGCCAATAGCGACCTGGATGCCTTGCGGCGTTTCGCGCCGAACGCTGAGAATGGTTGTGCCGTGATACTGTTCCATAGTCTTGCCTATATGGAGCCTGGCCCGGGTTTTCCAAGGCGGAGGCGGCGCAGCAGGCAGAAAAAAACGCACCCGCAGGTGCGTTTGTTGCCCACTCGCGCTGCCCCATCAGTTTTCCCGCTGGTTGACGATGGAGTGCTCGTTGATGCCGATCAGGTTGAAGAACACGGCATTCAAGCGGTGCAGGTTGCCAAAACGCACCAGCACGTTTTTCTGTTGGCATTCGGCCACCCAGTTGAGCACCGAGCCGGCCGCGACAAAGTCGATGCGCATCAGGCGGTCGCAGCGTACCGTGAACGGCATGCCCGGCTCCACCATCGGCGTGAAGGTGTCGAGCTGCCGGGAGACATCCCCTTCGACAATCCCTTCGAGCACGGCCTGCGGGCTGTCGGCGACCACCGGCTTTCTCTCGGGCAGATCAAAGCCCAGCGACAGATCCGGCGCAGCGGGAGCACCAGAGCGTGTGCTGTCGCTGCTGGTTTCGGCCCGGGGCGCGACCCAGGATGGCGGCGATACCTCGTAGGTGATGCAGTAATCGAGCGCGGCCGCTTCAAAATCCTGCTCCAGCTGCAGCAAACGCAAAAAGGCCATGCGCAGCGACCAGCGCTCCTGGGCCACCGCGTTGTCGCCCACCGGCGTTTGCGCCTCCAGCACCGAGAGCAGATGGTCTGCCCCGACAAAGACCAGGCGCGCATCGGGCTGGTCCGCCCATGCACGGAACTGGGCCAGCAGCGCGGTGACCACCTCATCACGCACGTCGGTCACGCGGGACCAGTTCAGCGTCCAAGGGGGCGCATAGCGCTTGAGATTGCCTTGCAGGCCGCTGAGTGCCGCGCTGCTGAGCACCGGAGGCGCCTGCCAGTTGAGCAGCCGCACCTCTTGCGCGGAGGTGTCGCCCGCCTGCAGCGCCTTGGCACCCAGCTCTTGCGGCATCGAGAACCACACGGGTGCTGAGCGCCCATATTTGCTGGCAAATTCAATCGCGTGGAAATCAAACCTGGTCTGGTCACCGGTAGCGCGGTACAGGTCAAACAAGGTCAGCCAGATCGTCAGCTGCCCCATCAGATCGCCACGGCGCTGCTGTACCAGGGCCAGCAGCGAGGCCTCGGCCCCGGCTGCATCGCCGTTGGCAAACAACACGGCTGCTTCTTCCAGATCGGTATCGTGGATGAACCGGCCCGACTCGACCTGGGCATCAAAGGCGGCCGCGGGCAAGGCCGCAGGGGCGGCTGGCGGCAGCGCCACCGGTGCAGCGGCGGGTACCACAGGCACGGCTTCGGCCAATAAGGGCGCCGCAGCAGATGCAGCGGGCACCGGCGCACTGACCGGCGTGGCCTCGGCAGGGGCAGCAGCGGCAGGATCGGCCGCAGCCGCAGCGGCGTTGTCGCCGGACCACCACTGCTTGGACATCTGCCGCTCGATCTGGTTGATTTTCTCGATGGTGTGCGAGGGATGGGCATGCTTGCCCGCCGCAGCGGCTGCGGCGTCGGGCGCCACCCCGCCTTCGAGCATGGCCGCCGAGCTGGCGGCCCCATCGGCGCCAGCGCTGCTGGACTTGTTGGCTTCGCGCCGGATCTTGCGCAGCTGGTCGAACTCCAGCTTGCGCACAAAATCATTGCGGCGCTTGCGCTCCATGATCTCCTTGAGCGCCTGCTTGGAAAACTGCGCTTCAGGGTTCTCCGGCTCCGGCGTCTTGTCCAGCTCCGACCACTGCGTGGTGGGTTTGGTTACAAAGCGCACCACCTTGGACAACAAACCCTTGGTTGGCTTTTGAGCCTCACTCATGGTTACTCCCTCCCCTTGTGTGTCCGGTGCGCTGCCCCAGCCTCAATCACCAAACATTTTTTGTTTCAATTCACGGCGCTGCTGCGCTTCCAGCGACAAAGTGGCCGTAGGACGCGCCAGCAGACGGCCCACCCCGATGGGCTCGCCCGTCTCGTCGCAGTAGCCATAGTCGCCCGCATCGATGCGGCTGATCGACTGGTCGATCTTCTTCAAGAGCTTACGCTCACGGTCGCGCGTGCGCAAGACAAGCGCATGCTCTTCCTCAATGGTAGCGCGGTCTGCTGGATCGGGCACGACCACGGTGTCTTCACGCAGGTTTTCCGTCGTGGCATCGGCATTGAGGTGGATGCCGGTCTTCAGCTCCACCAGCTTCTTGCGAAAGAACGCCAGTTGGATGTCGTTCATGTATTCGCTCTCCGGCATCGACAGCACCTCATCGTCAGTGAGGGTGTCTACCGTCTTGGACTTCCAAGCATTGGCCAGCTTGGCGTCGCGTTTAGGGATGGTTTGCGTAGTGGTAGGCATAGTTCTCTCGACTGGCTAGCGCAGTTCTTACATGCGACGGATGTCCGTCTCGTTACAAAAGGTGCAAAGCCCGGCAGGCTCCGCCCCCTGATCAACTTGCCCGCGTCCCACAGGGACCCAGGCACATCTATGAAGTCGGGCCGGTGCCCGCAACTCCGTCATCTTGCAGGCCACCCCGGCCAGCACCTGGCAGGGTAAAGCTCGCTTGCACAAGCCTCCTTCTCCTTCAGCGCCGTGTCCAACAGGCCAAAGCCCCTCAAACACTGCGCTCTCTCATCGAAATCTTCAGGACGAACCACGGAAACCGTATCTCGCCGCATGCCGGCTTTGCTGCATTTCGGGCCGCGATTGTATATGGCATCGCTGCACAGCAACAAGTGGATGCAGCCCGGATGCAACGGGGGGTTTCCCCGGGGTCTCATCCCCGGGCCGCCCCTCGCGGGCGATCAGGCCTCCACCACGCACTGGTCCAGGCCCTGGCGCAGGATGTCCTGCGGCAGATCAATTCCGATGAAGACCATCTTGCTCTGGCGGCGCTCGTCGGCAGCCCACTCGGGGCCCAGATCGCTGCCCATCAGCTGGTGCACGCCCTGGAAAATCACCTTGCGGTCGGTGCCCTTCATCGCCAGGACCCCCTTGTAACGCAGCATGCGCGGGCCATAAATGTTCACAATGGCGCCCAGGAAGTCTTCCAGCTTGGCGGGATCAAAGGCCTTGTCCACACGGTAGACAAAGCTTTTCACATCATCGTCATGGTGGTGGTGGTGCGGGTGGTTGCAGTGCTCGCCATGCGCGTGGTCGTGCCCGCAGTTCTCGTCGTGCACATGGCCGTGGCTATCGCCGTGGTCATGGTCGTGGCCGCAATGCTCGTCATGCACATGGCCGTGGTCGTGGCCCTCTTCCTTGAGGAAGTCCGGGTCGATGTTGAGCGTGGCATTGAGGTTGAAGCCGCGCAGATCGAACACGTCCTTGAGCGGCACATCGCCAAAATGCACGGCACGGATCGGTGCGCGCGGGTTCATGTGCTTGAGGCGGTGGACCAGCGCGTCCTTGTCGGCCTCGGTCACCAGGTCGGTCTTGGACAGGAAGATCTGGTCGGCAAAGCCCACCTGGCGGCGCGCCTCCTGGCGGGTGTCGAGCTGCTGGCCGGCGTGCTTGGCATCCACCAGCGTGATGATGGAGTCGATCAGATAGGTTTCGGCGATTTCTTCGTCCATGAAGAAGGTTTGCGCCACCGGGCCGGGGTCGGCCAGGCCCGTGGTTTCGATCACGATGCGCTCGAAATCCACCAGCCCCTTGCGGCGCTTGGCTGCCAGCAGCTGCAGCGCTTCGCGCAAGTCCTCACGGATGGTGCAGCAGATGCAGCCATTGCTCATCTGCAGAATCTGTTCCTTCGATTCGGTCTTGAGGATGTCGGTATCGATGTTCTCTTCGCCGAACTCGTTCTCGATCACGGCGATCTTCATGCCGTGCGACTCATGCAGCACGCGCTTGAGCAGCGTGGTTTTGCCCGAGCCCAAGAAGCCCGTGAGGATGGTGACTGGAATGAGTGACATAGGACCCCTGATAGTTACACAAAAGGCAGCGATCACAAGCCGCGCCCCGCGCCAGGCTTGCCCGCCCACGGCCCAGCGCACAAGCTCAGGCCTTTGTATCAAACACCGTTATATGGGGCCATGGCAGGCAATATCAAGACAGCCACAGGTAATTTCTGTGGCGATGCCGACAGCGGGCTATTGTGGCATGTTTTGCAAGCCGATCACATTCAGGCATGCACCGGTTCAATCCCAAGCCGCAAAACAGAAATCTGCTATCAAATCTATAACAGATCGCTGCCAGGCTGCTGCCTGTGGCCACCGTCCCGCCCCCGAGCGCGTCAGAACCGCTCGTAGCCTTGCAGGTAGCGCCACTGCCCCTGGGGCAGCTTGCTCAGCGAAATCCGGCCGATGCGCAAACGCTTCATGGACAGCAGCTCCAGGCCCAGCGCTGAACAAATGGTCGGCAGCCATTCGGGCGCGACCCGCTTGAGCGCGAACCGCAGATGGGTTTCGTTCTGCCAGCTGGCCTTGAGGGGCGGCAGGCGCTCGCCATCCACATACAGCCCCTGGGCCAGCAAGGCCAGGCCATCGTCGATGATTTGCCCCTGCACCTCGACCAGGCATTCCTGCTCGAGCAAATCCGCTTCTTCGCTCAGATGGCGGATGATGCGCGGGTCCTGGCTGTAGACCACCAGGCCACTGGCAGCGCGCGGGATGGGCAGCAAAAACTGCTGGTGGCGAAAATGGCGCGCCACGGGCCGGGCAGGCTGGGGGGTATCGACATCGGCCAGGTTATCGGGCGTCAGCAGGTCCAGCGCACTGAGGCCCTGGCGCCCGGGCTCGAGCGCGCGCAGGCTGTAGCCCGCAGGCTTGTGCAGCAGCAAGGTGACCGGCTGGATCGGGCGCAGATCGGCGCCGCGCTGCAGCAGCACGGTCTGGCTGGGCAGCACACGGGCGCCCGGAGTGTCCTGGATCTGGCCATCCACCGTCACAAAGCCGGCATCGATATAGTGCTCGGCCTCGGCGCGCGAGCAACCGATATCGCTGGCCAGGCGTTTGGACAGGCGGATGGCTTGGGGGTCTTGGGCTTGCATGGGGCAGCAACTGTGCGGCGTGGCGCGGCAACGCGCGATCCGCTCCTTAAAAAATAGCAAAAGCTCTGCAATCACAGAGCGCAAACGCCATTTTAATCGCCGCCCATCGCCAGCGCCCGATCGGCGCTTTGCGGCCTTGCCTTTGACCCCGCAGAGGGCCTCAGGCCGGCGCAAAACGCAGGCGAAACCGCGCGCCGCCCCGCGACGAGCTCTCGGCCAGCGCCACCCCGCCTTGCAGCTCGGTCAGCGCCTGCACGATGGACAGCCCCAGGCCCGAGCCCTCCCGCTTGCGCCGGCCCGGGGCCATCGCAAAGCGCCGGAAGGGATGCGTGCGCAGCTCCTGCGGCAGCCCCGGCCCGGCATCGCTGACCAGCAGCTCGATCCAGATATGCCCCTGTGCATCGCGCAGGTTGCGCACCTCCACCTCCAACCAGTGCCCGCTGGCCGCGTGGCGCACGGCATTGCCCACCAGGTTGGCAATGATCTGGCGCATGCGCAACGGGTCGGCACGGATGGTGCTGACCGCATCGTCCTCGGGCAGCACTTGCGACAGCACCATCTGAGCGTGCTGCAGTTGGGGCTGCAATTCCTGAAGACTTTCGCGCACCAGTGCCCCCAGGCTCAGGCGCTCCTTGCGCAGCGACATCTCACCGGCCTCGGCCATCGCCAGCGTATGCAGGTCGTCAATCAAGCGGCCCAGGTGCTCGGTCTGCGCCAGCAGCAGCCGAAACTCCTGATCGCTGGGCGCAATGACGCCATCGCACATGGCATGCAAATGGGTCTTGAGCACCGACAGCGGCGTGCGCAGCTCATGCGAGATGGAGGCGGCCGACGCCTGGCGCTCGGCATTGAGCTTTTGCAGCGCGTCGATCATCGCGTTGAAGGTGTGCACCACTTCCTTCAACTCACCGTGCGCGCCCTCTTCCACCACGCGTGTCGAGCTGAAATCACCGTGCGCCACGCGCTGCGCCACCTCCACCATCGACGCCAGCGGCCGGGTGATATAGCGCGAGACGAAAAAACCCATGGCCAGGCCAAACGGCAGGCAGACCAGCAGACCGATGAACAGCGACACCTGCTCGCCAAAGAACACCTCGCCACGCCAGTATTCGCCATAGATCTGCATGGCACGCGGGCTGTTGTCCAGGTCGCGCTCGATCAGGTCGTCCAGCTCCACCCGCACCGCGCTGGGCAGGCTTTGGTAGAACTGGTTGTACTGCACCGCATTGAAGGCCCAGGCACAGGCGCTGAGCAGCGCAATGGTGCTGAGCAGCGTGCCGGCAATCCAGAAGCCAAAGCGGACCCAGATGCGGTTCAGTCCCCGGGCCATAGGCGGTATCCAATGCTGCGCACGGTCTCGATCAGCTCCTCCTGGCCGGCCAGCTGCAATTTGCGGCGCAGCTTGGACAGGTGCGAGTCGATCACCCGCTCCAGTGCGTCGCTCTCGGGCAGGCACTGCTCGATCAGCTGCGCGCGTGAAAAACAGCGCCGCGGCTGGGAGGCCAGCAGGGCCAGCAGCCGGAACTCGGTCAGGGTCAGCGGCAGCGGTGTTGCCTGGCCTTGCGCGTCGTAGACCCGGGCACTGTGCTCGGCGGGGTTGATCTCCAGCGCGCCCACCCGGATGGGCGCCATCGGTGCAGCGGCGGCCTTGGGCTGGCTGCGGCGCAACACGGCGCGCACGCGCGCCACCACTTCAGCGGGGTTGAAGGGCTTGACCACATAGTCATCGGCCCCCAGGCGCAACGCCACGAGCTTGTCCACGTCATCGGCCAGCGCCGTCACCATGATCACCGGGGTCTGGCCCTGGTCGCGGATGAAGCGCAGCACATCGACCCCGTCGATGCCGGGCAGGTGGATGTCGAGCAGCACCAGGTCGGGCTGGTTTTGGCGAAAAAGCTGCAAGGCCTGCTCACCATCGCGTGCAAATAGCGTACGCAGACCGTCGCGCTCCAGGTAGGCGACCAAAATCGTGGCAATGCCTGGCTCATCCTCCACGACGAGCACCAGCGGAGCGGCCACAGGTGGCGTAGGTAGTTTCATGGCAGACACCATCGCAAGTAGGTTCCAGCGGCGCCTCACAGGGCGCCCAAAAGCGGTTGAAGCAAGCCATTATGACCGTCCCGCCCACCCGCTGCACGCCTTGGCGGCCTCCATGTTTTCTCCATCATTTGTGCAAGCTTACGCAAGCTTGGCAGGGTTGAATGGGCCGCATATTTGTCCTGCCTCTGCGGTCAGGCCGCCCCGGTCTGCACCGGCCAAGAACCGACTCCATTGCACGTGAAACCCTTGTTCTGCAAAACACTGCTGGCGCTGGCACCTGCCGCTTTGCTGGCCGGTTGCATGACGCCTGCGCAACCCCCGCTCAACCCCGACACCCCGGCGCAGTGGCGCCAGGCGGGCGGCAGCGCACCCCATGCGCATGCCGTCAAGGCCGCCGACCTGAGCGCCTGGTGGACGCTCCTGGGCGACCCGGCACTGGACAAGCTGGTGGAGCAAGCACTGGCCCAGAACCTCGATTTTGCCCAGGCGCAAGGCCGGCTTGAGGCCCAGCGCATTTTGCTGGGCACGGCCACCGCCGCCTACAAGCCAGCGTTCAGCGCCGGCGTGCGCACCTTGCAGGATGTGGCCGCCCTCGACTCCTACTTCCACGCCAGCCTGGACATGGGCTGGAACCTCGGCTTGTTTGGGGCCTATGAATCCAGTGCGCTCGATGGCCAGGCGCAACTGCTCGATGCCCAGGCGCAGTTGCAGGCTGCCAGGGTCCAGCTGGTCGCCCATGTGGTGCAGCGCTATCTGGACATCTGCGTGGCGCAGCAGCAACGCTTTGTGCTGGACCAGCAGCTGCAACTCGATGCGCGCCGGCTGCAGCTGCAGCAGGTGCGTGTGCAGCAGCGCATGGGCAGCGCCGAGCAGGTGCAGCAAGCCCATCTGGAGCTCAACCGCAGCCGCGCGCAGGAGGCCGATCTGCTGCAGCACCAGGCACGCGCAGCGCATGCGCTGGCTGCACTGCTGGGCCGCAGCGAGCCCGAAGCCGCCTGGCTGGCCACTTCCAGCACCCCCCACATCCCCAGCGCCACTGCGCTGCGCCTGCAAGTACTGCCCGCCGAGCTGCTGCGCAGCCGCCCGGCCATCCTGGCGGCCGAAGCCGCGGTGCAGCGCGCCGCCGCCGCAGCGGGCCTGTCGAACTCGGCGCTCTACCCCCGCTTTGCGCTGGGGGGCTCATTGCTGTACTCCTACAACCTGACGCAGAACCGCCGCTCCAGCTCCAACCAGGTGCCCTCGCTGGGCCCGGTGATCGACATTCCGCTGTTCGACTGGGGTCGACGGCGCGCGCAGGCCGATGCCGACGAGCTGGAGATGAACAACGCCGTCAAGGCCTACCGGCAAAGCGTGCTCGACGGCGTTGCCGATGTGGAAACCGCGCTGGCCGGCCTCGCTGCCCAGCAGCAACGCCAGCAATCGCTCGATGCCCAAACACCGCTGCTGCGCAGCCGCGCCCAACAGCTGCAGCGCCGCCAGCAGCTGGGCCTGGCCAGCGAGCTCGATACGCTGGAGCCCCGCCGCCAGCTGCTGCTGCACGCAAGCCAGCAGAGCGTGGGGCAAGCTGCTCAGGCGCTGGCCTGGGTGGCGCTGTTCCAGGCGCTGGGCGGCGCCCCACTGCCGCCGCAAACCCCACCCGGCACCGCAGGGGCCACGCCATGATTGCGCTGGCCCGCAAAACCCTGGTCTACGAATGGCGCCGCTTTGTCCCCTCGGTCTTCGCGGTGGGCTTTGCCGGTGTGCTGCTGGTGATGCAGGCCGCCCTGGTGCTGGGCATTTTCAGCTCGGCTGCCATCTACATCACCGCCAGCTCGGCTGACCTCTGGGTGGGCTACCCCGGCACGCAGAGCGTGAACTTTGGCCGCAACATTGGCCCCGATGTGGAAATGCGCCTGCGCATGGACCCGGACATCCGAGCCGTCGAGCCCTTTGTCTGGGTCGATGGCGACTGGCGTTCCAACCAAGGGGCAGGCCAGGGTGCCGGCGCGGTGTCGGTCTACCTCTCGGGCATTTCCACCGCCGGCACGGCCATGGTGTTCGATCGGGTCATTGCGCCCTGGCAGCGCAAGCTACTGCGCGAGCCCGGCGCCGTCATCGTCGACCGCGCCGATCTGGGCAGTCTGGCCACCCAGGAAGGCGGTACCGCCTGGATCAACAACCACCGCGTGCGCGTGGTCGCCGCCGTCGATGGCTTGCGCGGCCTGGGCGGTGTTAACGTGCTGGCATCGCTGGAGAGCGCGCACCAGATCGCTGGCAGCTCGCCCAGCCAGGGCAGCACCTACCTGCTGGCCCGGGTGCGCAAAGGTGTGGACAACCAGGCTGTGCAGCGGCGCCTGGGCAGCGAAGCGCGCAGCTTTGGCCCGCACGAGGTCTGGACTGCCGACAGCTTTGCGCACCGCTCCCAGCGCTACTGGATGCTCGATACCGGCGCGGGTGCTGGCGTGCTGTTCATGGCCATCGTCGTCTGCCTGGTCGGCGCGGTCGTCACCAGCCAGTCGCTCAAGAGCGTGGTCGCGGGCTCGGTGCGCGAATACGCGGTACTCAATGCGCTGGGCGTCAGCCGCGCGGCGCTGGGCCGGGTGGTGGTGGAGCAGGCCTGCTGGATCGGCGCTGCCGGCCTGCTGCTCACCACCATCGCCAGCATGGCCCTGGTCTCGCTCGCCCAGGTCTACCGGGTGCCCGTTGCGCTCAACCTGCAAGCCGTGCTGGCCTGCGCTGCCCTGGTGGCCACGTTGGCGCTGCTGTCCGGCCTGGGCGCGATGCGCGTGCTGCTGCGCACCGACCCGGCCACCTTGCTGCGCTGAAGGACATCGCCATGCCCTCCCCTATCCCCGCCCCTCCAACACCCAGCCTGCAGGCCGTCGGATTGCGCAAGACCTATGTCTCGGGCGCGATCCGCATCCAGGTCCTGCAGGATCTGTCGGTAGATTTGTACGCCGGCGAGCTGACCCTGATATCCGGCCCCTCGGGCTGCGGCAAAAGCACCTTGCTGTCGCTGATGTCGGGCCTGCTCACCCCCGATGACGGCCAGACCTTTGCGCTGGGCCAGAACCTGACGACCATGCCCGTGCGCGAGATGGAGCGCTTTCGGCTGCTGCACACCGGCTTTGTGTTCCAGGGCTTCAACCTGTTCCCGGCGCTGACGGCGCTCGAGCAGGTGCAGCTGCCGCTGGGCTACCTGGGCATGCGGCGCGCCGAGACCTTGAAGCGGGCCCAGGATGCGCTCGATGAAGTCGGCCTGTCCCACCGCGCCCACATGCGGCCAGCCGAGCTTTCGGGTGGCGAAAAGCAGCGTGTGGCCATTGCCCGGGCGCTGGCCAAGGCGCCCCAGCTCTTGTTCGCCGATGAGCCCACCAGTGCGCTGGATGCCGAGAGCGGACAACGGGTGATCGACATCCTTCACCGCGTCGCGCGCAGCCATGGCACCACGGTGCTGTGCGTCAGCCACGACCCGCGCCTGGTCGGGCACGCCGACCGCGTACTGAATATGGAAGACGGTGCCGTCTACAGCGACCGGCGCCAAAACACCCTGATGGAGAACCCCGCGTGACCAAGATTCCCGCAACCCCCTGGCCCTTGCCGCAGGCCTGGCAGGTGCTGGGCCTGCTCTGCCTGGCTGCAGGCGGGCTCGCCGGCTGCTCACCGGCATCGGACAGCCCCCCCGCGCCCAGCACCAGCCAGCAGCACCAAAGCCCGGTCGCCGTAGCCCGGGGCAAGATTGAGGTCGACGGTGGCCTGCTGGAGCTGGCCACCGCCATCGATGGCACCGTCCAGCAGATCGCCGTGCGCGAGGGCCAGCAGGTGCAGGCCGGCCAGCTGCTGCTCAAGGTCCAAGACGAAGACCTGCGCGCCGAGCTGGCCGTCGCCCAGTCCTCGTACCGCCTGGCCCAGGCCAAGCACAAGGCCCTGGCCGCCAAGCTGCCGCTGCTGCAGACCCAGCTCCAGCGCCTGCAGGCCGCCGCCCGCGATGGCGCAGCCGATCTGCAGGACGTGGACAACGCCCAGGCCGCGCTGCGCAATGCGCAGTCCGAGACCGAGGTGGCACAGGCCGAGGTGCAGCTGATGCAGACCAAGACCCAGCAGCTGCGCGAGCGCCAGCGCCTCTATGCGCTGCATGCGCCGGAAGCGGCCACCGTGGTGCATCTGCGCGCCCAGGTCGGCAGCCAGGTACATACCAGCCAGGCGGCAATGCGCCTGCTGCCGCTGCGCCCGCTGCGCATCCGCGCCGAGCTCAACGAGAGCTTTGCCGGCACGGTGCAAAAGGGCATGCGCGCCAGCGTGGTGCTGGACAACGACAGCGCCACCGCGCTGCCCGAGGCCCGGGTGCTGCGCATCAACCCCATGTACGGGCCGTCGACCTTGCAGGACGACGCCCAGCGCGGCCCGCTGCGCGTGGTCGAGTGCGTGCTCGAGTTCGAGACCGCCCCCATCCATGTGCGTGTAGGCCAGAACGTGAGAGTGAGCTTCCATGAATAAATACATGCTTGCGCAGGCGCCCGCTTGCCACAACACCACGGGCTGGATGGTCCAGTCCGACTTTGACGGCACGATCAGCCTGGTCGATGTCACTGACAGCCTGCTGCAGCGCTTTGGCCGGCCCGGCTGGACTGACCTGGAAGACGCCTGGGAGCGCGGCGAGATCGGCTCGCGCGCCTGCATGCAAGGCCAGGTCGCGCTGCTGGACATGAGCCAGCAGCAGCTGGACGCGCACCTGGACAGCATTGCGATCGACCCCGGCTTCCCCGGCTTTGTACAGGCAGCGCAGGCGCTGGGCCTGCGCGTGCAAGTGGTCAGCGACGGCATCGACTACGCCATCGAACATGTGCTGGCACGCCACGGCCTGGGCCATCTGGAGGTGATCGCCAACCGCCTGCTGCAGCAGGACACCCGCCGCTGGTCGCTGGAATCCCCCTGGGCCAGCCCGCACTGCAAGCGTGCCAGTGGCAACTGCAAATGCGAGCGCCTGGCCACGCAGAAAGCGCTGGCCGGCCGGGTGCTGTATGTGGGCGACAGCAGCTCGGACTTCTGCGTCTCGCACGAGGCCGACTATGTGCTGGCCAAGTACCGGCTGATCGGTCACTGCGAGCGCCATGGCATCGCCCATGCACCGTTCCAGGGTTTCAGCGATGCCACGCCCTGGCTCCTGCAGTTCATGCAGCAGCAGGAGGCCCTCGCATGAAGGCCAATGACGCACTCGCCCGCCATCTGGCCAGCCAACCCCAGGAAAGAGCGGCAGAAGCGGCCTTGCAGACGCTGTGCCTGACGCCCCATGAATTCGTCATGCCCGGCTCCGGCGCTGCCGCGCGCACCGGCGTGCTGTTGGTGCACGGCCTGACCGGCACCCCCGCCGAGATGCGCCTGCTGGCCAAGGGCCTTCACCGCGAAGGCTTTACCGTCTATGCGGTGCAACTGGCCGGCCACTGCGGCAGCATGCAGGACCTGGTGCAGACGCGCTGGACCGACTGGCTCGCCAGCGTGCAGTCGGCGCTGCTGCGCTTTGGGCCCCATGTCGACCGGGTCGTCGTCGGCGGCCTGTCGATGGGCGCCTTGCTGTCGCTGGCGGTAGCCACCTCCCACCCGCGCCAGGTGGCGGGGGTGGCTGCGCTGTCCACCACGTTCCGCTATGACGGCTGGAGCATTCCCAGCTACACCAAGCTGGCCTTTTTGCTGCCGCTGTTCCGCCTGCTGGGCATTGGCCGCCACCGCGTGTTCATGGAAGCACCGCCCTACGGCATCAAGGACGAGGCCTTGCGCGCCAGGGTTGTCGCGCAAATGCACGGTGGCGACAGCGCTGCCGCGGGCCTGCCCGGCAATCCCTGGTGGTCCATCATCGAGCTGCGCAGGCTCTCGGCCCATGTCCGCAGCCACCTGCGGGATTTGCGCGCGCCATGCCTGGCCATCCACGCCAAGGAAGACGACATCTCCCACCGCTCCAATGCCGAGGACATCGCCGCTGGCGCCGTCCATGCGCAGGTCGAGGTCGTGCTGCTCGACAACTGCTACCACATGATCACCATCGACCGCGAGCGCCGCACGGTGATCGCCAAGGTGCATGACTTTGTAGCCCGCCTTGGTGGCATACCAACACAGGCCGCCACCCATGGGCACTGAGATCAACCCCCTAGTCATCAGCCTGTGGCTGGTCAATGTGCTGGTCGACAGCGGCGGGCAGCTGGCTTTCAAGGCCGCCGCCAGCCAGACCCCGGGCACGGCCACCGGCATGGCGCACTGGCGCTTCATGCTCGTGCGCCCCTGGATCTGGATCGGCGGCGCCTGCTATGTGATCGAGTTTGTCGCCTGGCTGGCCTTTTTGTCGCTGGTGCCCCTGTCCGATGGCGTGCTGCTGGGCAGCATCAACATCGTGGCCATCATGGTGGCCGGGCGCATTCTGTTCAAGGAAAAGCTCGCACCGATGCGGGTCGCGGGCATTGTGCTCGTCTCCATTGGCGTGGCCGTCGTGGGCCTCAAGGGGTGATGGCATGAAGCGCTTCTACCTGGTCGGCTTTCTGGTGCTGATGGCCTTTGACACGCTGGCCCAGCTGAGCTTCAAGAAGGCGGGCGATGCCGCGCTGCCGCTGGAGTTCAGCCCCTCCTGGCTCTGGCGCGTGTTTGCCCAGCCCTGGATCTATGGCGCGCTGGTCGGCTATATCGGCGCCTTCTTCACCTGGATGCATCTGCTGCGGCGCGCGCCGGTCGGCCCGGCTTTTGCCGCCTCGCACCTGGAGATCATCTCGGTGCTGCTGCTGTCGCACTATCTGTTCCAGGAGACCATCGGCCTGCCCCAGATTCTGGGCTGCGCGTTCATCATCGCCGGCATTGCCTGCCTGGCGGTGAGCGAAGCCCAGGACCATGGCGCCGCCGAGCCGGCAGAGAAGTTGGCACAGGGCCCGGCGGACAGCGCGGCAGGCGCCAGCGCGGCCGCCCGCGGATGGCAGGCAACCGCCAGGGCCCCCAGCGATGACTGCGCGCCGCATCACGGTACCGCCCACCGCCGGCCTGCCACTGCAGCTGGGCGATCTGCGCCCCTGGGGGGACCCGCGGCTAGACCGGGCGCTGGCCACCTGGCTGGGCGTGGACGAGGTGCTGCTGGAGTGCTCGGGCACCTCCGCGCTGATGCTGGCATTGCGAACCCTGCAGCAGCGGGCCCCCGAGCGCTGCGAAGTCGTGGTGCCCGCCTACACCTGCCCGCTGGTGGCCATGGCTGTGGCGCAGTGCGGCCTGCAGCTGCGGCTGTGTGATCTGTCGCCCGACCGCCTGGACCTGGATGGCAACGCGCTCGACGCGCTGCTCAGCCACCGCACCCTGGCCGTGGTACCCACCCACCTGGGCGGCCGGGTGGCCGATGTCGCGAGCCTGCTGCCCCGCGCCCAGGCCTGCGGCGCCTATGTGATCGAAGACGCCGCCCAGGCCCTGGGCGCCCGCGTGCACGGCCGCAGCGTGGGCTTGCAGGGCGATATCGCGCTGTTCAGCCTGGCGGTGGGCAAAGGCCTGAGCACCTATGAAGGCGGCGTGCTGCTGGCACGCGAGCCGGTGCTGATGGCAGCGCTGCGCGCGCAGCACCAGCAATCCATACGGCCCCACCTCGCCTGGGAGCTGCGCCGCAGCCTGGCGCTGCTCGGATACACCGCAGCCTATCGGCCGGCGCTGCTGGACGCCGTCTACGGCGCCCCCTTGCGGCGCAGCCTGGCGCGGGGCGACTGGGTGGAGGCGGCCGGCGATGATTTTGACAGCCAGATCCCGCAGCACAGCCTGGGCGCCGGGCGCCAGCGCGTAGCCCTGCGCGCACTGGTGCGGCTGCGTGGGCACTGGGAGCAGGCCCAGCAGCAGGCGCAGCAGCGCATCACTCAGCTGCGCGCCCTGCCGGGTTTGGAGGTGGTGGACGATGCCGCGCCCCAGGCGCAGGGCATCTGGCCGGTGATTCTGCTGCGCCTGCCCAGCGCCGCCCAGCGCGATGCGCTGATGCAGGCGCACTGGGCGAGCGGCTGGGGCCTGTCGCTGCCCTTCAGCCAGGTGCTGCCCGACTACGCGCGCTACGCGCCCCTGCTGGGCGAGGCCCTGCACGACCCGGTGCCGCAGGCCCGCGACTGGGCGCAGCGCCTGCTGGCCATCAGCAACAGCGCCTGGCTCAGCGATGCGCTGTTTGCCCAGCTGCTGGCGGCGCTGACGCGGACGCTGACAAGGCCGCCAGCAGCCGCTGGTTGAGCGCATGCTGCCCTGCCTGGGCCTGCGCCAGCGCCTGTGCATCCATGGCCGTGTCCTGCCCATCACCGGCACTCAGCCAGCGCTTCCACCAGGTGGCATAGCGCCACGAAGACACATCGCCGGTGATATCGCTGCCCACGAGCTGGCCCTCCAGCGCTGCAATGATGCCCAGCGCCTGCGCCTCGCGCATCTGGCCCTGGTCCCAGTTGGTGGTGACCACGTCGGTGGCAAACACATCCTTGTCGATGCTCAGGTAGGTGCTTTGGCGCTCGCGCGCCAGGGTTGCCGTCAAGGCATCGGTCAACGCATCGAGGCTGGGGAACGCGCGAAAGGAGGCCGACAGGCCCAGGCGCCGCGCCCAGCCCGTGTCCACGCCGCAGCTCCAGTAGCTGAGCTTGCCGCCACGCAGCGGGCCCAGGTAGTTCTCCCAGGCATGGCCGGCGCCAATGTCAGCGGAGGTGATGCCCGCCACATGCACATGCGCTACTGCCGGGTGCATGGCAATGCGCCGCACCCAGGAGCCGCAGTGCACGCCCCAGGGAAAGCGCATGTTGTCGGGGTGGTTGTCCAGCACCACCACGCGCAGCGGGCGCGCCGCTGTGTAGCCCTGGCGCGCGATGCAGTGCTCGATCAGCAGCCAGGACAGGTGGTGGAAATCGCCACTGCCCATCCAGGCCGTGCCATGCTGCGCGGGCAGCTGCGCCTGCACATGGCGGCGGAACTGCTGGTAGCGGCCCAGCGATGACCCAAAACGGATCGCCTCCTGCCAGTCGCCCAGCGGCAGCCGCAGCTCGCCGGCCAAGGGGCCGACAGAGCCATCGACATCGAGCACCAAGGGGGTCATCGCTGCTCCTGCCATGCGCGGTCACTTTCAAAATGCCGGGAAAACCGCCGCCCCAAGGCCCGAAGCAGCGGGTTGCGGATGTAGACCGCATGCTGGGTAAACGTGAAGCTGGCGCCCAATTGCGCCTTGACCTCGGGATCGGTCCAGCCGGCCACATAGTGTGACAGGCCGCATTCGAGCGCATATTCCAGGTTCACCATCCAGCTGACGAAGTACAGGTTGGTCTGGCGCGCACGCGGGTAGGACAGGCCGATGTATTTGTCGACCAGGCGCCCATCATGGGCAAAGCACAGGTTCCAGCCCAGCAGGGCACCATCCTGCGCATCGCGGTACTCGAACACCAGGCCCTGGTTGCTGGCGTCGCGCAGCACCGCGGCAAAAAAGCTGCGTGTGAGCTTGTCGAAATGCAGCGTGCTTTGTGCATACACGGCCTCGAACAGCGCGTAGTAGGCATCGACCAGCTGCTCGTCGGCAAAGGCCGGGCCGGTGGGAATGCGGCGGATCTGCAGCTGGCTGCGGCTCTTGAGCTTGCGGCGCAGGTCGGAGCGCCGGTTCTTCGACAGCCGCGCCAGGTAGGCATCGATGCGCTCGAAATCGATAGGGACATAGGCCAGCGCCTGGCCTTCGACCAGGATGAAGCCCTGGTGCTGGAGCGCCTGGGCCAGCCGGCGGGCATCGGCATTGTCGGCCGGGGGCAGCAGCGGCGAGTCCTGCGGCAGGTCCTTGACGACGGTCAGCATGCAGCGCCCCGCGTGGCGGCGCAGCTCACCAGCGAGCTTGTCCATCGCCACCTCCGGGGGCAGCACCAGGTACTCGCTCAGGGTCGAGCCGACAAAATCGGTGCGCAGCCGCAAGCGCTGCGCCAGCCAGGCACCGCCGGGCAGCCGTAGCACCCAGCGCTTGACGGCCGCGTCGGCCGTGGTCAGCAGATCGAAGGGCGCGCGAAAGGCCGGAAACGGCCGGTCCGAGCGCACCACAAAGCCCTCGGGCGGATGCGCGGCAAACTGCCCGATCAGTGCCGAGGGCTCCAACTGGTTGCGCGCAGGGCGCAGTGGCTCGCTCAAGCGCAGGACCGCTTGGCCAGGCTGATCAGCTGGTCGAGCAGCACCAGCGCTTCGTCGATCTCGCTGCGGCTGATCATCAGCGATGGCGCGAAGGTGATCACGTTCTTGTAGTAGCCGCCCACGTCCAGCACCAGGCCGCGTCGTTGGCCCTGGTATTCGAGCTTGCCTTCGAGGCCCAGGTCCACCATCTTGTCGAGCAGCGCCTTGTTGGGGGTAAAGCCGTCTGCTGTGCAGATCTCGGCGCGCAGCGCCAGGCCCATGCCGTCGACATCGCCGATTTCCGGGTGGCGCTTTTGCAGCTGGCGCAGACCATCGAGGAAATAGGCCCCCGACTCGCGCACCTGGCGGCCAAAGTCCATCTCGTGCGTCATCTTCATCACTTCCAGGCCCAGCGCCGTGCCCAGCGGGTTGGAGGCAAAGGTCGAATGGGTCGAGCCTGGCGGGAACACCGTGGGGTTGATCAGCTCTTCACGGGCCCACAGGCCCGACAGCGCGTTCAAGCCATTGGTCAGCGCCTTGGCAAACACCAGCACATCGGGCTTGACGCCAAAGTTCTCCATCGACCACAGCGTGCCGGTGCGCCAGAAGCCCATCTGGATTTCGTCGACCACCATCAGCACGCCATGGTCGTCGAGCACCTTCTTGAGGCCCTTGAAGAAATTGGGCGGTGGCACGACGTAGCCGCCGGTGCCCTGGATCGGCTCCACATAGAAGGCCGCGTACTCGCACTGCTGGGTCTTGGGATCCCAGACGGCGTGGTATTCGTTCTCGAACTTGCGCGCAAACTCCTGCACGATGGACTCCGCATATTCTTCGGAGGTCATGCCCTTGGGGCGGCGGAAGGGGTAGGGGAAGGGAATGAACTGCGCGCGGTCGCTGAAGTGGCCAAAGCGGCGGCGGTAGCGGTAGCTGGAGGTGATGCTCGACGCCCCCAGGGTGCGGCCATGGTAGCCACCTTCAAACGCGAACATCAGGCTTTTGCCATGGGTGGCATTGCGCACGACCTTGAGCGAATCCTCAATCGCCTGGGCACCGCCCACATTGAAGTGCACGCGGCCTGGCATGCCCCATTTTTTCTCGGCATCTTGCGCAATGAACTTGGCCAGCTCGATCTTGGTCGGGTGCAGGTACTGGCTGGCCACCTGGGGCAGCTCGCGCAACTGCTCGATCATCTTGTCTTCCAGGCGCTTGTTCTTGTAGCCGAAGTTGACGGCCGAGTACCACATCTGCAAATCCAGGTAAGGCGTGCCGGCCTGGTCAAACATGTAGCTGCCCTCGCAGCCGCTGAAGATCTTGGGGGGGTTGACGTAGTGAACGGTGTCGCCAAAAGAGCAGTATTGGGCTTCGTCAGCCAGCAGTTGTTCGGTATTGAAAGTCACGGCACAGGGCTCCAGTTTTGAGTGCCGCCAGTCTGGCCCTGCAATGTTGTGGCTCCGCCTACATTGTTTGTAGGATTGATGGAGATCTTGCCCGCTTGATGGAGCACGGCCTGCGCCCGGTTTGGCGCTGGCCGATACTGGGTGTACCATGGTCGCAACCAGGGCGCCCCCAGAGGCGGCCCGTGCATTTGAGCCGCAGACATCCTATCCATGAATAGTCCACACAAACGTTTTTCGATGATTCGCGAGTTCCACCTCGCTGACTGGTTCACCTTGGGCAATGCCGTCTGCGGCGTGGGCGCGCTGTTCTCGGCGATGACCTTTCTGGAGACCTCGGACCGCCGACACATCTACTTTGCCGCCGCCCTGGTGCTGGCCGCGCTGGTCTTCGACATCTTTGATGGCCGCATTGCGCGCTGGCGGCAAAAGTCGTCGGCGATGGGGCGCGAGCTCGATTCGCTCGCCGATGTGATCTCGTTCGGTGTGGCGCCAGCCATCATTGCCTATGCCTGCGGCATGCAAGGCCTGTGGGACCGCATTGTGCTGGGCTACTTTGTGGCCTGCGGCGTCTCGCGCCTGGCCCGCTACAACGTGACCGCAGAATCACTGTCAGAGGGGCCATCGGGCAAGGTCAAGTACTTTGAAGGCACCCCCATCCCCACCTCGATCGTGCTGGTCGCTTTGCTGGCATTGGCCGCCGCGATGAATGCGGTGCGCGCCGATCTGTGGTTTGGCAAGCTGCTGATCGGCGGCTTCACCTTGCACCCGCTGGTGCTGCTGTTTGCGGTCTCGGGCTCGCTGATGATCAGCCGCATCAAGATCCCCAAGCTGTAAGAACCTGTTCAAAGTCCCTACGCAGCCGCGTTGGAGTGCAATCGGGATGAGTTCGAAGGGGTGGAACGCAGCTTGCACCGGGGTGCAAGCAAGAGCCAGCGCGCAGAAATCGCCCGATTTCACTCCAACCCGTAGGGACAGTGGCTTTGTGGGCGCCCGGCAAGGGGTGCCGGACTAGGGCCGCCCGGGCAGGGGCGGTCTGCATTGTTGCAAATCCTCGCAATAGCTGGGCTATTGCTGCGGTGTTGCGCGGCTGGGCGCCCCCCCTAGCATCTCCTCCCACAAAGACACTGTCGCGGCGCGAGGGGTTCTATGCACTTGGGCGCAAGGCCCAAGCCTGCCTCACATCCCGCGAATATGCTCCACATGCGCCAGCAGTGAGCGCTTGGCCACCGGCCACAGCCGCTCGGGCGTGTCGGCATAGGCGATCGCCACCCAGTCTTCCGGCGTGCCATCGGGCGCCTGGGCCATGGCATGGCGCACCTTCTCTTCGCGCGCCATGCGGTGCGCATGCAGCTTGGCAATCACCTGCAGCGGCTGGGCCAGCACATAGCCATGGGCCGGCAGGATAAAGCCGATCTGCCCTTGCTCGCAGGCGCTGGCCAGCTTGGCGAGCGATGCCAGGTAGAGGCGCATATTGCCGTCGGGCGGGTCCACCACCGTCGTGCTGCCGTTCAGGATATGGTCGCCGCTGAACAGCAGGCCGTCTTCTTCCAGCACCAGGCAGACATGGTTAGCCGCATGGCCTGGCGTGTGCAGCACGCGCAGGCTGTGGCTGCGCGCCGGGTCGCTAGGGTGTGCCAGCTGCAGCACCTGGCCGTCCTGCAGCGCCTGGTCCGGCGTGAACTGGCTGCCGGCCCTTGCAGTGCAGGCAGAAGCCAGCCCCCAGATCACAGGTTTGCTGCGCCCTGCCTGGGCCACCAGCGCCTGCAGCGGCGCCGCGCCCGGTGAGTGGTCGGGATGCGAATGGGTGCAGACGATGGCGCGGATATCGCCCCCGGTGGCGGCCAGGATGCGCGCCAGGTGTGGGTCGTCCTGCGGCTGCGGCTTGGGGCCGGGGTCGACCACGATGTAGCCGGTCTCGGCATCACCGACCAGATAGGTGTTGGTGCCCGGGCCGGTCATCGTGCCGCCGTTGTCGGCCGTCAGGCGCTGCACGTTCTTCAACAGCGGCACCGGCTGAGCGCTCTGCCAGCCCAGCGCATGGTGCAACTGGCCATCGGGGCAGACCAGGGCCAGCTCGCCATAGGCAGTCTCATGCTCCATAAAACGCCGCACCTCGCCATCGACCATCGCGCCACGCGGCATCGACTGCCACAGCCATTGGCCCGGCTGCACCTGCTGCAGCGCCTGCAGCACATCAAGCAGCGCCTGCACCGTGGGGTAGGCGGCCAGGCGCTCCAGGGTGACCCGGGTGGGGAACATCACCGTCATCTGCCCATCGGCTGCGCGCTGCAAGGCCTGCGCGGGGTGCACCCACAGCGCCTCGAACTGTTCGGTGTCGTCGGTGACCGGTTCCTGGCCCTCGGGCATGCGTGCCACGAAGAAGGGCACATCAAAGCGGATCGGTATTTCCTGCGCGGCCGTCCATCGTGCCAGCGGCCACAGCATATCGGCCGCCAAGGTCAGCCCCAGCGCCGCGCACTGGGGCAGCAGCGGCTGGCTGCGGTCCATGCCCGCCACCTCGGCCTGGCTGGCCCAGCGGCCATCGGCGTGGCGGGCCAGCAGCACGCCCATCTCCTCCAGGCTCTCGCGGATCGCGGCCTGGGCATAGGTCAGCTCCTCGGTGGTCTGCGCCGTGCGGCGCGCCAGCAGGTCGTGGTGCAGGGCATCGCTGGCATCGACGGCGCCACCGGGGAACACATAGTGCCCCGCCGCAAAGCGGGCCTGGTCGGAGCGGCGCGACATCAGCACCTCCAGCCGCGTCGCACCCGGCCCGCCTTGGGGGTCTGGCGCATCGCGCAGGAACAAGGCCGTGGCGGCTGCGCGGGCCGGTGCGGGCTCGCGTTGGGCATGGAGAAGCTGGCTGGAACGGGTCATGGGGCCATTATCAACACTTGCATGGCCGGGCTGTGTCACCGGCAGGGCGGGCGGGGCTGGCGCAGGCCCCAGACTGTCCGCATCTGCAACCTTGGCGCACGCCACGGTTGACAGCTTCTTGCGCCCTCTGCCCCGTTGCGCATCGGACCGGGCCCAAAAAGCGATAATAGCCAGATGGACATCCGTTTTACCAAGATGCAAGGCGCCGGCAATGATTTTGTCGTGCTCGACGAGACCGCCGGCCCGCTGGGTCTGCGTGCCGACCAGTACCGCTTTCTGGCCGACCGCCATTTTGGCGTGGGCGCCGACCAGATCCTGACGGTGCGGCCCTCGCCCGCCCCTGGGATCGATTTCGAATACCTGATCCACAACGCCGATGGCGGCGAGGTGGAGCAATGCGGCAATGGCGCGCGCTGTTTTGCCCGTTTTGTGTATGACAAGGGCCTGACCGACAAGCAGGCGATCCGGGTCCAGACCCAAAAAGGCGTGATCGCCCCCGAGTTGATGGCCGATGGCCGCGTCACCGTCAACATGGGCCAGCCACGCCTGGTGCCAGAAGACGTCCCCTTCAACACCAGCGGCCTCACGCCGGTGGCCCAGCACCACACGCAGAAATGGCCGTTGGCGCTGCAGGTGCCGGTCGATCCAACTACCGTGTTCATCGTGCCCGTGTCCATGGGCAACCCGCATGCGGTGATGCTGGTCGACGATGTGGATACCGCGCCGGTCGAATCCCAAGGCCCGGTACTGGAATCCCACCCGCGCTTTCCCGAGCGCGTGAATGTCGGCTTTTTGCAGGTGCAAACGGCGCATCAGGTGCGGCTGCGGGTGTTCGAGCGCGGCACCGGCGAGACCCTGGCCTGCGGCACCGGCGCCTGCGCGGCGGTGGTGGCCGGCATTGAGCTGGGCCTGCTGCAAAGCCCGGTGGATGTGCAGACCCGGGGCGGCCTGCTGACCATTGCCTGGAGCGGCCAGGCCGCCGACCCGGTGATGATGACCGGCCCGGCCACGACGGTGTTCGAAGGTGAGATCAGCATTCCGGACTAGTCTTAGCGCGGCATACTGCGGTGACCGAACGAGGAGACGGCGAACAGCCGATACGAGAGAGACCGATGAGCGCAAACAACCAGGTTCCCCCCATTACCGAAGAAGACATCGCCGAGTTCCTGGTGCAGACACCGGATTTCTTCGAGCGCCAGGCCCAGGTACTGACCGGCGTGCACATGGTCAGCCCCTACGGCAACCGCACCGTCAGCCTGCAGGAGCGCCAGGCCGAGATGCTGCGCGACAAGATCAAGGGCCTGGAGCACCGCATCATGGACATGATGCGCAACGGCAGCCAGAACCACCACACCATCGACCGCATCCACCACTGGACCTGCGATGTGGTCAAGACCCGCAACCCGCTGCAGCTGCCCGAGGTGATTGCCGAGAGCTTGATGCAGCACTTCGAGGTGCCCCAGGTGGCGCTGCGTCTGTGGGATGTGGCCGAGACCTACCTGAACGAGCCCTTTGCCCAGGGCGTGAGCGCCGATGCCCGCAGCTTTGCCAGCTCGCTGTCCACCCCCTACTGCGGCCCCAATGTTGGCGTCGAGCCGGCCGGCTGGCTGCCCGACAGCGCCCAGGTGCAGTCGGTGGTGCTGCTGCCGCTGCGCGATGGCGCCATCCTGGGCGACACGCCTGCCTGGGGCCTGCTGGTACTGGGCTCGCCCGATCCGGCCCGCTTCCAGGCCGACATGGACACCGACCTGCTCGAGCGCATTGGCGAGATTGCCGCCAGCGTGCTCTGCCGCCTGCGCTAGTTCCCATGGACACCGCCGCGCTCAGCGCCCCCATGCTCCAGTACCTGGAGCATGTGCGCGTGCAAAAGCGGCTGGCGCCACGCACCCACACGCTCTACACGCTGGATTTGCAGCGCCTGTCGGCCATGGCGGCCGAAGCCCATACCGAGGTGCTGCAGCTCGGCCCCCAGCACATCCGCCGCTTTGTCGCGCAGATGCATGCGGCTGGCCGCAGCGGCCGGGGCATTGCGCTGATCTTGAGCGGCTGGCGCGGCTTTTTTACCTGGGCCGGCCGCGAAGGCCTGGTCGAGCGCAACCCGGTGCAGGATGTGCGCGCCCCCAAATCCCCCAAGCCACTGCCCAAGGCCTTGTCGGTCGACGATGCGGTGCGCTTTGCCGAAACCAGCCAGGCCCAGGGCGACCCCTGGGTGCAGGCGCGCGACAGCGCGATGGTCGAGCTGCTCTATGGCAGCGGCCTGCGTGTGGGCGAGCTGGTGGGCCTGGATACCGCCGCCAGCGTGCAGGCGCTGGGCTGGATCGATAGGGACGCAGCCGAGGCCCATGTGCTGGGCAAGGGCAGCAAGCGCCGCGTGGTGCCGGTGGGCAAGGCCGCGCTGGCCGCGCTGCAGGCTTGGCTGGCCGTGCGCGACCAGGTGGCGCCCTGCGATGCGGCGCTGTTCATCGGCGTGCGCGGCGCCCGCCTCTCGGCCGCCAGCGTCTGGCAGCGCCTGCGCGAGCGCAGCCTGGTTGCCGGCATGACCACCCCCGTGCACCCGCATATGCTGCGCCACTCCTTTGCCAGCCATGTGCTGCAGTCCAGCCAGGATTTGCGCGCCGTCCAGGAGCTGCTGGGCCACGCCAGCATCACCACCACCCAGGTTTATACCCGGCTGGATTTTCAGCACTTGGCCCAGGTCTACGACCAGGCCCATCCGCGCGCCCGTAAAAAGGACTGAGTCCGCCGAGCTCAAAAAGACAAAACGGCCACCGATCTACATCGGTGGCCGTTTTATTCAAGATCAAAGTGTGAAGTCTGCCGATAAGCCGGATTCTGTGCACCTGGGTTGCCCCAGGCGTGACCGCCATTACTCTGGGCCGGGTGTCGCCACCACGGCTCGACGCTACCTACCCGCCAACTCTGCGGAACCACATCAACGCTGGCCTACTTGGTATTGCTGCGCGTAGAGATTGCCCGTTTCACCCCGGGTGGTTTACCTTGCGGTACGCCCCCCGGACTCGTCTCTGTTGCTCTGATCCTCACCTCACGGTGGGCAGCCGTTAGCTGCTACGCTGTCCTGTGCAGTCCGGACGTTCCTCCAGTGCGGCCTTTCGGCACTAGCACCAGCGGCGGTCTGGCAGGCTTCACAGGCGTGATTATTCCACCGAATGGCGCCCGCCCGCGCGAGCCGCGCAAAAACTGCAGGCCGCCGCCGGGGTAAACGCAGTGTTGCCGCCCTACTCCGCCACCGCGCTGCTGAACTCACGCCGGAACTGCTCGGGCGGCATGCCCGCTGCGCGCTGGAACATCGCGATAAAGGCCGAGGCCGTGCTGTAGCCAAGGTCAAAGGCAATCTCCTGCACCGTCCGGCCCTGGCCCAGCGCATCCACCGCGCAAAGGTGGCGCAGGCGCTGGCGCCATTCGGCCAGGCCCATGCCCAGCTCCTGGTGGCAGTGGCGCGCCAAGGTGCGCTCGGTCATATGCACCGAGGCCGCCCACTCGGCCATCGTGCGGCGGCTGCCGGGCTCGGCCTTGAGGGCATCGAGCACGCTGACGAGCGCCCGGGTCTGGGCGGCGGGCAAAAAACTGTGCTCTGAGGGCGCCAGCCGCAGCTGGTCCACCATCACTTCGGCCAGGCGCAGGTCCTCGGGCGCCGCGGGCCGGCGTATGTCGCGCTGGGCCAGATCGGCCAGGATGCTGCGCACGATGGCGCTGATGCGCAGGATGCAGGCCTGCTGGGGCAGGCCCGTGCACAGCGCTGGCTGCACATAAAACGAGCGGTAGACGGCAGCCTGCGGCACATAGCAGTTGTGCTCGACGGCCGGCGGTATCCAGATGCCGTACTGCGGCGGCGCCACCAGCTGCCGGCCCTGGGTGACGATGGTCATCGTGCCATGCGAGGTGTAGTTCAGATGGCCCAGCCGGTGGCGGTGCGCATCGGCAAAACTGCCGGCGGCAAACTCGTCGTAGCGCACCAGATAGGGTGCGGTCTCCTGGTCCACGTCGTAGATCTTCAGTGCCTGGCCTGTCGCCATCGTGGCTCCTTGCAGCATCCGGCCAGCGCAACATGTCTGGCTTGGTGCATCAAATGTCTGATTACAGCTATAGGCTTTAAACCTGCCACAGCGATGATAGCAGCCAGACGTTTTAAGTTCCACTCCCATGCAATACCTGTATCCGCTGCTCGCGGTCCTGATCTGGTCGGGCAACACCGTCGTCAGCAAACAAGCCGCTGGCGCCATCGCCCCCATTGAAATCGGCTTTTTGCGCTGGGTGCTGGCGGTGCTGCTGGTCACCCCCGTGCTGCTGCCGGCGGTCTGGCGCAACCGCGAGGCCATCCGGGGCCATGCCGGCCAGATCCTGGTGCTGGGCGTGCTGGGCATGGTGGTCTACCAAAGCTGCGCCTACTTTGCCGCTGCCTACACCACGGCCACGCACATGGGCATCATCCTGACCCTGTCGCCGCTGGTGGTGCTGGGCATCTGTGTGGGCCTGCTCGGCCAGGTGCTGACGGCCGGCGGCGCCATCGGCTCGGTCCTGGCCTTTGCCGGCGTGGTGCTGGTGATCAGCGAAGGGCATCCCGCATCGCTGCTGGACCACGGCATCAACCGCGGCGATCTGCTGATGCTGCTGGCCTGCCTGGCCTATGCGGCCTACAACATCCTGCTCAAGCGCTGGGCCATGCCGCGCGTGCCCAGCTGGCAGCTGCTGTACCTGCAGATGGTGGTGGCCATGTTCGCCCAACTGCCGTTCTACCTGGCCTCGCCCAAGGTCGGACTCAATGCGGACAACTGGTACCTGGTCGCGTATGCCGGCACCATGGCCTCGATTGTGGCCACCTGGATGTGGATGACCGCTGTCGCCAAGCTCGGGCCCAGCCGCTCGATCATGTTCTTCAACCTGACCCCGCTGCTGACGGCGCTGATCGCCTCGGCCTGGGCCAAGGAGCAGTTGCACAGCTACCTGTGGATCGGCGGGGCGACGACCATTTTGGGCGTGCTGCTGGCCGAGTTGTGGAAAACGCCACTGCGCCGCGCCAGGGACGCGGCCAGCAGCGTGGTCTGACCTTTCAGCCCATCGACAAAAGGTCGTAGATGATCCTGGCCATCAGCGCCAGCAGGCCACAGACCGATACCAGCATCAGCCAGGGCGCCCAGACCTTGTCGCGCCAGGAAAAGCCCAGCAGCAGGCTGACGCAGCAGACGCCCAGCAGAACCAGGGTGGTGTTGAAACTCAGCAAACGGCCTCCTTGCACGGCGATGATGTTCAGTGCCCATCTTCGGTCGATGGGCTGCTGGCGGTATTGACAGCCATCAAGGAAAGACCGGTGGGCGGGTGTCTGTAGTCCCATGTCGTTAAGAACATCTTGGACATATTGATATTCCAGCCGGAATGATCAACTGCGTCACAATGGTTCAGCTATTTCCACCCCCTTGTTCATCCTGATCCGCTGGAGGCACCATGAAAGTTGAGAATATTCTGCACACCATTGGCAATACGCCGGTGGTCCATATCAACCGCTTGTTCGGCGCTGGCGCCCAGGTCTGGATCAAGTCCGAGCGCAGCAATCCCGGCGGCTCCATCAAGGACCGCATCGCGCTGGCGATGATCGAAGATGCCGAAAAGACCGGCGCGCTCAAGCCCGGCGGCACCATCATCGAGCCCACCAGCGGCAACACCGGCGTGGGCCTGGCGCTCGTCGCCGCCGTCAAGGGCTACAAGCTCATCCTGGTGATGCCCGAGAGCATGTCCATCGAGCGCCGCCGCCTGATGCTGGCCTATGGCGCCAGCTTTGACCTGACCCCCAAGGAAAAAGGCATGAAGGGCGCGATCGCCCGCGCCGAAGAGCTGGCCGCCCAAACCCCAGGCTCATGGATTCCGCAGCAGTTCGAAAACCCGGCCAACACGGCCGTGCATGAGCGCACCACCGCCCAAGAGCTGCTGGCCGATTTCCCCGATGGCATCGATGTGCTGATCACCGGTGTCGGCACTGGTGGCCATTTGTCGGGCGTGGCCCATGTGCTCAAGGCCAAGTTCCCGCAGCTCAAGGTCTATGCCGTCGAGCCCACCGCATCGCCCGTCATTTCGGGCGGCCAACCAGCCCCCCACCCGATCCAGGGCATTGGCGCCGGCTTTATCCCGCGCAACCTGGACAGCAGCGTGCTCGACGGCGTGATCCAGGTCGATGCCGAGCCCGCCCGTGAATACGCGCGCCGCGCGGCCCGCGAAGAAGGCCTGCTGGTCGGCATCTCGTCGGGTGCCACGCTGGCCGCCATTGCACAAAAGCTGCCCGATCTGCCCCCCAACGCCAAAGTGCTGGGCTTTGCCTATGACACCGGCGAGCGCTACCTGTCGGTGGAAGGCTTTCTGCCGGCCTGATCACCGCCCACGGCGCTCCGCCCACTGCTGCCCCTGGCCTCCTGGCCAGGGGCTTTTTTATTACCTATCGTCACATCAAAATAGATAAGGCTGGTTAATTTCGGGGAGCAGCCGTGCCATATTGCAGGCCGGGCGCGTTTTTCACCCCGGGTCTTTGCCGGCTCTCTTCTGCCGCCATTCCGATGGGTTCATACCCGGCCCCTGGCCAAGGCTACGCACCCGCTCTTCCACCCCGAAATACCACAACACCAAGGAGGCTCAGTGATGCAATTTTCCTGGAACGATCCCACGGCGATCATGTTCGCCATCTACCTGGTGGCCATGCTCGCCATCGGCTGGCTCGGCTACCTAGGCACGAAGAACCTGTCCGACTACATCCTGGGCGGCCGCAGCCTGGGCAGTTTTGTGACTGCACTCTCGGCCGGGGCCTCGGACATGAGCGGCTGGCTGCTGATGGGCCTGCCCGGGGCCATCTACGCCACCGGCCTGTCCGAGTCCTGGATTGCGATCGGGCTGGTCTTCGGCGCCTACCTCAACTGGTTCTTTGTAGCTGGCCGCCTGCGCCTCTACACCGAGCGTGCCGGCAATGCGCTGACCTTGCCCGACTACCTGGCCAACCGCTTTGAGGACCGCAGCAACGTGCTGCGCATCGTTACCGCGCTGGTCATCCTGGTGTTCTTCACGCTGTACTGCGCATCGGGCGTCGTTGCAGGCGCGCGCCTGTTCGAGAACATGTTCGGCATGCCCTACACCACAGCGCTGTGGGTGGGCGCAGCTTGCACCATCGCCTATGTGCTGATTGGCGGCTTTCTGGCCGTGAGCTGGACCGACACCATCCAGGCCTCGCTGATGATCACCGCGCTGCTGCTGGCACCGGTGATTGCCTGGCTGGCCGTGCAGGGCCAGCTGCAGCCCGGCCAGGACCTGCATGCCATCGTCGCGGCAGAAAAGTTCGATCTGCTGCGCGGCGCCAGCGTAGCGGGCATCGCCTCGCTGCTGGCCTGGGGCCTGGGCTACTTTGGCCAGCCGCATATCCTGGTGCGCTTCATGGCCGCCTCATCGGTGCAGACCATTCCGGCCGCACGCCGCATCAGCATGGCCTGGATGGTGCTGTGCCTGGGCGGTGCCGTGGCGGTGGGCTTTATCGGCATTCCGTATTTCGCCGCCCACCCGGAAGGCGCTGCCGCGGTGAACGCCAATGCCGAGACCGTATTCATGGAGATCACCAAGCAGCTGTTCAACCCCTGGATTGCCGGCGCCTTGCTGGCCGCCATCCTGGCTGCGGTGATGAGCACCTTGTCCTGCCAGCTGCTGGTCTGCTCCAGCGCGCTGACCGAAGACATCTACCGCGTCTTTGTGCGCAAGCAGGCGAGCCAGACCGAGCTGGTCTGGGTGGGCCGCGCGATGGTGCTGCTGGTAGCGCTGATTGCCATTGCCATTGCGAGCAACCCCGAGGCCAAGGTGCTGGGCATGGTGAGCTACGCCTGGGCGGGTTTTGGTGCAGCCTTTGGCCCGGTCATCATCCTGTCCTTGTTCTGGAGCCGCATGACGCGTGGCGGCGCACTGGCCGGCATCATCGTCGGGGCCGTCACCGTGCTGGTCTGGAAGCAGTTTGGCTGGCTGGGCCTGTACGAGATCATCCCCGGTTTTGCCTTCGCCTGGATCGCCGCTGTGGTCGTGAGCCGCATGGGCCCGCCGCCTTCGACCACCATGCAGCAGGCCCATGCCGATGTAGAGCGCGAGTTCTCCCAACTGCAGCGCTGATCGCCTCGTAGTCCCCCAAAGCAAAGGCCGCTCCAAGGAGCGGCTTTTGCTTGGGCAGCGAGCCTTACTTGGCCACCACCACGCCAGCGTCCGAGGTCTCCTGCGCGATGGCCTGGGCCACCTTACTCACGCCCGAGCGCTTGCGCCAGGCCGACCAGGTCACGGCAGCGAGCAGGAACAGGCTGATGCAGACAAAGGTCGCGCTGATGGGGCGCTGCATGAAGACCATCATGTCGCCACGGGACAGCAGAAGCGCACGGCGGAAGTTCTCTTCCATCATCGGCCCCAGCACAAAGCCCAGCATGATGGGGGCGACAGAGAAGTCCAGCACCATCAAGACGGCGCCGATGATGCCGAAGGCCAGCACCTCCCAGATATGGAACAGGCTGTTTTGCGTGGTGAACACACCCACTGCAATGAAGAACATCGCCGAAGGGAACAGGTACTTGTACGGCACGGCCAGCATCTTGACCCAGACGCCGATCAGCGGCACGTTCAGAATCATCAAGATCACATTACCGATCCAGAAGCTGGCGATCAGGCCCCAGAAAATGTCCGGATGCTCGGTGATCAGCTGAGGACCGGGCTGAATGCCCTGGATCAGCAGCGCGCCCAGCAGCAGCGCCATCACCGCATCACCGGGAATGCCCAGGCTCATGGTCGGGATGAAGTCCACCTGGGTCTTCGAGTGCGCGGAGGCCTCGGGGGCTGCCACGCCAGCGATCATGCCGGTACCAAAACGGCTCGGGTCCTTGGCCACCTTTTGCTCCAGCGCATAGGCGATGAAGGTGGTGATGGTCGGGCCCGTGCCGGGCATGGCGCCAAACAAGGTGCCCACCGCGGTGCCGCGCACCATCGGCCAGAAGGCTTCCTTGAGCTCAGCCATCGAAGGGCGCATGTCACGGATGCGCATCTTGGTGTTGCTGGTGATCGCCTTCATCTTGTTGACGTTGAGCAGGAAGTCGGCAATACCGAACAAGCCCATCGCCACCGCCACCATCTCCAGGCCATCGCTCAGGTCCGGGATGTCGAACGCAAAGCGGAAGGTGCCGCTGTTCACGTCGGTGCCAACGATGCCGCAGAGCAGGCCGAACAAGGTCATCGCCACGCCCTTGAGCGGCGAGCCGCGCGACATGGTCGAGCCCGCCAGCAGGCCCAGCAGCATGATGGAGAACAGCTCGGCCGGGCCAAACTTGAACGCGATCGTGGTCAGCAGTGGCGAGGCGAAGATCATCACGATGATGCCAACCGAGGCCGCAAAGAACGAGCAGATCATCGTGATCCCCAGCGCCGTTCCGCCCTTGCCCTTCTTGGTCATCGGGTAGCCGTCCAGGCAGGTCACTGCATGGGGCGGGTGCGATGGCAGGTTCAGCAAGATTGCGCCGATGGCGCCGCCGTACTGGGAGCCGTAGAAGATACCGGCCAGCATCAGGATCGCAGGCACCGGATGCATGGTGTAGGTCAGTGGCAGCAGAATGGAGATCGCCGACAGCGCGCCCATGCCCGGCAATACGCCGATCAGGTTGCCCACCAGCACGCCGAAAAACGACCACATCAGGTTATGGCCCTGGAAGGCGATGCCAAAGCCGTACCAGAGGTCTTGCAATGCTTGTCCCATGGCTTACATCCCCCACCTGACCAGCGGCATCTGCACCTGCAGCGCCCACCAGAAAATCACCACGGCGACGATCATCATCGACATGGCCAGCACGAAGCAGGCCATCACGCTGTTGCTGCGGTCACCCAAAGCGCAGATAAACACGATGGCAAAGGTCGCGGGCAGCAGGCCCAGGTATTCGCCACAGAAGTAAAAGGCAATGGTGCCCAGGATGATGCAAGCAGCGCCCCGGAAATCGGGAATCTCATGCTTGTGTCCCACCAGCGCCGCCTCGTCGCCGGGGCCTGTTTTCTTGGCGTTCAGCGCGATCAGCACGCCCGTGAGCGCCAGCAAAATGCCGACCGCAAACGGGAAGTAGCCCGGCCCCATGTGGGCCAGCGAGCCAATGTTGTAGCTTTGCGCCGCATAGGCCGCGCTGCCACCGAGCAGGATCATCAGCGCGCCGCCGTAGTAATCCTTGTTGTAGTTCTTGCCGCCGGCGCTCATGGCCGCTCCTTGGCGGGCGCCCGGCGCCCCTGCACACCCGCAAGGGTGGACCTGTGTTGACCCATGTTCGTCTCCTTTTCTTACAACTTGCGCGGAAAGTCTAGAAAACGAAGCTGCCAAACACCTGCCAAATGTCAGAGGGGGCCGCAAAATACGTAAATCTACTTAGCGAAAACAGTCCCGCAAAGGACAGCGCGCTCAGGCGGGATCGCGGGCCACAGGCAGGCGCACCAGGGCGGTCAGCCCCCGGCCGGCAACGCCATCACGGGCCTCGCCATCGTCCAGCAGCAGCTCACCGTGGAAGCGCTGCACATAGGCCCGGGCAATGGCCAGGCCCAGGCCCGATCCGCCCGGCGCCTGCGCAGCATCAGGCTGCAAGCGGCTAAAGCGCGCAAAGGCGCGCTCACGGTCCTCGGGCGCAATGCCGGGGCCGTTGTCCTGCACGCGGATCTGCACCCAGGCCCCGTCACGCTGCACCGAGACATTGATGCGGCCCCGGGCTGGCGTGTAGGCAATCGCGTTGTGCACCAGGTTGGCCAGCAGCTCATAGACGGCGGTGGCGGGGGCCTGCACTGCTGCGGCCATCGCGGCGCCCGGGTCGGCCTCGCCCTCGGCATCGCCCTCAAAATCCTGGCCACGCACATCGATCCAGCCCAGGTCCTGCTGCTTGTCCAGCGCCAGCGGCAGGTAGGCCAGCACCACCTCGCGCGCCACCGTATTGGCGTCGCAGACCTCGCCCTCCCGGGCCTGCTGCACGGCAGGCTGGCTGGCATGGGCCAGGGCCAGCAGCTGCTCGGACACGCGGCGGCCGCGCTGCAGTTGCTGGAGCATGCTGCGCAAGCTCGCCTGCACGGCCTCGGGATCGGTCTCGCGCAGCGCATAGGCGGCCTGCGTGCTCAGAATGGCCAGCGGCGTGCGCAGCTGGTGCGAGGCATCGGCCAGAAACTGGCGCTGCTGGGCCAGCGCATCGCGCTGCTGCGCCAGGTGCAGGTTCATCGCATCAACCAGCGGCCGCACCTCACCGGGCACGGCCTCGGTGGCCAGCGGCTGCAGGTCATCGCTGCGGCGCTGCTGCACGGCGCGGCGCAAGGCCTGGAGCGGGCGCAGGCCCCAGGCCACGCCCAGCCACACCACCAGAACCAGCACCAGCAAGGTGCGCCCATCGCGCAGCAGGCTGTCCCACATCAGGCTGCGCACCGTGCGCTCAATGCCGGCGCTGGTCTGCGCCGTCTGGATCAGCACGCGCCACTCCTGGCCCGACTGGTCATGCAGCACCCGCAGCAGCGCCAGCACCCGCACCGGCTGGTGGTCCACTTCAGCGGCGTACGACACCCGCGTGTCATCGTCTGCCGCGCGGAATGGGCGGCTGGGGTCGGCCGGGTCATGCGCGGGTTCAGGGAACTGGGCGGCGCCCAGCAACAGGCGCTGCTGGGCCCCGTCGGGGGTTTGCATCTGCACCCGCAAAAACTTGCGCCGGCTGCTGAGCACCTCGAACATCGAGATGATGTGCAGGGGCTCGTCCAGGCTCAGTTGGCCTTCACTGTCCCAACGCAGGTTGTCCGACAGCGCCTGGGCCGGCTCCAACAGGCTCTGGTCATAGGCGCGCTCGAGCTCGCGTGCCAGGCTGACGCTGTCGCGCCAGCTGTCGAGCACCAGCAGGGCCATCAGCACGGGCACCAGCACCCACAGCAGGCGCAAACGCAGGCCCGGGGAAGAACGCAGGCGCCAGCCCATGGTGGTCAGCAGGAAAGTGGATTGCCCGGGCTTTTGGGCACCAGGGTTTCGAGCATGTAGCCCAAGCCCCGCACGGTCACGATATGCACATCGCCGCCCGCGAGCTTGCGCCGCACCCGGTGCAGCACCTGCTCGATGGCATCGGGGCTGACGCTGCTGTCCTGCGGGAAGACCTTGGCCGTCAGCTTGGACTTGCCCACCGGCGCGCCGGTGCGCGCCATCAGCGCTTCGAGCGCTGCATGCTCACGCGGCGTCAGCGCCAGCATCTGCTCGGCCAGCCAGAAGGTGCGGTGGTTGCTGTCGTAGCGCAGCGAGCCGCATTGCTGCATGGCCTGCACCCGGCCCTGGCTGCGCCGGTGCAGCGCCGCCAGGCGCGCCTCCAGCTCGGCCACATCGAAAGGCTTGGTCAGGTAGTCATCGGCTCCCCGGTGCAGGCCTTCGACGCGGTCCTGCACCGCCCCTTGCGCGGTCAGCACCAGCACCGGCTCACGCCGGCCCTGGCCGCGCATGGCCGAGAGCCAGTCAAAGCCATGCTGGTCGGGCAGTTGCAAATCGAGCACCACCACATCAAAGGGGCCGTCGGGCAGCAGGCGCGTGGCCATCGCCGCATGCGCGGCATGCACCGCCTCGATGTTCGATTGCTTGAGGGCGCGCACCAGCCAGGCGGCCATCTCCAGCTCGTCTTCAATCAGCAATATGCGCATGCTTGCTCGCCAGAATTCAGGGGCTCAGAAAACCGCGATCATACGCCGCTGGGCAGCGGTATCCAGCGCCCCTTGATCTCTACTCCTGGATAGGCGATGGAATGCCGGGCGTGGGCACTGGTGGTGGTTGTACCGGGGCGGGGTCTTTGACAGGCGGGGCTTCCGGGTGCCGGGGGTCAATATGCATCAAGGGCTCCTTGCAGGTGATGTTGCGATTGTGCCCAGGCCCGGCAGGGCGCGCTGTCAGCAAACGCCCTGCCGCCACGCCGCAGTCAGCGCGCCAGCACCGGCGCCAGCGCCTTGCCGGTATGCGTGCCCGCGTGGACCAGGTCCTCGGGCGTACCAGTAGCAACAATGCGGCCACCGGCATTGCCGCCCTCGGGCCCCAGGTCGATCACCCAGTCGGCCTCGGCAATCACATCCAGGTCATGCTCGATGACCACCACACTGTGGCCGGCATCGACCAGGCGGTGCAGCACATGGATCAGCTTGTCAACATCGGCCATGTGCAGGCCCACGGTGGGCTCATCGAGCACATACAAGGTGTGGGGCGCCTTGTTGCCCCGGCGCGTGATGTCATCGCGCACCTTGGTCAGCTCGGTCACCAGCTTGATGCGCTGCGCCTCGCCACCCGACAAGGTGGGCGACGGCTGACCCAAGGTCAGATAACCCAGGCCCACATCCTGCAGCAGCTGCAGCGGATGGGCGATGCTGGGCATGCTGGCAAAGAACAGCACCGCCTCGTCGACCTCCATCTGCAGCACTTCGCCAATGCTCTTGCCGCGCCAGGTGACCGCCAGCGTTTCGGGGCTGAAGCGGGCGCCATGGCAGACTTCGCAAGGCACCTTCACATCGGGCAGAAAGCTCATCTCGATGGTGCGCATGCCCTGGCCCTCGCAGGCCGGGCAGCGGCCTTCGCCGGTGTTGAAGGAGAAACGCCCGGCCGCATAGCCGCGCGCCTTGGCCTCCAGCGTCTCAGCAAACAGCTTGCGGATCGTGTCCCAAAAACCGATATAGGTCGCAGGGCAGGAGCGCGGCGTCTTGCCAATCGGCGTCTGGTCCACTTCCAGCACCCGGTCGATGCCCTCAAAGCCCTGCAGGCCCTTGCAGCCCAAGAGCGCCGGCGCCTTGCCGGCATCCATGTCATCGCGCCCCGCCTTGGTGGCGCGCTGGCCGACCCAGGCGGCCACATTGGTGAGAAGCACATCGCGCGCCAGCGTGGATTTGCCCGAGCCCGACACCCCCGTCACGGCCACCAGGCGCTTGAGCGGTACGCGCACATCCACGTTCTGCAGGTTGTGCAGGTGGGCGCCCAGCACGGACAGCCAGTGCAGCGGCGCCATCGCATCGGCGCGGGCCGGCGCGGCCAGCGCGGCATTGGCCTGGGCGCTGTCGGCGGCCAGCGCGGCAGCGGCGTCGGCGGCGATCTGCTTCTTGGTGCGCTTTTTGACGACGGGCGCTGCGTCGTCTGCGGGCGATGACAACACCGCATCGGCCACGCCATGCACCAGGCGGCGCGGCTGGAAGGGGTGGCGCATCGCATGCAGCAGGTAGCGGCCGGTCTGCGAGTCGGCCGCATCCATCACATCCTGCGTCGTGCCTTGGGCCACCAGGCGGCCGCCGCGCTTGCCGGCGCTAGGGCCGATGTCGATCACATGGTCGGCGCGGCGGATCGTGTCCTCGTCATGCTCCACCACCACCAGCGTATTGCCCTTGGCGCCCAGCTTGTGCAGCGCGTTGAGCAGGATATGGTTGTCGCGCGCATGCAGGCCAATCGTGGGCTCGTCGAGCACATAGCAGACGCCTTGCAGATTGCTGCCCAGCTGCGCGGCCAGGCGAATGCGCTGCGCCTCGCCGCCCGACAAGGTGGGCGCGCCCCGGTCCAGCGTCAGATAGCCCAGGCCCACCTCTTCCAGAAAGGCCAGGCGGCTGTGGATCTCGGGCACCAGGTCGCGGGCGATATCGCTTTCGCGGCCCGACAGCACCAGGCCCTCGATCCAGAGCCGCACATCGGTGACCGACAGGCGGGCGATCGACGAGATCGACTGGCCGTGGAACAGCACCGCACGGGCGGTGGCATTGAGGCGCGTGCCCTGGCAGGTCGGGCAGGTGGTTTCGCCCACATCCTCGGCCTCGGGCTCTTCAAAGCTCTGCTCGCGGCCCCGGTTGTCCTGGCTCATCACCGAATCGTCATAGACCTTGCGCTGGTCCTTAGTCAGCTTGACGCCGGTGCCCACGCAGTCGGGGCACCAGCCATGCTTGCTGTTGTAGGAGAACAAACGCGGGTCCAGCTCGGCATAGCTGGTGGCGCAGACCGGGCAGGCGCGCTTGGTGGAGAACACCTGCAGCTGGCCAATGGCGGATGTGTCGCTGCCCGTCTGCATCGCCGCTTCCAGGGTACCGATGGCCGAGAGCACATGCAGCACGCCCTTGCCCAGCTCCAGCGCCGTGGCGAGCTTGTCGCGCAGCAGGGCCTCGTTCTCGGGCCTGATCTCGATGCTGGCCACCGGCAGCTCGACCGTGTGCTCCTTGAAGCGGTCCAGGCGCGGAAAGCCGGTGGTCGGCAGGAACTGGCCATCGACGCGCAGATGGGTGTAGCCACGCGGCCGCGCCCAGTCCGCCAGCTCGGTGTAGACGCCCTTGCGCGCGACCACCAGCGGGGCCATCAGGCCAATGAGCTGGCCGCGGTACTGCGTCATCAGCTGCGCGGCAATGCTCTCGGGGGTTTGCGGCTGGACCGCTGCGCCATCCTTGGTGCAATGCTGCACGCCCAGCTTCACGTAGAGCAGGCGCAGAAAATGCCAGACCTCGGTCGTGGTGCCCACCGTGGATTTGCGCCCGCCGCGCGAGAGGCGCTGCTCGATCGCCACCGTCGGCGGGATGCCGTAGACCGCATCGACCTCGGGGCGGCCCGCCGGTTGCACGATGGAACGCGCATAGGCGTTGAGCGATTCGAGGTAGCGGCGCTGGCCTTCGTTGAACAGGATGTCAAACGCCAGGGTCGATTTTCCCGAGCCCGACACGCCGGTGACGACGTTGAACTTGCCACGCGGAATGTCCACGCTCAGGTTCTTCAGGTTGTGCTCCTTGGCATTGATGATCTGGATGCTGTTGCCCGGCCCGGGCAGCGCCGCAGCTTGCGCTGCAGGCGCCAGCGCATAGGCCGGCCGCTGCTCGCGCACTTCGTGGGGCTGGCCATCGCCGCGCTCACCCAGCATGGCCAGCTCGTAGTCGCGCAGCGCCTGCGCGGTGTAGGAGCGGCCGGACTTGCGCACCTCCTCGGGCGTGCCCTCTTCCACCACCTTGCCGCCGTCTTCGCCAGCATCGGGGCCCAGGTCGATCAGCCAGTCGCTGGCACGGATCACATCGAGGTTGTGCTCGATGACGATCAGCGAATGGCCGGCTTCGAGCAGCTTGCGCAGTGCGCGCATCAGCTTGGCAATGTCTTCAAAATGCAGGCCGGTGGTGGGCTCGTCAAACAGGAACAAGGTGCCCTTACGCGCCAGCGTTTGCTTGGATTTGGAGGCGCTCTTGGCGGCCTCGGCCAGAAAGCCGGCGAGCTTGAGGCGCTGGGCCTCGCCACCCGACAAGGTCGGCACCGGCTGGCCCAGCTTCACATATTCCAGTCCCACATCGACGATGGGCTGCAGCGCGCGGATCACCTCGCGGTCCTTGGCGAACAGCGCGGCCGCCTCGCTGACAGTCAGTTCCAGCACATCGGCCACGTTCATCAAGCGGCCATCGCGCTCGATGCGTACCTCCAGAATCTCGGCGCGGTAGCGCTTGCCGTCGCAATCTGGGCAGCGCAGGTAGACGTCGGAGAGGAACTGCATCTCCACATGCTCAAAGCCCGAGCCGCCACAGGTCGGGCAGCGGCCATCACCGCTGTTGAAGCTGAACTTGCCGGCGGTATAGCCGCGCTGCAAGGACAGCGGCGCGGTCGCAAACAGCTCGCGCACCGCATCCCAGGCGCCCACATAGCTGACCGGGTTGGAGCGCGCGGTCTTGCCAATCGGTGACTGGTCAACAAAGACGATATCGGACAGGTGGTCAGCGCCCAGCAGGCGCTGGTGCGCGCCAGCCAGCTCGGTGGGCTTGCCAAAATGGCGCATCAAGGCAGGGGCCAGCACGTCCTGAATCAGTGTGGACTTGCCCGAACCCGACACGCCGGTGACCACCACCAGGCGCTGGAGCGGAAAATCCACCGACACGTTCTGCAGGTTGTGCTCGGTCGCGCCTTCCAGAATCAGGCGCGGCGTGCTCTCGGTCACCATGCGCTTGGCGCCCATGCCCACCTGCTTGCGGCCGCCCAGGTAGGCACCAGTCAGCGTGTCGGCATGGCGCAGCTCGGCCGGGGTGCCGTCAAACACGATCTGGCCGCCCTTCTCGCCCGGGCCTGGGCCCATGTCGATCATGCGGTCGGCGGCAAACATCACCGCCGGGTCGTGTTCCACCACCACCAGGGTGTTGCCGGCATCACGCAGCCGCTTCATCGCGACGGTGATGCGCTCCATATCGCGCGGGTGCAGGCCGATCGAGGGCTCGTCCAGCACGAACAAGGTGTTGACCAGCGAGGTGCCCAGGGCCGTGGTCAGGTTGATGCGCTGCACCTCGCCGCCACTCAGCGTGCGGCTCTGGCGGTCCAGGGTCAGGTAGCCAATGCCGACATCGCAGAGGTAGAGCAGGCGGTTGCTGATTTCCTCATGCAGCAGGCGCAGCGCCTGCGCGTCGCCATCGTTGCTGCGGCGGATATCCATGCTGGCAAAGAACTGGCGCAGCCGCACGATGGGCAGCAGCATCAGGTCGTGCAGGCTCAGGCCGGGCAAGGCCTCCAGCTGCTCGCGGCTCCAGGCCACACCGCGCGGCATGAAGCGCTGGGCCGGCGGCAAGGCCGCATCGGCATCGGCCTTCGATCCCACGCGCCACAGCAGGCTCTCGGTCTTGAGGCGTGCACCGCCACAGACCGGGCACGGCGTGTAGCTGCGGTACTTGGACAGCAAGACGCGGATATGCATCTTGTAGGACTTGGTTTCCAGGTACTCGAAATAGCGGCGGATGCCGTACCACTGGCGGCTCCAGTTACCGTCCTTGTAGCCCTCTTCGCCATGGATGACCCAGTCCTTCTGCGCCTCGGTCAGCTTGGCCCAGGCGGTGTCGCGGGGAATGCCCTGCGCCTCGGCATGGCGCATCAGATCGTCCTGGATCTCCTTCCAGGCCGGCGTCTGGATCGGCTTGATCACGCCGGTGCGCAAGGTCAGCTTTTCGTTGGGAATCACCAGGCCCCAGTCCACGCCAATGACCCGGCCAAAACCCCGGCAGGCATCGCAGGCGCCCACGGCCGAGTTGAACGAGAACATCGACGGCGTCGGCTCGCGGTAGCGCAGGCCGCTTTCCGGGCAGTGCAGGCCAGCGGAGAACTTCCACAGCGCGGGCTCGGCGGTGTTGCCGTCGGCATCGGCCTCGGCGACGGCATACACCGTCATCTGGCCGCTGCCGCGCTTCAGGGCCACCTCGATGGCCTCGATCACGCGCGCCTTCTCGGCCTTGCTGAGGCGAAAGCGATCCGCCACCACATCGAGCAGCTTGACCCGCTGGGGCGCCTCGGCCGCGGCCTGCTTGCCGGCCTTGGGCTTTTTCTTGCTGCTGTCCACGGCCGCTGCCTGCCGCACCACATCGACCTCGCGCTCGGCCTGCACCTTGGTAAAGCCGCTGGCCGACAGCCACTGCTCGACCTGCTCAGCGCTGGTGTTGGCCGGCAGCTCGACCGGAAAGGTGATCACGATGCGCGGGTCATCGGCCTGGCTGCGCTGCAGCAACTGCTCGTAAATGCTCTCGGGCGTGTCATGCTGCACCGGCAAGGCGGTCTGCTGGTCAAACAGATGGCCGGCGCGTGCCACCAGCAGCTTCAGGTGGTCGTTGAGCTCGGTCATCGTGCCCACCGTGGAGCGCGAGCTGCGCACCGGGTTGGTCTGGTCAATCGCAATGGCGGGCGGCACGCCTTCGACCTTGTCCACGGCCGGCTTGTCCATGCGGTCCAGAAACTGGCGCGCATAGGCGCTGAAAGTTTCAACATAGCGGCGCTGACCCTCGGCATACAAGGTGTCGAACACCAGGCTGGACTTGCCCGAGCCGCTGGGCCCGGTCACCACGGTCAACTCCCCCGTGCGGATATCCAGATCCAGATTCTTGAGGTTGTGCTGACGCGCACCACGGATGCGAATGATTTCCTGAGACATACCGATGAGCTATCCAGTAATTCGTTGGCGCAGTCCAGCCGCCGGATAAGCAAGCCCCCATGCGCAGTGCCAGGGATGCCCAAACTCGGAAGGCCGACACGACTGCGTGGGGGCAAAATGATCGTGAGCAACCATTCTAGGGAGTTCATTCCTCGGCTGAATCAGCTCGCGGCAAAGCCCTGCAAAACACTGTACATATTTACAGATATTAGCAAATGGCGATGTATCCGAGCCGCAGGCTTGGGCGGCACAAAAAAACCCGCCATCTCTCGAAGGCGGGTTGGGAAGCAGGGGCGCGCCGGGCGCCCAAGGCTTGCTTAGAAGTTGTGGCGGATACCCGCAGCGAAGGTGCTGAAGTCGGCGCCGGAGATGCCGGTGGCGTAGCTGGCGTTGGCCTTGTTGTCGACCTTGGTGTAGCCAGCGTACAGCTTGGAGCGCTTGCTCAGGTTGTAGTTGTAGCCCAGGATCAGCTGGCGTGCGCCGCTGTTGCTGACGTCGTCCCACTTGCCAGCCCAGCCGAAGCCAGCGACAAACTCGGAAGCGCCCATGGTGTACATACCGGTCACGCGCGCTGCATTGCGCTTGCCGCGCAGCTCTTCGTCAGAGCGTTGGTAGTAAGCGCCCAGTTGGAAGGCGTTGATGGTGTAGTGCGCGCGCAGGCCCAGTTGCTTGTCGCCACCGACCTTGGTGAAGCCTGCACCCAGGGCCAGAGGACCGCTTTCCCAGTTGGCAGCCAGGTCGTAGCCGTGCTTGTCGTTGGTGCCAGCAGCCTTTTCGTGGAACGAGGCAGCGCCTTCAATGGTCAGGCCGCCCAGGAACACGGGAGTGCGGTAGGCGATCTTGTTGGAGTCGCGCATCACGTAGCTGTACAGCGCGTCCGACAGCGAACCAGTGTCGTGGTTAGGCTGGTCCAGCACGCCGTAGTCAGCCACTGCATAGTAGGACTCAGCGGTGAAGGTACCCAGACGCAGCATACCGAAGTTGCCCGCCAGGTTCACTTCGCTTTGGCGGCGGAAGGTCAGGCCACCAGCGGAGCCGGTGCCCGAGCCGTCGTCCGAGTTGAAACCCGATTCCAGCACGAAGCCAGCCTTCAGGCCGCCACCCAGGTCTTCCGTGCCACGGAAACCGATACGCGATGCGTTGTTGAACAAACCGGTGGTGGAGACATCGCCCACCTTCTGGCGTTCCACCGAGGTGTTCACACGGCCATAAACCTGCACGCTGCTTTGAGCCAGTGCAGCAGTAGAGCCAGCAACGGCCAAGGTGGCAATCATCAAACGATTCAGTGAACGCATAGTGTCCTCGGGGATGTAGTCATTAAAAATGGTTGGACGGTGCTGTTGGGGTCCGCACGGGGCAGGTTTCAGCCCGTCACATAATGTTAATTCTAGGCGGCAGACTCCGGAAAACGCGCTGAATATCTTGCAGTTTTTGCGAGAGTGACGCATCGCTACCACACTTATGTGACACACCCTGGTATTAACCATGAGATACCAAACCGCCCAGAAAAAAACAGCACCCGAAGGTGCTGTTGGGAGGTGAAGGCCAGGGGTATCAGGCCATCTGCATACCCGGGGCCATCTCGCAGTCATGCGGTTCAGTCGTTCGCGTAAATATCCACATCCTTGGTTTCACGCACGAACAATGTACCGATCACGAAGGTGATACCGGCGATGATGATGGGGTACCACAAGCCGTTGTACATGTTGCCGGTCTGCGCGACGATCGCGAAGGCCGTCGTGGGCAGCAGACCACCGAACCACCCATTGCCGATGTGATAGGGCAGCGACATGGAGGTGTAGCGGATGCGGGTCGGGAACATTTCCACCAGCATCGCGGCAATCGGTCCGTACACCATGGTCACCAGCAGCACCAGGTAGGTCAGCAGCACCACAGTCAAGACCTTGTTGGTCTTGGCGGGGTCGGCCTTGGCTGGGTAGCCGTCCTTGGCCAGGGTCTCGGCGACAGCCTTCTTGAACGCACCGTCCTTGGCCTTCAGATCGTCGCCACTGAGGCCCGCAGCCGAGTAGCTGGGGATGGTGTCGTTGCCGATCTTGATGATGGCCGTCGTGCCGGCAGGCGCCGCCTCGGTTTCATAGCTCACCGAATTGGCCGCCAGCAGTTGCTTGGCCACGTCGCAGGAGCTGGTGAACTTGGAGGTGCCCGTCGGGTTAAACTGGAAGGAGCACTCGGCCGGGTTGGCCACGACCACGACCTTGTTCTTGGCTTGCGCCGCTGCCAGATCGGGGTTGGCCGCTTCGGTCAGCATCTTGAACACGGGGAAGTAGGTCAGCACGGCCAGCAGGCAGCCGGCCATGATGATGGGCTTGCGGCCGATCTTGTCGGACAGTGCACCAAAGATCACGAAGAACGGGGTGGCGATCAGCAGGGCCACGGCAATCATCAGATTGGCACTGACGGCATCGACCTTGAGCTGCTGGGTCAGGAAGAACAGCGCATAGAACTGGCCGGTGTACCAGACCACGGCCTGGCCAGCGGTCAGGCCGATCAGCGCGAGGATCACGATCTTCAGGTTCTTCCACTGGCCAAACGATTCGCGCAGCGGTGCCTTGGAGGTTTTGCCTTCGGCCTTCATGCGCTGGAACGCAGGCGACTCGGACAAGGTCATGCGGATCCACACCGACACGCCCAACAGCAGAATCGACACCAGGAACGGAATGCGCCAGCCCCAGTCATTGAAGGCAGGCTCGCCCATGGCGGTACGCGTGCCCAGAATCACCAGCAGCGACAGGAACAGGCCCAGGGTCGCCGTAGTCTGGATCCAGGAGGTGTAGGCACCGCGCTTGCCATGCGGCGCATGCTCGGCCACATAGGTGGCCGCACCGCCGTATTCACCACCCAAGGCCAGACCTTGCAGCATGCGCAGTACGATCAGGATGATGGGCGCTGCCACGCCAATGCTGGCGTAGTTGGGCAAGATACCTACGATGAAGGTCGATGCGCCCATCAGCAAGATGGTGACCAGGAACGTGTACTTGCGCCCGATCATGTCGCCCAGCCGGCCAAACACCAGCGCGCCGAAGGGGCGCACGATAAAGCCGGCAGCAAAGGCCAGCAGCGCAAAGATGAAGGCGGAGGTTGGGTCCAGTCCGGAGAAGAACTGTTTGGCGATGATGGCCGCCAGCGAGCCGTAGAGATAGAAGTCGTACCACTCAAAAACGGTGCCGAGTGACGAGGCGAAGATGACCTTGCGCTCCTCCTTGGTCATCGGCCGTGCTGCTGCACTGGTTGCCATGCTGTTGTCTCCTTGTAGTGTTGCCGCTCTTTTGTTTGGCGGACACTGCATTCTTCAAGCAAGCGCTGACCCAAGTCTGACGGTTTTCCAACACAAGCTTGCAATCTGCTGACAATTCGCTGACAAAATCCAGCGCAACCCGCACAAAGCGTTTTGCGATGCGGAATATCGCTGCACTGCAGCAGCGACCAAGGGAAAGTCCCAGGGCGGGCAAAACCGCTGGAAGGGGCATTTTCAGCAGCGCAGAAGCCGGAAATCAGCGCTTGGCCAAACCGGAGGGGCGGTCTGCTGCCGCATCCCATTGGCCATCGGCAAACCAGGCGTCGCCATTCAGGTAGGCGCTCAGCATCGGCAGCCCATCCAGGCCCCAGAACAGCTTGCCGTCCAGCACCATGCTGGGCACGCCAAACACGCCGGCTGCGGCCGCCGCATCGGTATTGCTGCGCAAGGCCCGCTTGGCCTCCTGCTCGGCCGCGTCGCCATGGCGCAGCTGCTCAGCCAGGGCTTGCTCCAAGGCCGGCAGGCGCTGGGCATCGAGCGCATCGGCGCCACCCAGCCAGACATGGCGAAAGATGGCATCGGCCGTGAAGCGGTTGATGCAGCCGCCCTGGCCCGTGCGCAAGGCCAGGCGCAGCAAGGGCAAGGGGTTGAAGGGGTGCTGGGCGGGCATCTGCAGCCCACAGCCCAGGCTGTGGCCCAGCCAGCTGGCATGGCGGTAGGTCCATTCGCGCTTGCCGGCAATGCCGGCTGGCCCCGGGTTGGCATGCTGCTGCAGCAGCGCCCCCAGCAAGACGGGCCGGTAGCGCACATGCACGCTATGGCCCTGCAACGCCTGCGGCAGCGCATGGAAAGCCAGCCAGGCGTAGGGAGAGACAAAGTCCAGGTAGAAATCGATGCTTTTCATACCCGGCTCCTGTTAGGGCGTCGGCACCAGTGGCCGGCCATTGCTGCCCAGGCCCGCACGGCCCAGCGCCTGCAGCCAGATCTGCTGGCGCTCTGCGGTGTCAGCCTTGGACCAGGCACGGATCTCATCGATCGAGCGGTAGCAGCCGATGCAGTGGCTGCGGTCCGCATTCATCTTGCACAGCGACACGCAGGGCGATGGCACGACATCGTTGTAATCGGCGGCAAAGGCGCCAGTCACCCGCACCTGCTTGGTGCGGGCTGCCAGCGGCGCGGGCGAGGCCACAGGCAGCTCCACCGGCTTATCCATTTGTTCCGTCATGCCGCCTCCTTGACCACATCGGCCACCGGCGCGCCGGTCAGCGCTTCCAGATCGGCCGGGGCCAGCGCAAACACGCCATTGGGGTGGCCGGCCGCTGCCCAGATCTGTTCAAAACGGAACAGCTCGCGGTCAATCAGCGTAACGGGCTGGCTCACATGGCCGACGGGCGATACACCGCCAATTGCAAAGCCGGTACGGCCCTTGACAAACTCCGCATCCGCGCGGCCCACCGGGCCGACCAGCGCCGCCACCTTGGCCTCGTCCACGCGGCAGTCGCCCGAGGTGATGACCAGCACGCAGGCGTCATCGCTCTTGCGGCGAAAAATAATGCTCTTGGCAATCTGGCCCAGCGCAATACCCAGCGCATCGGCCGCCTCCTGGGCCGTGCGCGCCGAGACTTCCAGCATCTGCGGCCCATGCGGATGGCCCTTGTCCTGCAGCACCCTGGCTACCCGCTGCACCCCTTCGGGCAGGCTCAGCAACTCCGCTCCACACATGGTTCAACTCCTTGTTAAGCGACGATTGTGCCGTTTAGCAGGCTCCGCTGCAGCGCAGCGGGCATTCGCGAGCCCGCGCTGGGCGATCAACCCGCGCGCTTGTTCATCAGCGCTACGGCCACGCGCGAATTGGGCTTGCGCTGCAAAAAGTCGCTGATGTAGATGCCCGCATCGACCAGCTTGTCCAGGTCAATGCCGGTCTCGATGCCCATGCCATGCAGCATGTAGACCAGGTCTTCGGTGGCGACATTGCCGGTCGCGCCCTTGGCATAGGGGCAGCCGCCCAGACCGGCGATGGATGACTGGAAGTTCCAGATACCCAGCTCCAGCGACGCGAGCGTATTGGGCAGCGCCTGGCCATAGGTGTCGTGGAAATGCCCGCTCACCTGGTCCAGGTTGAAATACTGCAAGGTCGCTTCCAGCGCCTTTTGCACCTTGATCGGCGTGCCCACGCCGATGGTGTCGGCGACATCGACGCGCTCGACGCCAATGCCCTTCATCAGCTCGGCGAGGTAGGCCACGCGCGAAGGCGCAATCTCGCCCTCATACGGGCAGCCCACGGTGCAGCTCATCGCGCCACGCACCGCAATGCCGGCGGCCTTGGCCGCTTCCACCACCGGCGCAAAGCGCTCGATGCTCTCGGCAATCGAGCAGTTGATATTGCGCTGGCTGAAGGCTTCGCTGGCCGCGCCAAACACCACGATCTCATCGGGCTGGGAGGCCACGGCCGCTTCATAGCCCTTCATGTTCGGGGTCAGCACCGAATAGCGCACCCCGGCCTTGCGCGCCAGCCCCGCCATCACCTCGGCGTTGTCGCCCATCTGCGGCACCCACTTGGGGCTGACAAAGCTGGTCACCTCGATCTCGGTCAGGCCCGCATCCTGCAGGCGGTGGGTGAGCTCGATCTTGACGGCAGCCGGCACCGGCGATTTCTCGTTCTGCAGGCCATCGCGCGGGCCGACATCAATCAATTGGACACGTTGGGGGTAGCGGGCCATGGGGCGTCTCCTGGGGTATTTCTTAAAAACGGGGGGCGGAATCAGTATCCGCGATCGGCATAGACCATGCCGCCAGGCTTCTCTCCGGCAGCAAAGGCCCGCAGCTTGTGCAGGATCTGCTGCAAGGTCTCTTCGGGCAAGGTGCGGGCGGAGCTGTGCGGCGTGATGCGGATCTGCGGCTGCTGCCAGAACGGGTGCTCGGCGGGAAGGGGCTCGGTGCGAAACACATCCAAGGTGGCGCCTGCCACCTGGCCGCTGTCCAGCGCGGCCAGCAGGTCGGCGTCGACCAGGTGCGCGCCGCGCGCCACATTGATCACATAGGCGCCCGGCTGCAGCTGCGCCAGCAGGCCGGCATTGATGATGTTCTCGGTCTGCGCCGTTAGCGGCAGCAGGTTGACGAGGATACGCGTGGCACGCAGAAAGTCCGGCAGCTGCGCGCTGCCGGCAAAACACTGCACACCGGCGATCTGCTTGGGCGAGCGGCTCCAGCCGCGCACCGGAAAATCAAACTGCGCCACCGCCTGGGCCACGCGCTCGCCCAGCACACCCAGGCCCATCACGCCGACGGGAAAATCGCTGCGCAAACGCAAGGGCTGCTGTGCCCAGACGCCCGCGCTTTGCTGGGCCCGGTACGGCGCCAGGTCACGGAAATGGTCGATCACCGCATGGCAGACATACTCGGCCATCTGCACGGCCATGCCGGCGTCTTCCAGACGCAGCACCGGCACACCGGCGGGCAGCTGGCGCGCAAACAGCGCATCGACGCCAGCGCCCATGTTGAAGATCGCCTTGAGGCCCGCGCCTTGCTCGTCGAACAGCTGCTGCGGCGGCTTCCAGACCAGCGCGTAATCGGCCTGCACCATGCCGGGCGTCCAGCCACGAGCCTCGGCCTGGGGGAGGTGCAGGCGAATCGCATCCAGCCAGTGCTGCAGGTCGTCGCTGTCGGTGTAGACGAGAATTTTCATGGCCGGCATTTCAGCACAGAAAAGGGTGCCGCGCCGTCACAGACAGCGCAGCGGCACCCTTTAGGACGCAGCGACCTGCAACTTCAGCAGTTCTGCGCCTTCGGTGACCTGGTCACCGGGCGTAAACAGCAGCTCCAGCACCTCGCCATCGGCCGGGGCGGCAATGGTGTGCTCCATCTTCATCGCCTCCATCACCGCCAACGGCTGGCCCTTGCTGACCTTGTCACCGGCCTTGACCGCAAACGACACCACCTTGCCCGGCATCGGGGCCGTCAGGCGCCCGCCTTCGCTGCCAGCGTCACCGGCATGGGCCAGCGCATCAATGGCGGTGATCTCGGCCGCGCCGCGTGGTGCGAACACATGCACCACCTCGCCCTGCTGCCAGGTCTGCACCTGGTCGCGCTGGCCGTTGAACTGCAGCTCCACCAGCTCGCCGTTGGGACTGAACTGCAGCGGGCCCGTGGCATCGCCCACCGTCAGCACCAGGCCAGCGGCCTCATAGCGCAACGCCGCCTGCAACTTGTCGCCGCCAAACTCAAAGTCAAAGCGCCGCTCGGTCACGCCATGCGATTGCCAGCCATCGCGGCGGCTGAAGGGGTCGTGGCTCTCGGTTGCGCGCTCCTGCAGCAGCTCGGCCACCACGGCAGCGGCCGCAGCGGTGTCCAGGCCCAGGCCGCGCTGCTTGAAGAGCCGTGCCTCTTCGCGCTGGATCAGCGCCGTATCGAGCTTGGCCTGGCCAAACGAGGGCGTGGCCAGGATATGGCGCAGGAACTGCACATTGGTCTGCAGGCCGACAATGCGCACCGCAGCCAGCGCCGCATCCAGCCGCGCCAGCGCCTGGGCGCGGTCTGCGCCGTGGACGATAAGCTTGGCAATCATGCTGTCGTAGAAGGGGCTGATGGCATCGCCTTCGCGCACGCCATCGTCAATGCGCACCTCGCTGATTGCAAAACTGCTGCAGTCGGGCTTGCGGTAGACATGCAAGGTGCCGGTGGCGGGCAGGAAGTTGTTGTCCGGGTTCTCGGCGCAGATGCGCGCTTCGATCGCGTGGCCGCTGATCTTGAGCTCGGCCTGCTGCTTGGGCAGCGGCTGGCCATTGGCCACCAGCAATTGCCACTGCACCAGGTCTTCGCCGGTGATGGCCTCGGTCACCGGGTGCTCCACCTGCAGGCGCGTGTTCATCTCCATGAAGTAGAACTTCATCGCCTCGGGCTGGTCGTAGCCGCCGGGCTGCTCGACGATGAATTCCACCGTGCCCGCGCCCACATAGCCCACGGCCTTGGCAGCGGCCACCGCCGCCTCGCCCATCTGCTGGCGCAGCGCGGCGGTCATGCCCGGCGCTGGGGCTTCTTCCAGCACCTTCTGGTGGCGGCGCTGCACCGAGCAGTCGCGCTCGAAGAGATACACGCAGTTGCCTTGCGTGTCGCCAAACACCTGGATCTCGATATGGCGGGGGCGCAGCACATATTTCTCGATCAGCACCGCATCGTTGCTGAAGCTGTTGATGGCCTCGCGCTTACAGGACTCCAGCGCGGCAGCAAAGTCTTCGCTCTTTTCCACCAGGCGCATGCCCTTGCCACCGCCGCCGGCGCTGGCCTTGATCAGCACCGGGTAACCGATGCGGTCGGCCTCCGCGTGCAGCATGGCCGGGTCCTGGCCCGCGCCGTGGTAGCCGGGCACCAGCGGCACGCCGGCCTTTTCCATCAGCTGTTTAGATTCGGCCTTCAGGCCCATCGCGCGGATGGCATTGGCCGGCGGGCCGATGAACACCAGGCCCGCAGCGGCGCAGGCGACGGCAAAGTCTTCGTTCTCGCTCAAGAAACCGTAGCCGGGGTGGATGGCTTGCGCGCCGGTGGCCTTGGCCGCCTCGATGATGCGTTCCCAGCGCAGGTAGCTGTCCTTGGGGGCGCTTCCACCGATATGCACGGACTCGTCGCAGGCGGCCACATGCTTGGCATGGGCGTCCGCGTCGGAGTAGACGGCCACGGTCTTGACGCCCATGCGGCGGGCGGTAGCGGCGACGCGGCAGGCAATCTCACCACGGTTGGCGATCAAAATTTTCGAGAACATAGAACAATCTCCTCAGTCTTCTTCCCTGACCCCAGCCCGCCTTCGCAAGCCCCCGGTCAATATCGTTGGTGATCCGCGCCCGTGGCGGCCAAGGCCACCGGCTCTTCATGGCCCAGCCACCGGCGAATCCGGCGCACCACGGCCCGCAAAAACTTCCACAACACCCAGGTCATCACCCACATCAGCACCAGCACCACGGCCAGCGCCAGCGCAAACACCAGCGGGTGGTGGATGGCCAGCCACACCGCACCTATCGAGACCCCGTCTTCGACCAGGCTCGCGCCCCAGTTGGAGAACGGCTCCGGGCTGGTGTTGATGGCCGCGCGCGTCGTGGTCTTGGCCACCTGGCTGCTCAGCGCCAAGGTGCCGCCCATCAGGGCCGCCGCTGTCGCCATCGTCGCGTTGTCGGTGCCAAACACGCTGGCCGCCAAGGCCGCACCCGCTGGCACCCGCACCACGCTTTGCACCACATCCCAGACCGAATCCACGCCGGGGATCTTGTCGGCAAAGAACTCGACAAACAGCAGCGCGCCACTGATGAACAGGATCACCGGCTGCTGCAGCACCGTCAGCCCACCGGGCAGCTGCAGCACGCCGGTGGCGCCCAGCATGCCCGTCACAAACACCACCGCATACAGCCGAAAGCCACTGGCCCAACCGAGCGCAGCTGCCAGCGCCATCAGCTGGCCCCAGTCCCACTGCGCCATGGCCTGGCCCATCTGGCCGGCCACCTGGCCGACCTGGTCGGCCGCCTGCCCCACCGTGTGTGCGGTGTCCTTGTCCAGATGCAGGCCCATGCCGTGCAGCCAGTTGACGATGGTGTTCCAGATATCCATGGTGGTGCTCCTCAGTGCCAGTCAGCAAACGCGCTGTTTATAGCGCCAATGCCCGCTTGCTGTCTGCCATCCAAGGCCGCTTTAGGGCTGCATCAGCCTCCCAGCCAGCTGGGTTTGCGTTTGTTCAAGAAGGCCTGCACGCCTTCCTTGCCTTCGGCGCTGGCGCGGATATCGGCGATGCCGGCCACGGTCTCGGCGATCAGCGCTTCGTCCACCTCACGGCCGGCCACATCGAGCACCAGCTTTTTGCAGGCCTGTACCGCGGCCGGGCTGGCGCTCAGCAGGTGCTTCAGCAGGCCGTCCACGGCGCTGTCCAGCGCCTCAGCCTCCACCACCTGGTGCACAAAGCCGGTGCGTAACGCTTCGGCGGCGTCAAAGCGCTCACCGGTCAGAAAGTAGCGGTGCGCCGCACGCGGGCCCATCGCGCGGATCACATAGGGGCTGATCGTGGCCGGGATCAGGCCGATCTTCACCTCGCTGAGGCAAAAACCGGCGTGGCTGGCCGCCACCGCCATGTCGCAGCAGGCCACCAGGCCCATGCCACCGGCGTAGACATCGCCCTGCACCCGCGCAATCGTCGGCTTGGGGCAGGTGTAAATGACGCGCAGCATCTCGGCGAGCTTGCCCGCGTCGACCAGGTTTTCCTCGCGGGTGTAATCGGCCATCGCGCGCATCCAGTTCAGGTTGGCGCCAGCGCAGAAGGCCGGGCCTTCGGCGGCCAGCACCACGGCGCGGACCTGGGCCTGCGCACCCACCCAGCTGAAGGCGCGGGTGATGTCGGCAATCACCTCATCGCTGAAGGCATTGCGCACATCGGGCTGGGTCAGGGTGATGGTGGCCACCGGTCCAGCGGCTTCGACGGTCAGAAATGTACTTTTCATGGTGTCCTCTCTGTCTCAGAGCCTTACATGCGGAAGACGCCAAAATTGGTATCTTCGATCGGTGCATTGCGCGTGGCCGCCAGGCCCAGCGCCAGCACGCGGCGGGTATCGGCCGGGTCGATGACGCCGTCATCCCACAGCCGTGCCGAGGCGTAGTAAGGGTGGCCCTGGTCCTCGTACTGCTGGCGGATGGGCGCCTTAAAGGCCTCCTCCTCCTCCGCCGTCCAGGCGCCGCCCCGGCCTTCGATGCCATCGCGCTTGACCGTGGCCAGCACGCTGGCCGCCTGCTCGCCGCCCATCACGCTGATGCGCGCGTTCGGCCACATCCACAAAAAGCGTGGGCTGTAGGCGCGGCCACACATGCCGTAGTTGCCGGCGCCAAAGCTGCCGCCGATGATGATGGTGAACTTGGGCACGCTGGCCGTCGCCACCGCCGTCACCAGCTTGGCGCCGTGGCGGGCAATGCCCTCGTTCTCGTACTTGCGGCCGACCATGAAGCCGGTGATGTTCTGCAAAAAGACCAGCGGGATCTTACGCTGGCAGCACAGCTCGATGAAGTGCGCGCCCTTGACAGCCGACTCGCTGAACAGAATGCCGTTGTTGGCGATGATGCCCACCTCCATGCCCTCGACCCGGGCAAAGCCGCAGACCAGGGTCGCGCCAAAACGGGCCTTGAACTCGTCAAAATCGCTGCCATCGACAATGCGGGCGATGATTTCGCGCACATCAAAGGGCTTGCGCGTATCGACCGGGATCACGCCATACAGCTCATCGGCCGGGTAGGCCGGTGCCTGCGGCGCCTTGTCGGCGGCATGGGGCTGCTTGGCCTTGTTCAGGTGGCTCACGGCCTTGCGCGCCAGGGCCAGTGCATGGGTGTCGTTGTCAGCCAGGTGGTCGGCCACGCCCGACAGACGCGTGTGCACATCGCCGCCGCCCAGGTCTTCGGCACTCACCACCTCGCCGGTCGCAGCCTTCACCAGCGGTGGGCCACCCAAAAAGATCGTGCCCTGGTTCTTCACGATGATGGACTCGTCGCTCATCGCCGGCACATAGGCGCCGCCAGCGGTGCAGGAACCCATGACCACGGCGATCTGCGCAATGCCCTGGGCCGACATATTGGCCTGGTTGTAGAAGATGCGGCCAAAGTGCTCGCGGTCGGGGAAGACCTCGTCCTGGTTGGGCAGGTTGGCGCCGCCCGAATCAACCAGGTAAATGCAGGGCAGTCGGTTTTGCGCTGCCACTTCCTGGGCGCGCAAATGTTTTTTTACCGTCATCGGGTAGTAGGTGCCGCCTTTGACCGTGGCATCATTGCACACGATCATGCAGTCCACCCCACTGACGCGGCCCACGCCGGCGATCAGGCCCGCACCGGGTGCATCGTTGTTGTACATGTTCAGCGCAGCCAGCGGTGCCAGCTCCAAAAAGGGCGTGCCCGGGTCCAGCAGCATCTGCACGCGGTCACGCGGCAGCAGCTTGCCCCGGCCCAGGTGCTTGGCACGGGCGGCTTCACCACCGCCTTGCGCCACCTTGGCAGACTGGGCGCGCAGGTCCTCCACAATGCTGCGCATGGCTTGCGCATTGGTCTGAAAATCTGCCGACCGGGCATTCAGCTGGGTTGCGAGTTTGCTCATGCTTGTCCTCTTCAATGTTCTAGCGTTCCGTTCAGAAACGCGTTTTCTTTAAAAATAGTCTGCTGCCAAACGAATCCGCACCATGCACACCGTCGAAACCGTCCTGCTCGTCCTGATGATCGGTGCCGTCACCGGCATCATTGCGCGCTACATCCGGGCCATACCGCTGCCGCTGATCCAGATCATGCTGGGCGCGGCGCTGTCCTGGCCACAAAAAGGCCTGCATATCGATTTCGACCCCGGCCTGTTCATGCTGCTGTTCATTCCGCCGCTGCTGTTTGCCGACGGCTGGCGCATTCCCAAGCGCGAGTTCTTTGCGCTGTACCGCCCTATTTTGCGGCTGGCCTTTGGCCTGGTGCTTTTTACCGTGATTGGCCTGGGCTACCTGATCCACTGGATGATCCCGGAGATCCCGCTGACCGTGGCCTTTGCGCTGGCCGCCGTGATATCGCCCACCGATGCGGTGGCCGTCTCGGCCATCACCCGCAACCTGGGCATGCCGGCCCACACCATGCATGTGCTCGAAGGCGAATCGCTGCTCAATGATGCCTCGGGCCTGGTGGCGCTGAAATTTGCCATCGCCGCCACCTTGACCGGTGTGTTCTCCTGGACCCAGGTCACGCAGGAATTTCTGTGGATTGCGCTGGGTGGCCTGGGCGTGGGCGCTGCGGTGGGCTGGGGTTTCAGCTACCTGCGCGATACCGTCACCCGCCGCCTGGGCGATGTGGCCGCCACGCAGATGGTGCTGCTCTTGGTGCTGCTGCCCTTTGCAGCCTACCTGCTGGGCGAAAAGATTGGTGTCTCGGGCATTCTGGCCGCCGTGGCCGCGGGCGTGGCCACGAATTTTGGCGACCTGAACCGCGCCGACTACATCTCCGAGCGCATGCAAACCGCCGGTACCTGGGCGATGGTGGAATCGGCCTTCAACGGCGCGATCTTCCTGCTGCTGGGCCTGCAGTTGCCCTCGATCATTGGCGTAACCTTGCGCGATGCCGGCCATGACTGGTGGATTCTGGTGGGCTATGTGGCCATCATCTCGATCGCACTTTTGGCGCTGCGCTGGATCTGGCTGATGCTGGGCGTCAGCCGCAGCCTGCACAAGGCCCACCAGGCCGGCAAGCTGGTCAAAAAACCCGACCTGTGGCTGAACCTGGCCACGACCTTGGCGGGCATACGAGGCGCGGTCACCTTGGCCGGTGCGCTGTCCGTGCCGCTGCTCTTGAACAACGGCCAGCCGTTTCCAGCACGCGACATGCTGATCTTTCTGGCCACCGGCACCATCTTGTTCACCCTGGTGATCGGCAGCATCGGCCTGCCGCTGGTGCTGCGCCGCGTGCAGGCGGTGAGCGAGCCCGAATCGGTGCGCGAAGAGCGCCAGGCGCGCATTGCAGCCTGCCGCGCTGCGATCAACAGCCTGGCGATGAGCGACGACGATGCCGCCCAGCAGCCCACCGAATGGCAGGCCCAGCAGCATGAAATCGAAGGCCGGATTGCGCGCGAGTACCGCAACCGTATCGACCTGCTGGACGAGGAGCGCACGCCCGAAACCGCCGAGGTGCAGGACCTGGCCACGCCCGACGCGGTGCAGGAGCGCCGCCTGCGCTATGTGGCCGAGCTGGAGATGCGGCTCAACTGCATCAAGGTCGAGCGCCACACCATCTACGCCGAGCGGCACAACAACCGCATCAACGACGAATCGCTGCGCAGCCTGGTCCAGGAGCTGGACCTGAGCGAGATCACCTTGCGCAAGCGCCTGGAAGTGGCCCGCCGCGCCGCCGCCAAGCAAGCTGCCAAGCTGGAAGGGCATTGATCGTTCAGGCGGGTGCTGCATGGCGGCGCTCTGCGCGGTTCAGGCCGTCTTGCTCACATCCAGCTTCAGCGATTCGATCATCGCCTCGCGGATCTTGAACTTCTGGATCTTGCCGGTCACCGTCATCGGGAAGGCCTCGACAAACTCGATGTAGCGCGGCACCTTGTAATGGGCCACCCGGCCCTTGCAGTAGCTGCGCAGCGCCTCGGCATCCAGGCTTTGGCCGGCCTTGACGATGACCCAGGCACAGAGCTCCTCGCCAAAGCGGCTGTCGGGCACGCCCACCACCTGCACATCCTGCACCTGCGGGTGGGTGTAGAGAAACTCCTCGATCTCGCGCGGGTAGATGTTCTCGCCGCCCCGGATCACCATGTCCTTGATGCGGCCGACAATGTTCACATAGCCTTCTTCATCCATCGTGGCCAGGTCGCCGGTGTGCATCCAGCCATCGCCATCGATGGCCTCGCGCGTCTTGGCCTCGTCGCCCCAGTAGCCATGCATGACCGAATAACCGCGCGTGCAGAGCTCACCCGATTGGCCGGGGGCCACGGTCTCGCCGGTCTCGGGGCTGACGATCTTGACCTCCAGGTGCGGATGCACCTTGCCGACGGTGGAGACGCGCTTGTCCAGCGGCGTGTCGGTCGAGCTTTGGCAGCTGACCGGACTGGTCTCGGTCATGCCGTAGGCAATGGTGATCTCGGACAGATGCATCTGGCTGACCACGCGCTTCATCACCTCGATCGGGCAGGGCGAGCCAGCCATGATGCCGGTGCGCAGGCTCGACAGGTCGAACTCGGCAAAACGTGGGTGGTCCAGCTCGGCAATGAACATCGTGGGCACGCCATGCAGGCCGGTGCAGCGCTCGGCCTGCACCGTCTCCAGCACCGTCAGCGCATCAAAGCCGTCATTGGGGTAGACCATGGCCGCGCCATGCGTCATGCAGGCCATATTGCCCAGCACCATGCCAAAGCAGTGGTAGAGCGGCACGGGAATGCAGAGCCGGTCTTCTTCCGAGAGCCGCATCGCCTCGCCAATGAAATAGCCGTTGTTGACGATATTGCGGTGGGTCAAGGTGGCGCCCTTGGGAAAGCCTGTGGTGCCACTGGTGAACTGGATATTGATCGGGTCGTAGGGCGTCAAGCTGGCCCCTATCTGCGCGACCTGCGGGTCGGCCGCATCACCGCTGGCGATAAAGCGCGAGAAGCGCTGCATGCCTGCCTGCTCCTGGCCCTGGCCTGCGACATCGATCCAGACCACCAGGCGCAAATCGGGCAAGGCCTCAATCTGCAGCGCAGCGCTGGCTTGCGTCTCCAGCTCAGGCGCCAGCGCGCGCACCATACCCAGGTAATCGCTGGTCTTGAAGCGCTCCATCACAAACAGCGCCTTGCACTGCACCTTGTTGAGCGCATAGGCCAGCTCGGAGGTGCGGTAGGCCGGGTTGATGTTGACGAGGATGATGCCGACATGGGCGGTGGCCAGCTGCAGCAGCACCCATTCCACATTGTTGTGCGACCAGATCCCCACCCGGTCACCCTTGGCAATGCCGGCGCGCAGCAAGGCGCTGGCCAGTTGCTGCGATTGCTCCAGCAGTTGCTGGTAAGTGAGGCGCAGGCCCTGGTGGCGGCTGATGAGCGCATGGCGCGCGCCAAAGCGCGCTGCTGTCTCGCTCAGCTGCTGGCCGATGGTCTTGTTGAGCAGGCGCGGCTCGCTGGCGCCCCGTGCATAGCTGCTGGTCAATCTGGTCTCGCTCATGGTGTCTCCTGTCCGCCGCCCAACCAGCCGGGTCGGCGGCCCTGTTCCTTGTCTTTCAGGATACGCGAGCGTGCCGCGCAAATGATGGCAGGATGGTTGCAAATGTCGCCAGTACAATGGCCATGCTTGGCGCTTTTTAAACCCCACCCTCCATGCCCAAACCGCTGCCCTCCTCTGCCGTCGTGCACCATCCCGCCGTTACGCCCATGGCCTTTGTCCGGGCCATCGCGCGGGCCTACCAGCACCGGGGGCTGAGTGCGGACCGAGCGCTGCAGTTGGCGCAAATCGATCCCTTGGCGGTTGAAAAGGACGGCCCCGGCATCACCGCACTGCAGTTTGAAACGCTCTCGGATGCGGCGATGCAGGAGCTGGATGACGAGGCGCTGGGCTGGTTCAGCCGGCGCCTGCCCTGGGGCAGCTATGGCATGCTGGCACGCGCCTCGCTCACCAGCCCCAACCTGGGGGTGGCGCTCAAGCGCTGGTGCCGCCACCACGGCCTGCTCACCGATGACCTGGCGCTCAGCCTGCAGGTGCAGGGCGAGACGGCCACGGTCGAGATCATCGAGCACACGGGCCTGGGCGAGCTGCGCGAGTTTTGCCTCGTGTCCATGCTGCGCAATATGCATGGGCTGTCGAGCTGGTTTGTCGACTCGTCGCTGCCGCTGTTCAAGGTGAGTTTTCCGTTCGAGGCCCCCGCCCATGCCGATGTGTATGCGCTGCTCTTCCCCGGCGATGTGCAGTTTGGCGCGCCGGTCACGCGCATGCAGTTTGATGCGCGTTATCTAGCCTTGCCGATTGCCCGCGATGAGGCGGCCTTGCAGCGCATGCTGCAGCGCGCGCTGCCGCTGACCGTGCGCCCCTACCGGCGCGACCGGCTGATGGTGCAGCGCGTGCGCCAGCTGCTGGCGGCCGATCCCTCGGCGATGCACAGCGCCGACAGCCTCTCGGCCAAGCTGCACCTGTCACTGCGCACCCTGCACCGCCAGCTCAAGGACGAGGGCGCATCGCTGCAGGCCCTGAAGGACGAGGTGCGGCGCGAACGCTCGCTGACTCTGCTGCACCGCAGCAACCGGCCCATCAAGCAGATCGCGCAGTTGGCAGGCTTCAGCAACGACAAGAGCTTTATCCGGGCCTTTCGCACCTGGATGGGCATGTCCCCGGCCGAATACCGCAAGAGCACCCGGCCGCCGGCCTGAGGCGCAGCCGATGCTGGCCTGAGACCGGCCCGATTTGCAACCTGGCTGACACCTGCAGGGCAGCCACGTACATCCATTCGTGCCAAGATGGCGGCACAACATCGGATGGAGACTTGCCGTGATCGAGCTGTACCACTGTGTGAGCGCGCGCTCGTTCCGCGCGCTATGGATGCTGGAAGAGCTTGGCCTGCCCTACCAGCTGCAGATGCTGCCCTTTCCGCCCCGCGCACTGGCCAAGCACTACCTGGCACTCAACCCCCTGGGCACCGTGCCCTTGCTGATCGACGGCGACACGCGCATGACCGAGTCGTCCGCCATCTGCCAGTACCTGGCCAGCCGCGACCCGGCGCAGCGCCTGGACGTGCAGCCCAGCGACCCCGCCTATGGCAGCTACCTGAACTGGCTGTACATGTCCGATACGACCTTGACCTTTCCGCAGACCCTGGTGCTGCGCTACCAGTTCTTTGAGCCTGCCGTGCGGCGCCAGCCCCAGGTCGCAGAAGACTATGCGCGCTGGTTTCTGGGCCGGCTGCGCGCGCTGGAGACCGCCGCCCAGGCCATGCCAGCCGAACTGCCCTACCTCTGCGCAGGCCGTTTTACCGCGGCCGATGTGGCCGTGGGCTATGCGCTGATGCTGTCGGACTACCTGGGCATGTCCTCGCAATGGGGGCCGGCCACCCAGCACTACTGGATGCACCTGCAGCAGCGCGCCGCCTTTCTGCGCAGCCTGGAGGTCGAAAAGCAGGCCGCGCTGGACCAGCAGATCGACCCCATTCCGTCGCCCTTGATCCGGCCCTGACCCTGCTTTGAAGTCCTCCGACATGATCGCCATCACCGACCACACCACCATCGGCCAGGCCTTGCAGGCCGCCATTGCGCGCTACCCCGAGCACAGCCTGCTGGCGGTGCCGGCCAATCCCAAGCGCAGCTACCTGCCCGAGGGCTGCGAGTTCAGCTACACGCAGGCCGGCGCCCATATCGCGCGGCTGCAGGCCCGCTACCAGGCCGCGGGCTATGGCGTGGGCCACCGCGTGGGGCTGTTTCTGGAAAGCCGGCCCGAGCACCTCTGGCACAAGCTGGCGATGAACAGCCTGGGCATCTGCTGTGTGCCCATCAACCCCGACTACAAGCGCCGCGAGCTGAACTACCTGATCGACCATGCACAGCTGGACCTGGTCGTCTGCCTGCCCGAGCGGCTGGAGGCACTGCAGCAGTCCCTGCAGGACACGCGCAACCAGCCGGCCCTGGTCTGCACCGATCCACAAGATGGCAGTGCGATCACGCTGCCGCCGGCCCGCTCGCAGCCCTCGGGCAGCCTGAGCGCCGACACGCCAGCAAGCATCCTCTACACCTCGGGCACCACCGGCCAGCCCAAGGGCTGTGTGCTCTCGCATGCCTATGAACTGGCCGCTGGCAAGTGGTATGCATCCCACCCCGGCCATGTGTCGATCCAGGAAGGCCGCGAGCGCCTGTTCAACCCGCTGCCGCTGTTCCATGTCAACGCATCCATCCTGTCGTTCTACTGCCTGCTGCTCACCGGCGGCTGCCAGGTCCAGACCGACCGCTTTCAGCCCAGCCGCTGGTGGGAAGAGGTTGCCAGCAGCCGCGCCACCATCGTCCACTACCTGGGCGTGATCATTCCGCTCTTGCTCAAGCAGCCGCCGTCCGACTGGGAAAAGCAGCACTGCGTGCGCTTTGGCTATGGCGCAGGGGTGGAGCCGCAGCTGCATGCCGCCTTCGAGCAGCGCTTTGGCTTTCCGCTGATCGAGCTGTGGGGCATGACCGAGGTGGTGCGCACCATCTCTGACCATGGCGACGACCGCCAGGTAGGCACACGCTCCTTTGGCCGTGGTGCGCCGGGGCTCGAGGTACTGGTGGCCGATGAGAGCGGCCAGCCGGTGCCGCCCGGCACGCCTGGCGAGATGCTGGTGCGCTACTCGGCCGAGACCCCGCGCAAGCATTTTTTCAGCGAGTACCTGGACAACCCCGAGGCCACCGCCAAGGCCTGGGAAGGCGGCTGGTTCCACACCGGGGATGTGGTGCTGCAGGACCCCGATGGCCTGCTGCACTTCATGGACCGGCGCAAGAACATCATCCGCCGCTCCGGCGAGAACATTGCCGCGGCCGAGGTGGAAGCCGTGCTGCTGTCCCACCCCAAGGTGCACCAGGTGGCCGTGCTGGCCGCGCCCGATGACATCCGCGAAGAGGAGGTGCTGGCCAGCATTGTGCTGACGGACGGCGTGGCGCCCGGCACCGCCATCTGCCAGGAGCTGTTTGCGTTCTGCCAGCAAGAGATGGCCTACTACAAGGTGCCCGGCTGGTGGTGGTTCACCGATGAGATCCCCACCACCGGCACGCAAAAGATCCAGAAGCACCGGATCTTGGCGGCAGGCCAGGATGTGCGCAGCCTGCCCCAGGTGCTGGACATGCGGGCGCACAAAAAGCGCTAATGGCGCTCGGCCCGCTGCTAGTGCTGGAAGGCGGGCCGGCTGCCTAGCCCGCGCGGCGCAGCAGGTCGGCGCCCTTCTCGCCAATCATCATCGTGGCCGCGCAGGTGTTGGCCGAGGTGATCTCGGGCATCACCGAGGCATCGATCACCCGCAGCCCCTGCAGCCCATGCACGCGCAGCTGGGCATCGACGACGGCACCTGCCTCGGGGCGGGGCCCCATGCGCGCCGTGCCGTTGAGGTGGTAGGACGAGACACCGTAGCGGTAGATAAAGTCCAGGATCTCGTCATCGGACTGCACCTGCGGCCCGGGCATGACCTCGTCCACCCGGTAGGGCGCGAGCGCCTGGCTCTGCAGCAAGGCCCGGGCCTGGCGCACACCTCGGATCAAGGTCTGGCGGTCGCCCTCGTCGTCCAGATAGCGCGGCTGCACGACCGGGTCGGCCAGCGGATCGCTTGAGGCCAACTGCACCGTGCCCATGCTCTGCGGCCGGTGCTGCCAGACGCCGCAGGTCATGCCTGGGAACACATCGAGCTGGCCCACATAGCCTTCGCGGTAGCTGGCCGGGGAGAACACACCTTGCAGATCGGGCCGCGCGAGCCCTGGCTGCGAGGCTGCGAACCAGTGCACGACGGACGGGCTGAGCTGCAGAATATTGGGCTTGCCGCGCAGCCATTGCCAGGCCTGGCCCCAGAGGCGTGGCACACGCGCCAGCTCGTTGATCGTGGTGGCGTTCTTGACCGACGCGACCAGCCGCACCGAGAAATGGTCCTTGAGGTGCTGACCCACGCCCGGCAAATGCACCTGGGTGGCAATGCCCAGCGCGCGCAGCCGCTCGCCATCGCCAATGCCCGACAGCTGCAGCAGCTTCGGCGTGTTGATGGCGCCGGCGCTGACGACCACCTCGCGCCGCGCCCTCACTTGGCGCCGCACGCCATCTTGCAGGTATTCCACACCACAGGCGCGGCCGTCCTCGACCATAATGCGCAGCGCCTGCGCGCCGGTCCGCACATCCAGGTTGCGGCGCCGCATCGCTGGGCGCAGAAAGCAGCCCGCCGTGCTCATGCGCCAGCCGTTGTGGATGCTGCGCTGGAAATAGCCCACGCCTTGCTGGTAGGCGCCGTTGTAGTCCGGGTTGCGCGCGAGGCCCTGCTCGGCAGCGCCCTCCAGGAAGGCCTCGCAAATCGGGTGCGGCCAGTGCGGCAGGCTGACCTTGAGCGGGCCGTTGTGGCCGCGCAGTGCCGGATCGCCGCCATCGACAAAATGCTCGCTGCGCTGGAAGTACGGCAGCACCTCGTCATAGGACCACCCCGCATTGCCCTGCGCCGCCCAGCCATCGAAATCCTCGCGCTGGCCCCGGTTGTAGACCAGACCGTTGATGGAGGTGGAGCCGCCCAAGGTCTTGCCCTGGGGCAGCGGAATGCGCCGCCCTCCCGTGCGCTCCGTCGGCTCGGAGCTGAACTGCCAGGCCACCGCCGGATTGAAGATCACCTTGATAAAGCCGGCCGGCAGCTTGAGGTAGGGCCGGTGGTCGGGCGGGCCGGCTTCGAGCACGCAGATGCGCAGCGCAGGATCCTCGCCCAAGCGGGCGGCGACGATGGCGCCGGCCGCGCCGCTGCCGACCACCACATAGTCAAAATGGTCGGCTGCCGGCGCGCTCATGCATGGGCTCCCAGGTACGCGGCACGCACCTTGGGGTCGCGGCGCAGATCGGCCGCGGCGCCCTGCAGGGTGAAGTGGCCCGTCTCCAGCACATAGGCGCGGTCAGCTACCGCCAGCGCCTGGTTGGCCATCTGCTCGACCAGCAAGATGGTCACCCCCTGCGCCTTGAGCTGGCGCACGATCGCAAAGATCTCCTTGACGATCAGCGGCGCCAGGCCCAGCGAGGGCTCATCGAGCAGCAGCAGCTTGGGCCGCGACATCAGCGCACGCGCAATCGCCAGCATCTGCTGCTCGCCGCCCGACATGGTGCCGGCCATCTGCGCGCGGCGCTCCCGCAGCCGCGGGAAAGTGTTGAACTGCTGCTCCACATCGGCGGCAATCGAGGCGGACCCATCCTTGCGGTGGTAGGCGCCCAGCAGCAGGTTGTCATGCACGCTCTGGTCGGCAAACACCTGGCGCCCTTCGGGCGACTGGGCAATGCCAAAGGGCACACGCAGGTGGCCGGGCATGCGGGTGATGTCCTGGCCCAGAAACTCGATGCGGCCCGCCGCTGTGGGCTCCAGGCCCGAGATGGCCTTCATCAGGGTGCTCTTGCCTGCGCCATTGCCACCGATGATGGTGACCACCTCACCGGCATGCACCTGCAGCGACACCCCCTTGAGCGCCTGCACGGCACCGTAGTGCAGCTCCAGCGCCTCGACACGCAGCAATGGTGTTTGCTCAGGCATGGGGGCCTCCGTTCATCGCGTTGTCCTCGGTTTCATCGTCGCTGCCCAGGTAGGCGGCAATCACGCGCGGGTTGCTTTGCACCTGCTGGGGTGTGCCCTCGGCAATCTTCTGGCCGTAGTCGAGCACGATCACGTGGTCGGACACAGCCATCACCAGGTCCATGTGGTGCTCGATCAGCAGCACGGTAATGCCCAGATCGCGGATGCGTGCAATCACCTGGATCAGCTCCTGCGTCTCCTGCGGGTTGAGGCCGGCGGCCGGCTCATCGAGCAGCAGCAAACGCGGATGGGTGGCCAGCGCGCGGGCCAGCTCCAGCCGGCGCTGCAGGCCATAGGGCAGGCTGCCGGCGGTATGCAGCGCCTTGTCACGCAGCTGCAGGCGGTCAAGGATCTGCAGCGCCTCATCCCGCGCAGCGAGCTCAGCGCGCCGGGCCTTGCCCACCCCTATCAGGCTGGCAAAGAACCCGGCCTGGATATGCGCATGCAAGCCGACCTTGACGTTGTCGAGCACGGTCATGTCACTGAACAGCCGCAGGTTCTGGAAGGTACGGCCCAGGCCCATGCGGGCAATCCGGTTGGGCGACACACCGACAATGCTCTGGCCCGCAAACTGGATGGAGCCGCGCTCGGGCACCACAATGCCCGACAGAATATTGAGCAAGGTGGTCTTGCCCGCACCATTGGGCCCGATCAGCGAATGCACATGGCCGGGCTTGATGCATAGATCGACCTCATTGGTCGGCACCACGCCGCCGTAAGCCTTGTAGATGCCGCGACCGTCCAGCAAACCTTCTGCGCCGGTGCTGGCCAGCGGCGCGGCCGACTTGAGCTGCCAGGCCGGCAGATCCTGCGGCAGCTGCGGCGTGGGCAGCAGGCCCGGTGCGTATTTGCGCGCCAGGCTGCGCAATGTGCCGGCCAGGCCATTGGGCATGGCGTACAGCGCAAACAGCAGCAGCGCACCATAGGTGAAATGCTGCACACCCGGCCAGCGCGACAACAGCGAATCGAGCAGGGTCAACACCACGGCGCCCAGCAGCGGCCCGTAGACGGAATTGCCACCAAACAGCACCACCAGCAGGAAGAAGACCGACAGATTGAAAGTGATGAAGTCCGAGTTGATGTACTGGTTCTGCTGCGTGATCAGCGCGCCGGCAATGCCGCAGGTGAAGGCACTGATGACAAAGGCCAGCACCTTGAACTTGTAGACGCTGACGCCCACGCTCTCGGCCGCCACCTCGGCGGTGTTCACGGCCATGAAGGCGCGGCCAAAACGCCCCGCCAGCAGGTGGCGGAACATGACATGCAGCACCACGCACAGAGCCAGCACAAACCAGACCCAGTGCGAGGAGGCAAACATCTGGTCGCCCAGCTTCAAGGGCACCACGCCATAGATGCCCTGCTGGCCGGCAAATACATCCTGCCATTCCGAGACCACCTTCTCGACGACGATGCCAAAGCCGATGGTGACCATCGCCAGCGCCGGCCCTTTGACGCGCAGCGCCGGCAGCGCAATCACCACGCCAAACAGCCCGGCCAGCACACCGGCCATTGCAAAGGCGGCCCAGGGGTTCCAGCCCCAGCGGGTGGTGAGCAGGGCCACCGCATAGGCGCCCACGGCAAACAGGCCGGCATGGCCCAGTGATTTCTGGCCGGTGTAGTTCACCAGCACATTCAGCCCCGAGGCGGCGATGTAGTTGACCCCGATCAGAAAGACGATGCGCAGGTAGAAGTCGTTGCTGGTCATCAGCGGGATGGCGGCCACCAGCGCCGCCACCAGGGCCAGCCAGCCGTAGTGCTTGATCTCGCTGTTCATCAGACTTTCTCCACGATCTTCTGGCCCAAGAGGCCCTGGGGCCGCACCACCAGCACCACGATGATCAGCAAGAAGATGCTGATCTCGCGCATCTCCGCCTGCCACAGGCCAACCAGGGCCTCAATCAGGCCCAGCACAAAGCCGCCCAGCATGCAGCCGCGTGGGCTGGTCAGACCGCCCAGAATGGCCGAGGAGAAGGCTTTGAGCGCCAAGGTCATGCCCATGAATACCGATGCCGTCGTGATGGGCGCAATCAGCAAACCGGCCAGGCCCGCCAGGCTGGAGCTGATGACAAAGGCCAGCACGACGATGGCTGTCACATTGATGCCCATCAGGGTGGCTGCACTGCCGCTTTGCGCCACCGCGCGCACGGCCTTGCCGATGCGGGTGTGGCGCATCACATAATCGAGCGCGAGCAGCACGGCCACGCTGCAGACCAGCACCAGCACCTCTTGGGGCAGCACACCGGCATTGCCGATGCGCAGCACCTCGCTGCCCAGCGGCGAGGGCATGACCAGCGGCGCCGGGCCCCAGATGGCCAGCGCCGTGTTCTGGATGATGATGCCAAAGCCGATGGTGCTCATCACCCAGGCCATGCCGCCGCGCCCCACAAAGGGCCGCACGGCGGCGTAATAGAGCAGCAGGCCCAGCAGCGCCAGGACGGCCATCGTGCCCACCAGGCTGAGCACATAGCGCCACAGGCTGACATCGGCGGGCAGCAGGCTGTCGGTGATGTTCTTGCCGGCGAGCAGCAGCAGCGCCGAGACCGCGACAAACGCGCCCGCGACCAGGAACTCGCCCTGGCCAAAATTCAAGGTCTTGGTGGTGTTGAAGGTGATGTTGAAACCCACCGCCACCAAGGCATAAATACTTCCCAAGGCCAGCCCGCTAAAGACCGCCTGCAGTATCGAATCCAGCATACGCACCCCAGACACATTGCCGCTAAAAAAACCAGGCCTGCGCGCCGCATGGGGCGGGCGCAGGCCTGACGAGTCGATGCCTTACTTCTTCAGATCCGCTGGCGTGAGCGACTTGTAGACACTGTCTTCAAAGCGCACCACGTCGCTGCCCTTCCAGCGGGCGAGGTAGAAGTCGCCCACGCTCAGGCCTTCGTGGTTGGTCTTGCTAAAGGGCTTGTCATAGGTCTTGATCACGCCTTCGGTGCTGTTCAGGTTCTCCAGCGCAGCAGCGACCTTCTCGCCATCGGTGCTGTTGGCCTGCTTCATCGCAGCGGCCAGCAGCATCACCGAGTCATAGGCCTGGGCGGCGCAGGGGAAGGTGGTCAGGGTCGGGAAGTTCACACGCACGCGCTGGCCCAGGGCCTTGGTCTTGGCCGAGGTGTCTTCGGTCGTCGAAGCCGCCATGATCAGGTGCTCGGCCAGCTTGGTGCCTGCCATCTTGGGCAGCAAAGAGCTCAGGTTGCCCCAGGTGCCCAAGGTGACGGGCATGTAGTTGATCTTCTCCATGCTGCGCAGCACCTGGGCCGCGCCGTCGGCAATGCCATAGATGATCACGGTGTCAGCTCCTGCCGCCTTGATCTTGTTGAGCTGCGAGGTCATGTCGGTGTCTTTGGGGCCGTACTTCTCGACGGCCACTGGCTTGATGCCGTGCAAGGCCAGAATCTCGGTCGCATCCTTGATGCCGCCCTGGCCGTAGCCGGTGGAATCGGCCAGGATGGCGATCTTCTTGTCCTTCGAGGCCTTGACGGCATAGGCGCCCAGCAGCGCGACCTGCTCGCGGTCCACCATCGAGATGCGGTAGAGGTAGTTCTGCGGCTCCTTGGCGTAGCGCGTGGTGATCTCGGTGGCGGTGCCAATCGGCACGATGACCGGCACCTTCTTTTGCTGCGGAATATGCAGCCAGGCCAGCGCATTGCCAGAGTTGGCCGGGCCCACGATGCCGCTGACCTTTTCGCTGTCGATCAGCTCCTGCACGGTCTGGATGGCCTTGGGCGGCGTGCCCTGGTCATCGCGCACCACCCCGACCAGCTTGCGGCCCATGATGCCGCCGGCTTTGTTGATGTCCTCGATAGCGGCTTCAAAGCCCCAGCGGCCGGAGATGCCCAGCTCGGCCACGCCGCTGGCCGATTGGTCGGCGGTGTAGCCGATCTTGATGTCCTGGGCCTGGGCCGAAAATGCCAAAGTGCTGGCCACCAGCGCCGCAGCCTTCGTCAAACGATAGACGAGCTTGTTCATGTTTGTCTCCTTGCTTTGTTGTCAAATCTCTTGGTCAGCCTCCACCGCACGCACGAGGCCCTTGTCTTGTTCAATATAGCGGCGGATGCCGCAAACGCTCTTCTGGGTTTCTCCTAGGTAAGAGTTCGTAACTACAACCCCTTAGTGGCAGTGCTCGGCCAGCAGCAAATCGGCGGCCTTTTCGGCAATCATCATCGTCGGCGCGCCGGTGTTGCCTGAGGGCATGGCCGGCATCACCGACGCATCGGCCACCCGCAAACCGGCCATGCCATGCACGCGCAGTTGGGAGTCGACCACGGACTGCCCATCGCCGGCTGCGCCCATGCGGCAGGTACCCATGAAGTGCCAGGCCGTGCTGCCCCGCTCACGGGCAAACTGCAGCAGTTCCTCGTCCGATTGCAACTGGCCGGACGGCGCCTCATCGCTGGCCACATAGTGCGCCAAGGCGGCACTGTGCAGCAGGCGCCGGGCCTGGCGCAGGCCTTCGACGACCAGGCGCTGGTCGGCCTCATCGTGCAGGTAGTGCGGCTGGATCACCGGGCTGTCCCAGGCATGGGCCGAGGCCAGGCGCACATGGCCCCGGCTTTGCGGCCGCAGCTGGTAAAAGCCCAGGGTCATGCCGGGGAAATCATCGAGCTGGCCGGCAATGCCGGAGGCATAGCTGCCCGGTGAGAAATGGAACTGAAAATCGGCCCGGCCGCCTGGCGCTTGCGCCGATGAAAACGCATAGGCCACCGAAGGGCTGATGGCCAGAATGCTGGGTTTACCAGCCAGCCAGCGCGCCACCTGGCCCCAGAGCCGCCAGCCCCGGGCGGTGGTGTTCAAGGTCGGCGCGTTCTGCACCCGCACGATGGAGCGCAGCATCATATGGTCCTGCAAGCCCTGGCCCACGCCCGGCAAGTGCTGCTGCACCGCAATGCCCAGGTCCTGCAGGCGCTGCGCATCACCCAGGCCCGACAGGTTGAGCAACGTGGGCGAATTGATGGCACCGGCTGCCACCACCACCTCGCGGCTGGCCTGCAGGCGCCGCACAGGGCCACCCGGTTCGGCCGCGTATTCCACACCGGTAACGCGCGCGCCCTCCATCACCAGGCGGCTGACCTGCGCATGGGCAATCACCCGCAGATTGGCGCGCCCCTTGGCTGGGCGCAAAAAGGCCTTGGCGGCACTGACCCGCCAGCCCCGGTGGATCCAGCGCTGGTAATAGCCAGCGCCCTCCTGCTTGCCCGCGTTGTAGTCCTTGCCTGAGGGAATGCCCTGGCTGGCGGCACCGGCGATAAAGGCGTCGCACAGCGGGTGGCGCCAGTCGCAGTCGGTGATCGGCAACTCGCCTTCCAGCCCCCGGTAGTTCACATCGCAGATGGCCAGGCGCTGCTCGGAGCGCTTGAAGTACGGCAGCACCTCGTCATAGGACCAGCCGGTGGCGCCCTGGGCGGCCCAGTCGTCATAGTCCTGGGCCTGGCCGCGCACATAGTTGAAACCGTTGACGGCACTGGAGCCGCCCAGGGTGCGGCCTAGCTGCGCGACCACCTGGCGGCCCATGGTGGCGGCGTCGGGCGCAGTCTTGAAAGGCCAGGTGTAGCGCGGGTTGTAGCCAACCTTGATAAAGCCGGCGGGGATGTGGATGTAGGGGTGGTGATCGGGTGGACCAGCCTCCAGCAGACACACCTGGAAGCGGCCTGATGCGCTCAGGCGGTTGGCGAGGATGCAGCCAGCCATGCCGGCACCGACAATGATGAAGTCAAACGCCGCATCCCATTCATGCACAGGCCCCATAACAGCTCCAGGTGGCAAGCAGACGAAAAGTCTAGGTGCAGCCTGGCATCCGGCCTGTCGCGTCAGTGTCCGCCTCTGCGTCTGGGGCGGATCTTAAAGCTCAGACAGCGACGGCCGATTCGCGGGCCACGCGCTGGGGCAGCTCGGCCATATGTTCAAAGAACTGGCTGGCACCGGCTGCCGCCAGATCGGCCTGCGAGCAGACCGCATGCGCTGGCGGGTGGTAGGCCCACACGGTAGCGCCGGCCGCCACACCTGCCTGGGTGCCGGTCACACTGTCTTCGATCACCAGGCAGCGCTGCGGATCGGCGCCCAGCGCGGCAGCCGCGGCCAGGTAGACATCAGGGAAAGGCTTGGTACGCGGCATCTCATGGCCGCTGAAAATGCGCCCTTCAAAATAGGGCAGCAAGCCGGCAATGCGCAGCTGCATCACGATCTTCTTGCGGTCGGCCCCCGAGGCGCAGGCAATCTGCCCGTTGAACTGCGCATGCAGGGCCTTGATGGCCTCCACCGCGCCGTCGATGGCTTTGACATCCTGCTCCAGCGCCACATTGCGGCGCGCATAGAACTCTTCCATCCAGGCATCAGTCAGCGGCTTGCCGGTGTTCGCCTCGATCAAGTCCTTCTGGCTGCGCACCATCTTGCCGATGAACAGCTGCAGGCAATCCTCGGACGACAGCACCCAGCCCGCTTCATTGAGCATCGTGCACAGCACCCGGTTGGTGATGACTTCGCTGTCCACCAACACACCATCGCAATCAAACAGCATGGCCTCGAAGCCTGCATTGGGGTTCATTTTGGGATCCTAAAAAATGACAGGTGGCGATCAAAATTGGTCACCATCCAGATAAAACCAGCGGCCTTGCACCTGCACAAAGCGGCTGCGCTCATGCAGGCGCACCGCGCGGCCTTGCAGCTTGTAGCGGGCGACAAACTCCACCTCGGCGTGGTTGTCGTCGACCGGGTCAAAGGCCTTGACCTGCAAGCCCAGCCAGCGGCACTGCGGTTCAAAATCGAGCTGCGATGGGCGGGTCGAGGCATGCCAGGTGGCCAGCAGGTAGGCACGCTCCTCCCGCACAAAGGCGCTGTAACGCGATCGCATCAGATGCTCAGCGTCCGGTGCTGGCATGCGCTCAAAATCGGCAATAAAGCGGCCACAACAGGCGCTGTAGGCAGCACCGGATTCACAAGGGCAGGTGGGCTGCGCGGGCGATGGAGGGTTCTTCGCCATGGCTTAGCGCAGCGCTCCAAAGACCTTGCGCACGGCCGCATTGGCGCTGCCCAGCGGGTTCTGGCGAATCGCGCGCTCTTGCTCGCCAATCACGGCGTAGAGGCCCTCCAAGGTCTTGCCGGTCACATACTGGTTCAGGTCGAGCGCATCGCTGGACACCCCAAAGCTCGATGCCTTGCCCACCAGCTGGTTGTACTGCTGCACCACACCGACCTGGCCGGTCGCCTGGGTCACTACGGGCAAAAAGCGCTGCGTCAATGGCTGGCGTGTTTTTTCCATAAAGAAAGTGGTCACCGAATGGTCCCCACCACTCAGAATGCGTTTGGCATCATCGAGGGTCATGCGCTGCACTGCATCCAGCAGCACATCCTTGCCCATCGGCACAGCCAGCTCGGCCGCGCGGTTGATGCCCTGCTCCACCTCATCCACATAGCGGCCCTGGCCAAAGCGGCGCATCATCTTGGCCGCCTCACCCATATAGCCCGGCAGCGGAATGCGCAGCTGGGGGTTGTTGAAAAAGCCCCCGCTTTGGCCCAGCTGGGACACTGCCACCTGCGCGCCCTGGGTCAATGCGGCCTTGATGCCCTGGCTGGCATCGGTATTGCTCAGATCGGCCAGCGAGAGCGCCAAAGCCGGAGACACCGCGCCGGCGCCGCCCAGCAGCGCCAATAAATGCAGCAGACGGCGGCGCTGCGCCTGGCGCAGACAGCTTTGCTCGGTCATGGCAGTCCTTGAAAACACAAACCGCTATTGTGCCAAACACCGGCATTCAGCCGTGCGCCAGGGGTGCTTGCCGGCGCTGCGCGCAATCGCAAAAGATAGTCAGCTCGAGGGGTCAGTATTGGCTGCGCAAAAGAAAAACCCCTCTACTCGGGAAGAGCAGAGGGGTTGATCAGTATAAAAGCCTGACGATGACCTACTTTCACACGGGAATCCGCACTATCATCGG
>NZ_QETI01000010.1:0-192709 GCF_003105075.1 Comamonas sp. JNW
CGGCGCCCAGGGCCACCAGCGCATCGCCGTTGGCGGCACGCGGGCGAGCACCAGGTGGCTGGCATTGCGCTCGCGCGCAAAATCGACCAGCGCCGCGGCGACCTGGGCGCCGGGTATCGTTGCGGTATCGGCCCCCAGGCGCGCGGCCAGCGCCAAGGTTTTGAGCACGGCCTGCTGCGACTGCGCCGAGCGGTGCTGGCGCGCGGGCGCATCCACATAGACCACCATCCAGTCGGCCTCCAGCCGCCGGGCCAGGCGCGCTACCTGGCGCACAAGCGCGTCGTCCCCCGCCTGACCGCCTACTGCAACCAGCAGACGCTCGCGCGTGGGCCAGACATCGCCGATGGAGCGCTCGCGCCGGTAGTCGCGCATGTCCTCATCGACCCGGTCGGCCGTGCGGCGCAGCGCCAGCTCGCGCAGGGCCAGCAGGTTGCCCAGGCGGAAGAAATGGTGCGAGGCCCGCTCGGCCTGCTCCAGCGGGTAGATCTTGCCGGCCTTGAGGCGCTTGAGCAGCTCCTCGGGCGGCAGGTCAACGACGATCACTTCGCTGGCATCGTCAAAGATGTGGTCGGGCACGGTCTCATGCACCTGGATGCCGACAATGCCGCCCACCACATCGTTGAGGCTCTCCAGGTGCTGCACATTGAGCGTGGTCCAAACATCGATGCCGGCATCGAGCAGCTCCTGCACATCCTGCCAGCGCTTGGGGTGGCGCGAGCCGGGCGCATTGCTGTGGGCCAGCTCGTCGAGCAGCAGCACCTGCGGGTGGCGCGCCAGCGCGGCATCCAGGTCAAAGGCCTCGCGCTGGCGGCCCTGGTGGGGCAACAGGCGGCGCGGCAGCAGCTCCAGGCCATGGAGCTGTTGCACGGTCTCGGCCCGGCCATGGGTCTCCACCAGGCCCACCAGCACCTGGCGGCCGGCCTGGCGCTCGCGCTGCGCCGCTGCCAGCATCGCATAGGTCTTGCCCACCCCGGCATTGGAGCCAAAGTAGATGCGCAGCTTGCCGCGGGCCGCTTGCTGCTGGTCGGCCTTGAGCTGGGCGACCAGTGCGTCCGGGTCGGGCCTGGCTGCAGGTACGCTGGGGGTGTTGCTGGGGTTGGGCATGGTGGCGCTATTGTGGGCCAAGCCCTTAGACCAAGCCAGTGGCGGTCAGCAGCATGTCGATCAGCTTGATGCCGGCAAACGGCACCAGCAAACCGCCCAGACCGTAGACCAGCAGATTGCGGCGCAGCAACGCAGCCGCGCCCACCGCCCGGTAGCGCACGCCACGCAAGGCCAGCGGCACCAGCGCGATGATGATCAGCGCGTTGAAGATGACAGCGCTCAGAATCGCTGAATCGGCGCTGTGCAAGCCCATGATGTTGAGCGAGGCCAGCTGCGGGTAGGTGGCGACAAAGGCAGCCGGGATGATCGCAAAGTACTTGGCCACATCGTTGGCAATGCTGAAGGTGGTGAGCGCGCCGCGCGTCATCAGCATCTGCTTGCCGGTCTCCACCACCTCGATGAGCTTGGTGGGGTTGCTGTCCAGGTCGACCATGTTGGCAGCTTCCTTGGCCGCTTGCGTGCCACTGTTCATCGCGACCGCCACATCGGCCTGGGCCAGCGCGGGCGCATCGTTGGTGCCGTCTCCCGTCATGGCCACCAGGCGGCCAGCGGCCTGGTGGCTGCGGATCAGCTGCAGTTTGTCCTCGGGCCGGGCCTCGGCCAGGTAGTCGTCCACCCCCGCCTCGGCGGCAATGGCAGCAGCGGTCAGCGGGTTGTCGCCGGTCACCATCACGGTCTGGATGCCCATGCGGCGCAGCTGCGCAAAGCGCTCGCGCATGCCGGGTTTGACGACATCCTTGAGCTCGATCACGCCGAGCACCCGCGCGCCATCGGCGACGACCAGCGGCGTGCTGCCCTTGCGCGAGACGCTCTCCACCGCCAGCTGCACCGCCTGCGGAAACTGCCCGCCCAGCGCCTCGACATGGCGGCGCAGCGCATCGGCCGCGCCCTTGCGCAGGCTGCGCGGGCCTTGGGCTGTGGCGATGTCCAGGCCGCTCATGCGGGTCTGGGCGGTAAAGGGCACCGGCTGGGCCTGGGCGGGATCGAGAGCCGCGGGGCTCAGCCCATGGCGCTCCTGGGCCAGCGCCACCACACTGCGGCCTTCCGGGGTGTCGTCGGCCAGTGACGAGAGCTGGGCGGCCTCGGCCAGCTGCGTGGCGCTCACGCCAGGCGCTGGTAAAAATTCGCTCGCCTGGCGGTTGCCCAAGGTGATGGTGCCAGTTTTGTCCAGCAGCAGCACATCCACGTCACCGGCGGCCTCCACCGCGCGGCCCGAGGTGGCAATCACATTGGCCTGCATCATGCGCCCCATGCCGGCCACGCCAATCGCAGACAGCAGGCCGCCGATGGTGGTGGGGATGAGGCAGACCAGCAGCGCCACCAACACGGCCACGCTGACGGCGCTGCCACTGCCCGATTGCGCCACGGCAAACACCGAGAACGGCCAGAGCGTGACGATGACCATCAGGAACACCAAGGTGAGCCCCACCAGCAGGATGCCCAGTGCCAGCTCGTTGGGCGTCTTCTGGCGCTTGGCCGATTCGACCATCGAGATCATGCGGTCCAGAAACGACTCGCCCGGGTTCACCGTGACCTCGACCACCAGCCAGTCGGACAGCACACGCGTGCCACCGGTCACCGACGAGAAATCGCCACCGGCCTCGCGCACCACCGGGGCCGATTCGCCGGTGATGGCACTCTCATCGACCGAGGCCACGCCTTCGACCACGGTGCCATCGAGCGCAATCACATCGCCCGCTTCCACCAGCAAGAACGTGCCCTTGGTCAGGCTGCTGGCGGGCTGGGCCGTCCAGGCGGCACCATGCTGCGCTTGCTGCAGCACCTTGGCGACGGTGTCGCGCTTCATGCCGCGCAGGCTGGCCGCTTGCGCGCGGCTGCGCCCTTCGGCCAGCGCCTCGGCAAAGTTGGCAAACAGCACGGTGAACCAGAGCCAACCGGCAATGGCCAACGTAAACCCGCTGTTGCCCTGTGCCGTCAGCAGATTCTGCAGCCACAGCAGACTGGTGAGCCAGGCGCCCAGGTAGACCACAAACATCACCGGATTGGTCCATTGCAGGCGGGGCGAGAGCTTGCGCAGCGCATCCCAGGCGGCGGCCTGCAGCAGCGCCAGATCACCCAGTCCGGCCGAGGCCGTCAGTTTTTTCGTGTTCATGGTTGGCTCCGGGTTGGCGGCGCATCGAGCGCCATATTGAGCGCCAGGACGTTCACGCGCGGCTCACTGAGCAAGTAGCCGGTGCGCTGCTGCGTGGCCTGGTCCAGCAACTGCTGCACCTGGGCGGGGGGCAACTGCCGCTCGCGCGCCACACGGGCCAGTTGCAAGTTGGCATTGGCCACCGAGATATGCGGATCCAGGCCCGATGCCGAGGCGGTTACCGCATCGACCGGCACGGCGGCATCGGCAGCCAGGCCATTGGTCGTGCGGTACTGCGCCACACGTTCGGCCACGCTATCGGCCAGCCCCTGGCTGCTGGCGCCCTGGTTGCTGGCGCCAGACAGGCCCGCGTTATAGGGCGCAGCGATGCTGGCACCCTCCTGATTGGGATCGGGCGCCGTCGTGGCGCTGGGCCGGCCATGGAAGTAGCGGGCGCTGTCAAAGTACTGGCCGATCAGGGCCGAGCCCACGATCTGCCCATCGCGCAGCACCAGCGAGCCATTGGCGGCATGGGGCAGCAGCGCCTGGGCGACGCCGGTCGTGGCCAGCGGGTATGCCACGCCGCACAGCAGCAGCACCAGCACGGCGGCGCGGGCACTGCTGCCCAAAGTGCGGCCAAAAGTGCGGCCCCAGCCTGCGTCGGCGGGGGCGGCGGCCTGCTGCGCGCTGGGCGTAGGCAGGCGTTTATCGGAATCAAGGCTTGTCATGTTTTTCTCCTGCGGGCACGGCCTGGCCGTGCCCCGGTTCGCGTCAAATCAGTTGGGATATCAGGTCAAAGAGAGGGGGCTCAGGGGTAGAGCTGCCCAGCCAGCATCTGCAGGTGTTCGACCACCGGCCCCAGCGCCAGCGCTGGCAAAAAGGTGAGCCCGCCGACCACCAGCACCACAAACACCAGCAATCCGGTGAACAGCGGCGTGGCGGTGGGGAAGGTGCCGGCTCCGGCGGGCACACTGGCCTTGCTGGCCATGCTGCCGGCGACAGCCAGCAGCGGCAGCAGGGTCAGGTAGCGCCCCATCAGCATTGCCAGGCCCAAGGTGGTGTTGAAGAAGGGCGTGTTGGCATTGAGGCCGGCAAAGGCCGAGCCGTTGTTGGCGGTGGCCGAGGCATAGGCGTAGAGAATTTCCGAAAAGCCATGCGGGCCCCGGTTGTTCAGGCTGTCGGCCGCGCCCGGCCAGAGCATGGCCAGCGCCGTCCAGCCCAAAAGGCAGGCCGGGTGCGCCAGCACCGACAGCATCACCAGCTTCATCTCGCGCACCTCGATCTTCTTGCCCAGGAACTCTGGCGTGCGCCCGATCATCATGCCGGCCAGGAACACCGTCAGGATGGCGTACTGCAGCAGGTTGATGAGGCCAACGCCATCGCCGCCAAACACGCAGTTGAGCATCATCAGCGCCAGCGGTGTGATGCTGCCCAGCGGCGTGAGCGAGTCATGCATGGCATTGACCGAGCCGGTGGTGGCAGCCGTGGTGGTGGTGACAAACAAGGCGGTATCGGTAATGCCAAAGCGCAGCTCCTTGCCCTCCATATTGCCGCCCGCTTGCGTGGTGCTCCACTGCTGGTCGGCACCGGCGCGGGCCAGCAGGGCGCTGCCGTTTTGCTCGCCTGTCCAGACCAGCGCCAGAAAGCATAGGAAGATGATCAGGCTGGCGCCAAAGAACACCCAGCCCTGGCGGCGCTTGAGCAGCATCGATCCCAGCGCATAGGTCATGCCCGCCGGGATCAGCAGCATCGCCAGGATGTGCAGCATATTGGTGAGCGGCGTGGGGTTCTCAAAAGGATGGGCCGCATTCATGCTGAAAAATCCGCCCCCGTTCGTCCCCAGGTGCTTGATGCTCTCCAGACTCGCGACCGGCCCCATCAGCAGCTGCTGCGTGCGGCCGCCATCGATGGTATGGGCCAACACCTCGGTGCCCAGGGTCTGCGGCACGCCCTGCCAGACATAGACCAGCGCCAGCAGCAGTGACAGCGGCAGCAGCACACGCCAGAGCATGCGCACAAAATCTACCCAGTAGTTGCCAATGTCCTGGCTGCCCGCGCGGGCCAGCCCACGCACAAAGCCGGCAGCCGCAGCCAGGCCGGCGGCGGAGCCTGCAAACATCAGGCCGGTGATCACGACCATCTGCGTGGCATTGCTCAGGCTGCTCTCGCCCGCATAGGCCTGCCAGTTGGTGTTGGTGATGAAGGAGGCTGCGGTATTGAACGCCAGATCCGGCGTCTGCGCGGCGTTTTGCAGCGGATTGAGCGGCAGGCTGCCCTGCAGCCGCAACAGCAGGTAGCCCAGCAGCATCAGCAGGCCATTGCTCATCACCAGCACCGCGCCGTAGCGCTGCCAGCCCATGCGCTCTTGCGGATCCACGCCCATGGCGGCGTAGGTCCAGCGCTCCAACCGGCTGTCGTGCGCGCTGGTAAAGCAGCGTGCCAGCCACCATCCCATAGGGATGGTGAGCAGCACCAGCACCGCCACAAAGGCGGCATATTCGATCCAGACTAAACCCATGTCAGCCCCCGCTCAGATGCGCACCAAGGCGCGAACAAAGCCCAGCAGGCCGACAAAGCAGGCCAGCGTGAGCCCGACAAATACGAGGTCTTGCAGCATGTACATGGCCCTCTCCCCTTTTTTCAGAATTTTTCGGGCCGCAACAGCGCGTAACCCAGATAGACAAACAGCGCAGCACTGACCAGCGCGGCCAGCACCTCCACTCCATGGAACAACATCGCTCTCTCCTCTTGCGCCGCCGGGCCGCCCAATGCGGAGCGGCGGCGCGGTGGTGTTGCGCAGGCAAAACGCCTGCCGTAGAGCCAATGTAGGTTTGCGCGCATCAAGCAGGCGCTGAGAATGCGCGGGGGGATATCAAGATGGCATCAAGATGGTGTTGCGCAAAGGCAATGGGGACCCGCTAGGGCCATGTATAGTGGTGCCGCGCTCTCATCCGCCCCCCACCTATGCAGCCTTCCATGCCCCATCGCAGCAACTCTTTTGACATTCTTCGAATCTGCGCGGCGCTGGCGGTGATCTTTTGCCACCACTACTACATCAGCGGCCGTGAGGGCCCTGCCTGGATGAATGTGGGCATGATCGGCGGCGTGGCCGTGATGACGTTCTTCACAATCAGCGGCTACCTGGTCACCACCAGCTGGCTGCGTGAGCCGCATGTCGTCAAGTTCTGCGCCAAGCGCCTGCTGCGCCTGTGGCCGGGCATGATGGCTGCCGTCGTGCTGAATATCTATGTCTTTGGCGTGGCATTTACCGATCTGCCCGCACGCAGCTTCTTGACCCATGGGCAGACCTTGGAGTACTTCAAGAACCTGCTGCTCTACCGCGCCTACGTCAACCTGCCCGAGGTGTTTTCCAGCAATCCGCTGAGCAACTTGATGAACGGGCCGCTGTGGACCATTCCGATCGAGACCATGTGCTATGCCGCTTTGGCGGTTGCAGGGTTGGTAGGCGTTTTCCGCTACCGCTGGCTGGCCAGCCTGGTGCTGGTGGCCTACATCCTGCTGTTCATTGCGCGCTACAACGCCGACTTCACTGGCACGATGATGCATTGGTGGGAGTACCCGGCCTACTTTGCCTGCGGCGCGCTGATCGCGCTGCACCGGGATCGCTTTTTGGCCCATGGCGCTGCCATCACGTTCGGGCTGATTCCGGTGGCCCTGTTTTTCTGGCTGACGGGCTTACAGCATACGTCGGGCCTGGTGGTGCTGCCGGCTTTGCTGATCTTTCTGGGCAGCTGCAGTTCCAGCTTTTCAGGTGGAGTCAGCCGCCTGGGTGATCCCTCCTACGGGGTCTACCTCTCAGGCTGCCCGATCGCGCAGGCGGTGTTTGCCGTCTCGCCGGGCATGGACTTCTATGCCAGCATGGGGCTGTCGATGCTGCTGTCCATGCTGCTGGGCTATGCGCTGTGGCATTTGATCGAGTCGCCCGCGTTGCGCCTGAAGCGCTATCTGTAGCCCGCCCCCCCAAGCCCGGGTAAAACGCTTTCCGTTAAAATGCCCGCAGTCCCAGCCAGCACCTGCTGGCTTTGTTTTTTGGCAGCCCAGTCCCGGGTCTGCGCCCTTTGCTCTTCCGTACTGTGTCCTACGCTCCCGAAACCCAACGCCGCCGCACCTTTGCGATCATCTCCCACCCGGACGCGGGTAAGACCACCCTGACCGAAAAGCTGCTGCTGTTCTCCGGTGCGATCCAGATCGCAGGAGCGGTGAAGGGCCGCAAGGCCTCGCGGCACGCCACCTCGGACTGGATGGAGATTGAAAAGCAGCGCGGAATTTCGGTGGCATCGTCGGTGATGCAGATGAGCTACCGCGACCATGTCATCAACCTGCTCGACACCCCCGGCCACAAGGACTTCTCGGAAGACACCTACCGGGTGCTGACGGCCGTGGACTCGGCGCTGATGGTGATCGATGCGGCCAACGGTGTGGAATCGCAGACCCGCCGCCTGATCGAGGTCTGCCGCCAGCGCGATACGCCCATCATCACCTTCGTCAACAAGATGGACCGCGAAGTGCGCGATCCGCTGGACATCATGGATGAGGTCGAGCGCGAGCTGGGCATGCCCTGCTGCCCCATCACCTGGCCCGTCGGCCAAGGCAAGAGCTTTGGCGGCATCATCAACCTGCTGACCCAAAGCATGACCGTGTTCGCGCCAGGCAGCGACCGCGGCCCCAAGGACTTTGAAGTCATCCCGCTGAGCGAGGCCGACAAGCTGCGCAGCCGCTTTGGCCAGGCCTTTGACGATGCGCTCGACTCGATGGAACTCGCCCAGGGCGCCTCTGCCGAATGGAACCATGCGGATTTCCTGGCCGGCAAGCTGACCCCCGTGTTCTTCGGCTCCGGTGTGAACAACTTCGGTGTGATGGAAGTCCTGGACGCGGTGGTGGACATGTCGCCACCGCCCGGCCCGCGCATCGCCTACACCGAGGTCAACCGCAATCGCGAAGAAAAAACCATCCACCCGGAAGACAGCAGCTTCTCGGGCGTGGTGTTCAAGGTGCAGGCCAATATGGACAGCAACCACCGCGACCGCATCGCCTTTGTGCGCGTGGCCTCGGGCAAGTACACCCCCGGCATGAAGATGAAGGTGCAGCGCACCGCCAAGGAACTGCGCCCCACCAGCGTGGTGACCTTCATGAGCCAGCGCCGCGAAGCCGTGGACGAGGCCTATGCCGGCGACATCATCGGCTTTACCACGCACGGCGGCGTGCAGCTGGGCGACACCATCACCGATGGGCCCAACCTGCAGTTCACCGGCCTGCCGTTCTTCGCGCCAGAAATGTTCATGACCGTGGTGCTGAAGAACCCGCTGCGCACCAAGCAGCTGCAGCAAGGCCTGATGCAGCTGGGCGAAGAAGGCGCCATCCAGGTCTTCAAGCCCGATGCCGGCGGCAATATGCTGCTGGGCGCCGTGGGCCAGCTGCAGTTTGAAGTGGTGCAGCACCGCCTGAAGACCGAGTACGACTGCGAAGTCCGCCTGGAAGGCTGCCAGTACACCGGCGCCCGCTGGATCACCGCCGACACCCCCGCCGAGCTGCGGGAGTTTGAACACGCCTACCCGCTGCGCCTGGCGCATGATGCCGCCAATACCCTGGCGTATCTGTGCACCAGCCCGTATGACGTGCGCCTGGCGCAAGAGCGTTTTCCGAAGATCCACTTCCATCCGCTGCGCGAGCATGCGGGGTTGGAATTGCAGACCTCCTGATCGCGCCGGTACCAGATACCGATGGCCTACCGCCACGCCAGCCCCCAACTGCCTTTGCAAGCCTATGTCACCCGGCATAGCGACTTGCAGGCCTTGGAGGGTGGCCGACGGGTGACGAGAAGCCTGCCCCGATCAGGATGGCGCTGATCGGCTTTGTCCTTGGCCAGTACGCGCAGCTGCTGGTTTTCATAACTGCTTGCTGGGGACTTGGCACCCTGCTCTGGCCCGCCTCCGATCTGCCCACACGGCAGCCTTTGCGCATCGCGCTGGGTATGGGTTTGGTCATTTGTGCGCTGCAAGGGCTGGCCATTGCAGGCTTGCTCAACACCGCATCGGTGCTGCTCGTCATCGGCTGCGGGCTGGTGGCTGCTGCGCTGCAAATCTGTCAGATGGCCTGGCCCCGGCTTGCACCGGGATGGCCGCTGCTGCTCTTGCTGCTGGCCACGTTGCCAACCTTGTTCGCCCCGCTGCGCCCGCCCCTGGCCTGGGATGCGCTGATGTACCACCTGCCCCATGCGCGGGAGTGGGCGTTGACCGGACATCTGGGTGTGCACGAATGGCTGCGCTACCCCTGGTTCCCCTACAACTTTGACCTGCTGTTTGCCGCCGCGCTGGTGTTGGGCAACGATGTGCTGCCCCAGCTGATCCATGCGAGCACTGGCTGGGTAACAGCCTGGTTGCTCTACCGGCTGGCTATGCAATACCTGCCTGCGCCTGCTGGCGCCGCAGCTGCTCTTGCCACCGTGACCTCGCTGGTCACCAGCCGCAGCCACTACAGCGCCGCCTATGTGGACATGGCCGTGGCCATGTTTTTGACCGCTGCTTTCACCGCCATGCAGGTCAGCATCCGGCCCGCTGGCCGACGAGCAGTATGGCTGGCGGCATTTCTGCTAGGCGTAGCCGCTGGCAGCAAATACCAGGTGCTGGGGCTGCTGCCGCTGTTTGGTGCTGCGCTGCTGTGGCGCCACCGCATGCAAGGCCCTGGCTGGCGCATCCGCAGCGAATGGGACACCTGGCTGGTTACAGCCCTGTGCTTTGCGCTGCCATGTCTGTACTGGTATGCCCGCAACGCCTTGCTCACAGGCGATCCCTTCAACCCGCTGGGCGGGCGCCTGCTGGGCTTTACGGATTGGAATCTGGGCGACTACCTCTGGCAGCTGCAGGACCTGCGCAACCATGCGGGCTGGCCACATTGGGCACTATGGCCAGCCTTGGCCGCCCCCCTGCTGCCGTCTCTGCGACGCATTCCGGCGCTGCGCGCGGCTTGGCTGGTGGCGGCCTATATGGCGTTGGTCTGGCTGCTGAGCTCGCGCTACCCGCGCTACCTGCTGCCTGCCTATCCACTCATTAGCTTGCTGTCAGCAGCCGTTTGCGTGCGACTGTTGCATCAACTGCCTCCCAAGCTCTGCCAGCGCCTGGCAGCCTTGTTGGTTGGATTGTTGGTGCTGACACTGGGATTCATCGGTGCACGCAGTATCGCCAAATCCTGGCTCTTGATCGCCCCATCCTCTGAAGCACGCGATGCCGTGCTGCAACAGCAGGTCGCTGGCTACAAAGTCTGGCAGTACCTGCGGGAACACCCCGAAATCAAGCTGTATCAGATGGGCCTGGAAGACAGCCTGTACTATGCGCCACGTGCGACATGGGGCGATATCTTCGGCCCATGGCGCTACCGCGACTACCAAAGCCTGGCTGCGCAGCCACTGCACCATAAACTGAGGACCGAAGGCTTTAATGCTTTGGTGATCCACACTGGCCGGGTGCCGACTGTGGCACAACAGCCTGCATTTTTGCAATATTTTGAATTAGTGCTGGCTGATGGTGAGGTCAGGCTGTATCGTTTGAAGCTCTGAGCTGATTACACAAGCAGTACCTTCCCCAGATATTTTTGAGACATATTGATACACTCGCATGAAACATTTCAAAGCTGATACTGATTACCAGAAATAGCTTTAGTCACCGCGTGCTCAGCATAGATTCCTTTAGTGCCCATCGACATATTCAGGATATGCCCGATGGGCTGCACCCCAGGTCGGGCACAATGCAATAGCCGATTGAATGATAAAAATAATTTCTGACATGCCCGACATCTCATCCAGCGCTACAGCAACCAGCCCATCGCGGACGCATTCACCTGCCGCAACGAAGAGATGACAGTGTGCCGAGTGATAGACGCCCTCCAGATAGCCTTGCCAGAAGCGGAGACAACTTGTAGACCCATTTCTCGACCGATCGCATTGCCCACATACCCTCCAGGCCTCGCAATTGTGGAGATGCATTTCTGCTGTGCTTGGCACATGAAGCAGCCAGTGCCTTGCCGTATCGTTGCAGCAGCTAGTACGGGTGCGAATTTTGCTAGTGAGCTTTTATATGATCCACTTCCTTCTGCCGCCTGAGCATGCAGAACTTCGCTAGCACAAACTAGCGATACCTAATACTAGTAATGTCGTGAATAACTCAATATTTGTACTAATGCGAGGGAAACAATGAGTTCTATTAATTCAAAAATAAAAATATTTTTCCTATTATTTATTGCTGTTGGTTCAATTTATGTATTCAACACTTGGTCGCCCTCATCGTATGCACATGCTTTAAAAAATCATTTTGGCTATGAAAGCATTGAGCCCGATTTCGGGAAACCTAGAGCCGTTCGTAGCGACGAATGGGCCGTGGTTACACCACTGACACAAGCGGCAGTACGCAATGATTTCAAGAGATACAACGAAACTTCGCTTTACCGAGAAGATTTACGCATTAACTATGGAATTCCTATTGCGGACTGGGGAATTATTTTCAAACCAACGATGTGGCTCTACGGCCTTGTCAATCCCGCGTACGCATATTCAGCTCATTGGTTTTTGATATTCTCATTATTCATATTTGGCTACACCATTTTATTCAAGAAATTTGGCGCCACCTATACGCTTGCCATCGCCCTTTCATTCGGACTGTACTTCACAGGATTCAGCCAATTCTGGTGGAACGAAAAAGGGCCGCTATTTGCTATTTTCCCATGGGTGATTATTCCATTGATTTCAAACATGAAATTAATTTGGAAAGTTACTGCTTTCTATTACACCGCTGTCTTCTGGTTACTGACTAATCTCTACCCTCCCATTCAAATATCTTTGGCATTTGTCGGATTTATTATTATCCTGACACAACAACCCAAGATTTTTACATCAAGAAAAATTATATATATTCTCATTGCTGCAGCGCTAGCAGCTGGAACTGCTGGTTACTATCTCAAAGATTACCTCATGGCAACCAGCGCCACATTATATCCAGGCGGACGACATTCCATGGGTGGGGAGGTTCCATTCCGCTTCATCCTGTCGTGGTTCTTTCCAGGCTTTAACTTCACATGGAGCTACAACAGCCTGATTGGACTGAACATGTCGGAAATTGGTGTAGTAGGAATGTATTACTACATCGCCATTGCATTCTTCTTGAACTATAAGAATTTTCACAACATATGGCAAGACCCGCAACAGAAGAGGGTATTTCTTGCATTGGCAATCGGATTTAACCTTCAGCTAGCATGGATGGTACTCCCCATCCCTTCGCGTGTGGGCATGATTTTTCTTTGGGACAATGTCCAACCTTCCAGAATGCAGTTTGCCAGTGGCGTATTGCTAGCTCTTATTGCATCTTACACGGCAAATAAAATAGGACTGATATTTTCCCTAAAACGATTTGCGCTACTGGCCGTCTTCATCATTATCTCATGGTGGATCTTCAAGAAACCCTTCGGAGTCAAAAGGACCGAGGACTTGTTCTTTTTACCCATCCTATTTGTTGCGTATTTAATTTTCAAAAAATACCGCAACTCAGCCCACGAATTGGTTGCGATTTCTTCTTTGATCTTTGGAATCGCTCTTTTCGGCCGATTCAATCCTCTGCAATCTGCTTGGCCAATTTTCAATACTCCCAACAACCAAACTGTCCAATATTTACAAGAATTACAAAAATTCAATAACGGCACCCTAGTCTATCCGGGCTTGCCTGGAGCAATTGCCAATGGCATGGGATTTCGCTCCCTGAGCCATGTAACAGCAACGCCACACATGGACTTCTGGAGAAAAAATTTTCCCGAGTTGCCCAATAATGAACTTAACCACATATTCAATCGCTACTCCCATATCAATCCGACACTTGCCTTAAAACCGACCCTTCTGCAAGCAGATGCAGTTTTGGTACCCATGAGCAGGTTCACACAGAACAGCCGAGCAACTGAGATATCTCAGTACGAACATAATCTCTCTCAACATGGATTTTTCACTGTTGAAAAACAAAATGGAATTTTGCTTATTAATGGCTGGGGCGGATGGCCTAGAGATGCAAAAAGACATGATATTGAGATCATGTTTGACCATCGTATGAATCAAAAAATTGAGGTATCATCCATTCTTCGTCCAGACCTCCCAATCAATACCAACCAAAGGATTTCTGCGTTGAATGGATTTCAGATAATGATTCGAAGCGAGAATACTGAAATCCCAAGATGCATCACGGTGATTGCTGTTGACGATGCAGGGGGTGGGCGGACGATACTGAACAATCCGCCTAGCATCCCTCTATGCCAGTCGCCCTCGCCTTGACTGCAGAGAACAACTTCAAACATGAATCATTCGGATACAAGTATGCTTTACCGCAACCAGCGCATCGCCGTCATCCTCCCCTGCCACAACGAAGAGCTGACCGTACGCCCCGTGGTGGAAGGCTTTCGGCAAGCGTTGCCGGAGGCGGAGATCTACATCTTCAACAACCTCTCGACGGACCGCACCGCAGAGATCGCTGTTGAAGTGGGCGCACATCTGCGCAATGTCCATCTCAAGGGCAAAGGCAATGTCGTGCGCCGCATGTTTGCCGATGTGGATGCCGATATCTATGTGATGGCCGATGGCGATGCCACCTACCACGCACCATCGGCCCGCCAGCTCATCGACATGCTGATTGACCAGCAGCTGGACATGGTGGTGGGTGCGCGCGTCGAGGCTGAGCCCGAGCCCGGCGACACAGGTATCACCTACCGTCCCGGCCATCGCTGGGGCAACAAGCTGTTGACGGGTACGGTGCAGCAGATCTTTGGTGGCAGCTTTCGCGACATGCTCTCGGGCTACCGGGTGTTTTCGCGGCGCTATGTCAAATCCTTCCCTGCACATTCGCATGGCTTCGAGATCGAGACAGAGCTTAATGTCCACGCGCTGGAGTTGCGAATGCCATGCACCGAGGTCGATACGCCTTACGGCGCCCGGCCCGAAGGCTCGGCCAGCAAGCTGTCCACCTACCGCGATGGCTGGCGCATCCTCAAGACCATTGGCCGCCTGGTAGTCAGCGAAAAGCCCTTGCAGTTCTTCGGCTGGCTGGGCGCTGTGCTGGCGCTGGTCGCCATTGCACTGGCCGCTCCCATCGTCATGGAGTACAGCCACACGGGCATGGTGCGGCGCTTCCCGACCTTGGGCCTGGTGTCCGCCATGGTAGTGTGCGGTGGTGTGTCCTTTGTCACCGGACTGATCCTGCAAGCCATTACCTTGACGCGGCGCGAGATCAAGCAGATTGCTTATCTGGCTTCTGTGGCCAACACACCGAGCAAGTGATGCGGTTCAAGATCAAGCGCTCGGTGCTCTGGTTCCTGATTGCCGGCTCACTTGCCTTTGTCGTTGATGTCGTGGTGTTGACCTTGCTGCGGGATGCCCTGGGCGTGTATGCCGCACGGGCCGTGTCGTTCTGGCTGGCAGCCACCACGACCTGGCTGATCAACCGCAATATCTCCTTTGCGGGACGCAGCGCCAACGGCAGCTTGCTGACCGAGTACCTGCGCTATCTGGGTCTGATGCTGGGCGGCGGTGCCGTCAACATTGCGGTCTATTCGTTGCTGGCCTGGATCTTTCCCCAAGGCCCGCTGTGGCTGATGCTGTATGTGGCTGCAGGTACCTTGGTCGCGATGACGGTGAACTACCTCAGCATGACCCGGTTGCTGTACCGCCAGCGCCAAGAACATTGATACAGGCCGGGCGAGAACGCAAATGCGTGCGGCATGCGGGTATGGGACAAGACAAGAACGCAAGAGAAAATGAAACGCATGGAACCGCTACGCCTGCACCCCGTCAATAATTTTGACGCCCTGCGCTTGGCCGCCGCTTTGGCCGTGCTGTACAGCCACCAGTACCCGATCACCGGCACAACGCCCCCAGCCTGGATGAACGTGGCGATGGTCGGTGGTGTGGCTGTGATGGCTTTCTTTGTGATCAGCGGATATCTGGTCACTCTCAGCTGGTTCTATCAACCACGCCTGTGGGCCTTTTGTGCGAAACGTGCGCTGCGCATCTGGCCTGCGTTGCTGACGGTGGTATTACTGGCCACCTTGGTATTGGGCTCCAGCGTTACGACCCTGCCGCTTCCCGATTACTTCCGAAACCCTATGACCTGGGACTATCTGCACAACCTGTTGCTGCAGACGCGCTTCGGTCTGCCCGGGGTATTTACAGGCAATACCTTCCCCAATACCGTCAATGGCTCTTTATGGACCATTCCCATCGAGGTGAGTTGCTATGCGGTGCTGGCTGCAGCGGGAGCATGCGGGCTGCTGCGCTTTCGTTGGCTGTGGGCCGCGATCTGCGTTGCTTACCTGCTGTGGTTTCTCACCCATATGACCGTGGATTTGACGGGAGTGATGACGCACTGGGGGGAGTTTCCGGCGTACTTTGCGTTTGGCTCGTTGATTGCCTGTTTCAATCAGCAGTTTTTGCAGCGCCGTGCGCTGTTTGCGGTTGTTGCCAGTGCTTGTGCGCTGGCTGCCTATGCGTGCGGATTTTCCTACTCTGCGATCTTGCTGTTTCTGCCAGCAGTACTGCTGGCAGTGGGTACTGCCTCTTGGCCTGTGTTGTCTCAGGCAGGCAGGTTTGGCGATGTCTCCTATGGTACTTATCTGTATGCGTTTCCTATCCAGCAGACGATACGCTTGCTGGCGCCCGATCTGGGCTTCACCAGCAACCTGGCCATCGTGGTGATGCTGACTTTGGTGGCCGGCTGGCTGTCCTGGCGTTTGGTGGAACAGCCAGCACTGCGGCTCAAAACCCTTTGGCAATGAGTTGGCATGCAGTACAAAAAAGACATTGATGGCTTGCGCGCGATCGCCGTAGGCTCCGTCATCCTCTTCCATGCGGGCTTGGCCCAGCAGTTGCCGGGAGGATTCTTCGGTGTCGACATCTTTTTTGTCATCAGCGGTTTTTTGATTGGCCGCATTCTTTTCAGCGATATTGCCGAGGGACGCAACAGCCTGCTGCGTTTCTATGAGCGACGCGCTCGGCGCATTCTGCCGGCGCTGTTTTTTGTCTTGCTGCTCAGTTATGGCTTTGCACGCCTGCTGTTGACGCCACTGGCGTTCGCCGACTTTCGCAACAGCTTGTTTGCCACCTTGGGCTTTGCGTCCAACATCTATTTCTGGCTGCACAGCAGCTATTTCGAACCCGCCAGCGAGCTCAAGCCCCTGCTCCACACCTGGAGCCTGGGGGTCGAAGAGCAGTACTACATCCTCTTTCCGCTGCTGGCATTTGCATTGCGTAACTCACGCTGGCGCTGGGCAGCCATCGCACTGTGCGCTGCCGCGAGCTTCATCTGGGCGGTCGCTACCGTATCCGCCCAACCCAATGCCGCGTTCTACTTGCTGCCTGCACGGGCCTGGGAGCTTCTGCTAGGTGCGCTTGGTGCGCTCTGGGTGGCCAAGAACACATTAGCGCCCCAATCACGGGTCGCCCTTTCGGTGCTGGGAGTCGTCTTGATCCTGGTTGCGCTGCTGGGTCTGGATGCGCATCTGCCCCACCCCGGCGCCTACACCTTGATCCCCACGCTGGGCACGGCCTTGGTGCTGGTCGCACAAAGCCCTGGCGGCGTGGCTACCCGCTTGCTGCAATTGCCGCCGATGGTTTGGCTCGGTCAGATCAGCTACAGCGCCTATCTCTGGCACCAACCCCTGTTTGCTTTCTGGATCTACCGCTTTGGCAAGCCCTCTTTTGAACACTATGCCTTTGCCTTGATCGCTGGGACCTTGGTGTTGGCCTACCTCTCCTGGCGATTCATCGAAAACCCGGCCAGAAGCGCAGCACGGACATCCAACCAGCACTTTGCCTGGTACGGCGCAGCAGCGCTGGTATTGCTGGCGACGGCTTTGGTTCCGCAAACCTGGCTGCTCAGCCACCGCGCCAACGAGGCTTTGCAGCAGTTGGCCCGCATCGAGAACCTCTACGACCACTTTGAATTTCAGAAGAACATCCGCAACCAGGTCTGCCATTCGGTGTCGATGGCAGAGCGCGAGCGCAATGGCTGCCTGCACACCCGCAGCAAAAACATTGTGTTGTTGGGTGATTCCTACGCAGCAACGCTGTATCAGGGCTTGCTCCATGAGCGCAATACCAGGCATACCGACTACGGCATCATCCAACTCACCGATGGCAATGCACCACCTTTTTTCCAAGATGGGCAGATCGATGGTGGCGCACCACTTCGGGAGATCAATGAAGCCAAACTGCAGGCGATTGCTGCCTTGCAACCACAGAAGATCGTCATCAACTGGATGATCTATGGCAAAAACAGCAGCAATGATCCTCAAAAGGAGTTGGAGTCTTTGCAGGCCACCCTTGCCCGTTTGCGCGCTATTAGCCCGGCCAGCAGCATTATCGTCATTGGTCCTGTTCCCAACTGGTCGGTATCCCTGCAGAAAAATCTGATGGACTTCATCAACGACCAGGATGATTTTCCGCGTTACATGCAGCAGGGGCTGTCGGCCAATGAAGCGCAGTGGGATGCCTATTTCAGCAGCCATTTGCAAAAAACCAGAACCACTTACCTGTCCGCGCTGGACGTGTTCTGCACGGCCGCCGGGTGCCTGACCTCGGTTGATGGCACCATTGCGGGCATGACCGCGGTCGATTGGGGGCACCTGACCAAGGCCGGATCGCTGTATCTGGCCGAAAAAATCGCTCCCCGCATCTTTGATTAGTCTCTCTCGCCTCTGCAATGCTAGCTCTTGATACCTGGAACCCGTCCTCTCTTCCCATCCTCGGCCTGCTGACCGATATCGACGACACCCTGACAACAGAGGGCGCCGTCCCTGACAACGTGGTGCAGGCCATCGCTGCCCTCAAGGCCCAGGGTCTGGCGGTGATCCCCATCACCGGCCGCCCAGTGGGCTGGAGCGAGCCTTTTGCTGCTGCCTGGCCGGTCGACGCAATCGTGGCGGAGAACGGTGCCGTCGCGCTGCGCCGCAATGCCAGTGGCGGGCTCGACAAGCTCTACCAGCAGGACGAGGCCACGCGCATGGCCAACTTTGCCAGGATGCAGGCAGTGCTCACGCAGATCGAGCAAACGGTGCCGGGGGCGCAGCGCGCCACCGATTCGGCCGGGCGCGAATGCGATATCGCCGTGGACCACAGCGAGTTCACGCAAATGCCGCAGACCGATATCGACCGCTGCGTGGCGCTGATGCAGGCGGCCGGCATGAACGCCACCGTCAGCTCCATCCACATCAATGGCTGGTTTGGCGGGCACAACAAGCTCGAAGGCGCGCGCTGGATCGTCAAGACCTTGTTTGGGCGCAATCTCGACGCGGAAATCGGCCAGTGGTGCTATATCGGCGATTCCACCAACGACCAGCTGATGTTCCAGCACTTCGACAACAGCTTTGGCGTGGCCAATATCGCGCGCTTTGTGCCACAGCTGCAGCACCTGCCGCGCTATGTGACGCGCGGCGAGCGCGGCGCCGGCTTTATCGAGCTGGCCGAGCGCATCTGCGCGCTGAAGTAAACGATTGGGCGACGAACTGATCGCCCTCTACAACGCAAAAAACGCCCGCGGCACTTCAAGTGCAACGGGCGTTTTGTCGTGCAGAACGCGCGAAAGCGCGGTCTGTCTCAGGGCTTGAAGTCGAACTGCTGCTGCAGGATGACCTTCATCGGCTGGTTGTTCTTCATCGCGGGGCGGTACTTCCACTGGCGCACCGCGCGCTCCACCTCGGTGGCCATATCGCGGGAGGTGGTGGTCAAGGTCTTCACATCGCTCACCGCACCATCGGTGTTGACGACGAACTGCACGCGCACGCTGGCCGGTTGTGGCTGGGCGCCTGCGGGGTAGGGGAAGCGGGGCGATGCACCGGTCAACAGCTGGGGCGCCGAGTCGCAGGCATTGCCTGCGCAGCCGGCCGCTGCAGGGGCCGCGTTGGCGGCAGGGGCCGTGGTCGCAGCAGCGCCAGCATCAGGCGTGGGAGCCGGCGCATTGGTAGCGCACCCTGCCAGCAGTGCGGCAAGAACGGTGACAACGGCAGAACTGGTACGGATCAATGGCATGGTCTGAAGCTTCCAAAAGTCTCATGGTGGTGCGGCCCAGGCCGCCCTGGCGTGCACAGGGCGCGGCGCAACAACGCTGCCCGCGCGGCAAACCCCATGTTTTACCACGGGCCTGCGGCTCTATTGTGGAGAAATCCGGTACATGCCCGCCCCAGCATGTCGAAATTGCCGTGCGCGACTACGCACACCGGCACGAACGGTTAGGATTTACAGCTGTTCGCCCGCAGCCATCCATCGGCTGCCCGCGACGGCCCGACCACTGGATACCTCCAAGACACGCAAGGAAAAATGGCAATGACCACTGCATATCCGGATACCCGACTGCTGATCAACAACGAATGGTGCGATGCCTCCGACGGCAAGACCATCGATGTGGTGAACCCCGCCACGGGCAAGCCCATCGGCAAGGTGGCCCACGCTACCAAGAAAGACATGGACCGTGCACTGGAAGCCGCCCAGGCGGGTTTCCTGGTCTGGCGTGCCACCCCCGCGATCGAGCGCGCCAACATCATGCGCCGTGCCGCTGGCCTGCTGCGTGAGCGCGCCGAGCAGATCGGCCGCCTGCTGACCCAGGAGCAAGGCAAGCCCTTTGCCGAAGCCAAGGGTGAAGTGCTGGCTGGCGCCGGCATCATCGAGTGGTTTGCCGATGAAGGTCTGCGCGTCTATGGCCGCATCGTGCCCGCCCGCGTGCCCAATGTGCAGCAGCTGGTGATCAAGGAGCCGGTCGGCCCCATCGCCGCATTCACGCCCTGGAACTTCCCTGTCAACCAGGTGGTGCGCAAGTTGGGCGCGGCACTGGGCACCGGTTGCTCCTTCCTGGTGAAGGCCCCAGAAGAAACCCCCGCCTCGCCTGCTGCGCTGCTGCAGTGCTTTGTCGATGCCGGCCTACCCAAGGGCGTGCTGGGTCTGCTGTTTGGCTCGCCTTCGGAGATCTCCGAGTACCTGATCCCGCACCCGATCATCCGCAAGGTGACCTTCACCGGCTCGACCGTGGTGGGCAAGCAGCTGGCCGCGCTGGCCGGCGCCCACATGAAGCGCGTGACCATGGAGCTGGGCGGCCATGCCCCGGTGATCGTCGCCGACGACGCCGATGTGGAACTGGCCGTCAAGGCCACGGCAGCTGCCAAGTTCCGCAATGCCGGCCAGGTCTGCATCTCGCCCACCCGTTTCCTGGTGCACCGCGATGTGAAGGACGCCTTTGTCAGCGCCTTCGTCAAGCATGCCGAAAGCCTGAAGCTGGGTGATGGCCTGACGGACGGCACCACCCTGGGCCCGCTGGCCAATGCCCGCCGCCTGACCGCCATGGCCCAGGTCGTCGAAGACGCCGCTGCCAAGGGCGCCAAGGTTGCCACCGGTGGCGCACGTGTAGGCAGCGAAGGCAACTTCTTCGCGCCCACCATCCTGGCCGATGTGCCGATGAACGCCTCGGTGTTCAACGACGAGCCCTTTGGCCCGATCGCCGCGATCCGCACCTTCGACAAGCTTGAAGACGCGATCACCGAAGCCAACCGCCTGCCCTTTGGCCTGGCAGCTTACGCCTACACCCGTTCGTACAAGAACGTGCAGCTGCTGTCCAACCAGATCGAAGCGGGCATGGTCTGGATCAACCAGGCGGCCACGCCAACGGCCGAGTTCCCCTTTGGCGGTGTGAAGGACTCCGGCTACGGCAGCGAAGGCGGCCCCGAAGCCATGGAGGCTTACCTGAACTCCAAGGCCGTGTCGATCACTGCAGTCTAAAGATCGTCCCAAGGCCTGTGCGCAGGCCTTGGGTACAAAAAAAGCAAGTCTGCGGACTTGCTTTTTTCTTGGGCTCAAACATCAGGCCGCAGCCGATTCAGGATGCTGCATCCGCCTCGCGCTCGCGCCGGCTGGGCAGGCCAAAGGCGATGGCGCCCAGCGCGCCCTGCACCAGCGCATACACGCCATAGATCAGCCCCACGCCGACTGCCAAGGCCGCTGGCACGCCAAAGGGCGCCAAGGCCGCGGCACTGGCCGCTTCACGCGTGCCCCAGCCGCCCACGCTGACCGGCAAGGCCGCCATCAGAAAAATGGGCGCCATCGCAAAGGCCCAGGCGGCCAGGTCGAGATGAATGCCCAGCGCCAGCCCGCCCAGCGCCAGGGCAGCGGCAGACAGCAGCTGCACCAGCGCAGAAGAGCCCGCCTGTACCAGCATCTGGCGGTTGAAGTCCGGCCGCGCAGCGGCCTGCAGCAAGGGCTGCAACCAGCCCGGCAGGCTGGCCGCCTGGCGCCGGCCCAGCCACCACAGCAGCAGCCAGGGCAGAGCGATCCAGACGATGGTGCCCAGCAGCATCAAAGCCTGCAGCGCCGCTGGAGAAATATGCAGTACGGGCGCCAAGGCGTTGGCGGAGAGCGCCGCGCCGATGGCACCGATGGCGCAGAGCATCCACAGGCCGCTGAAACGGTCCAGTAGGACCGACAGCGAAGCGGCGGCCTTGCCCTGGCCACTGCGCTGCAGCACCACGGCGCGGTAGACATCGCCACCCACCACAGCGCCGGGCAGCAGCGCATTGAGGCCAATGGCCTGGAAATACCAGCGCAGCGCATCGGGCCAGTGCATCGGCGCGCCCAGCCACTGCGCCAGCGCGCGCCAGCGCCAGGCAGAGACCACGTTCGATGCGATGGCCGCCGCCAGCCCCGCCAGCAGCCAGCGCCCATCGGCCGCACGCAGCCGGGCCCAGAGAGCAGCAGGGTCGGCAAAGTAGGCCACGGCGCCGAGCAACGCGGCGCCACACAAGGCCTTGATGCAGGCTTTTTGTGTACGGTTCACACCAGGGGCGCTTAAAGACTCGGAGCGGCAGCGGGCTGCACGCTTGGCATACGGCCGGCATGGGCGTCCAGGCGCACCATGCGGGGGGCGTCGCCCGTCTCGTCGATCACATAGTCGTCCGCATAGTACTGGCGGCCACCGCCCGACTCGTAGTAGATGCGCGTCAGCAGCTCCCCGATCAGGCCGGCAGCAACAAAGGTCATGCCCATCAGCACCAGCATCACGCCAATGATCAGCAAGGGCCGCCCGCCAATGCTCTCACCCATCAGCTTGACGATGAACAAATAGGCCAGGATCAGAAAACCTGGCGTGGCCAGCCACAGGCCCAGGCCGCCAAAGGCGTGCAGCGGACGCTGGCGGTAGCGCATCAGGAACACCATCAGGATCAAATCCAGAATCACGCGGAAGGTGCGGTCAATGCCGTACTTGGAAACCCCCGCCGTGCGGGCATGGTGGCGCACCGGCACCTCGGTGATGCGGGCACCGGCATCGCGCGCCAGCGACGGGATGAAGCGGTGCAGCTCGCCGTAGAGGTGCACGCGGTCAATGATGTGGCGGCGGTAGGCCTTGAGCGCGCAGCCATAGTCGTGCAGCTGCACGCCGGTGGCGTTGGAGATCAAACGGTTGGCAATCTTGGAGGGCAGCTTGCGCGAGATGGCCGCATCCTGGCGGTCCTTGCGCCAGCCCGAGACCATGTCCACGCTCGGGTCGGTCTCCAGGCGGTTGAGCAGCAGGGGGATGTCATCGGGCTCGTTTTGCAGGTCGGCATCCAGGGTCACCACATAGCGGCCCTGCACGCGGTCAAAACCGGCCTGCAGCGCGCTGGACTGACCGTAGTTGCGCGCCAGGATCACCGGGCGCAGCCAGGGGCGCGTGGCAGCCAGCTCCAGCAGGCGCTTGGCGCTGTCGTCCTTGGAGCCATCGTCCACGGCAATCAGCTCATAGCTCAGCGGCTGCGAGCGCATGGCCGCGTCAATCCGGTCGACCAGGGCGATCAGATTGTCGAACTCGTTGTAGATGGGGACGACGATGGAAACAGCAGGAGACATAGAGGGCACATTGCAAAAAGCCGCTCAAACAGGCGGCTGGACCGAGACCGGAACCGGCATGCGGCGCAGCCCAACCGGGGTTGGCGACTCTTGTGGCATTGGTAAAACAGTGGTCGCCTATACTACCTGATCCGCTCTTTCCTCTGCTGCTGATGCGACAGGCTGGTGCCGCGCCTCAGGGCTGCGGGCCCTGTATGCACCCGCATTTCGTGTTTCTGCCATGACGTCTGCGTCCCCCTCCTCCGCCAAAGATTGGCAGTCCCAGCTCTACCGCCACCCCTTGGCCTGGGTGCTGGTGCTGGCCTGTGCACATGTCCTCTCGCGCGTGGCCATCTCGGACGGCATGAAATGGGACGAATCCGAACAAATCCTCTGGTCCCAGCAGTTCCTGCTGGGCTATGGCGCCCAGCCTCCTGCTTACAGCTGGCTGCAATGGCTGGTGGGCCAGCTGCTCGGGCCCACGGTGCTGTCGCTGTCGCTGGTCAAGCACAGCCTGATCGTGCTGACCTATGTGCTGGCCTGGCAAACCGGCCGCGCGCTGCTGCCGGCCAAGGGCGCCTTCTGGGTCGCCGGCGGCCTGCTGCTGATGCTGCCCTTTGGCTGGGACAGCGTGCGCGACCAGACCCACACCATCCTGGTCACCGCGATGGCCTTTGGCGCCTGGTGGATGGCCTTGCGCCAGGTGCGCGCGCCAGATTTGGTCAATTTTGTCGGCCTGGGCATTTTCTGTGGCGTCGGCATGCTGGCCAAGTACAGCTTTGCGATGCTGATCGGCGTGTTTGCCGTAGCCGCCTTCAGCGTGCCCCAGGTGCGCCGCGCGCTGCTGGGCCGGGGCTGGTGGCTCGCGCCGCTGATTGGCCTGCTGATCTTTGCGCCGCACGGCTTTTGGCTGCTGCAGCACTGGCGTGAGGCCACCACCGAGACGATCCACAAGATGGACATCTCCACCCAGGTCTCCCACCTCAAGGGCCTGGGCGCGCTGGCGACGGCTGTGTTCTCCACGCTGGGTCTGTGGCTGCTGGTCAGCCTGGCCAGCTACCGCAGCCGCTTGTGGAAGGCTGACCCCACCCCATTGCCCGCCGCAGATCTAGCTCTACCTGAATGGCGCATCTGGGCCTGGCCGCTGCTGTGGCGCTACCTGGCGCTGGTGTTTGCCATCCTTGTGGCCATGGTGCTGGTGGGCGATGTCGGCAGCTTCAAGCAGCGCTGGGTGCTGCCGCTGACGGCCGTGGCGCCGCTGGCCCTGTATGTCTGGCGCCCGCGCCTGCTGGCCGATGGCGTGGGCCGGGGCTACACCACCACGGTGCTGGTGTTTGCGTTGGTCTTTCTGACCTTGGCAACGGTGCGCCCCTGGCAGTCCAACCTGCGCAAGGATCCCGACGAGCTCAACCACCCCGTCGCGCAGCTGAGCGCGTCGCTGGCGGCTGCGGGCTATGACGGCCAAGGCGTCATCGTTGGCTCGGACAACATGGTTGCCGCCATGCTGCGCTCGCGCAACCCCGGGGCCTATGCCACGGCCTGCACGGCCGAGTTTGGCCGCATGGCCGACTGCCTCGCTCAAGCCCGCGCCAAGGCCGCGCAAACCGGCCGCGGCCTGCTGTACATTGCCCGCATGGACAAGGCCACACCCGCCTGGTGGGAGCCGGTGCTGGCTGCGGCGCCCGGCGCGTCCGTGCAAGATCTGACCCTTCCGTTTTCCCATATGCGTGCCAGCACGCCACCCATGCACTACCAATTTGTGTGGCTGCCCGCACCCATCACACCATGAAACCTGTTCTCGTCACCGGCGCTGCCGGTTTTATCGGCATGCACTGCGCGCTGCGCCTGCTCGAGCGCGGCCTGCCCGTGGTTGGCATCGACAACCTCAACAGTTACTACGATGTTGCGCTCAAAGAGGCGCGGCTCGCGCAGCTGCAAAGCCATCCCCACTTCCGCTTCATCCAGCTCGATCTGGCCGACCGCGCCGGCATGGCCGCGCTGTTTGATGAGGTCCAGCCCCGGCGCGTGCTGCACCTGGCCGCCCAGGCAGGGGTGCGCTACTCGATCGACCAGCCCGACGACTACACGGATGCCAACCTGCTGGGCTTTGGCCATGTGCTGCAGGGCTGCCGCAAGCACAAGGTCGCGCACCTGGTCTATGCCAGCAGCTCCAGCGTCTACGGCGGCAATGCCAAGATGCCTTATGCCGAGAGCGATGCCGTCGACCACCCGATCAGCTACTACGCGGCCACCAAGAAGGCCAACGAGCTGATGGCCCACACCTACTCGCACCTCTACCAGATGCCCACCACCGGCCTGCGCTTTTTCACGGTCTACGGGCCCTGGGGCCGGCCGGACATGGCCTTGTTCAAGTTCACCAAGGCGATCCTGGCGGGCGAGACCATCGACGTCTATGGCAATGGCCAGCTGGTGCGCGATTTCACCTTCATCGACGACATCGTCGAAGGCATTTTGCGCGTGCTGGACAAACCGGCCACGCCAGATAGCCACTATGACGCGCTGCAGCCCAACCCGGGCACCAGCACGGCGCCCTACCGCATCTTCAACATCGGCAACAGCCAGCCCACCGTGCTGATGGACTACATCGCCGCGCTGGAGTCGGCGCTGGGTATGCAGGCCCACAAGCGCATGCTGCCCATCCAGCCGGGCGACATGCACAGCACCTCGGCCGACACCCGGGCCTTGCAGGCCTGGGTGCAGTTCGCCCCTTCTTTCACTGTCACAGACGGAATCCAGCGCTTTGTCGACTGGTACCGCTCGTTCTACCGCGTATGAAAGTCACTGTTTTTGGAACCGGCTATGTCGGTCTTGTTCAAGGCGCCGTGCTGGCCGATGTCGGCCACCAGGTGCTCTGTGTCGATGTCGATGCCGCCAAGGTCGCCGCGCTGCAGGCCGGCCAGATCCCCATCCATGAGCCGGGCCTGGACAAGCTCGTCACCAGCAACCATGCCAACGGCCGCTTGCGCTTTACCACCGATGCAGCCCAGGGCGTGGCGCACAGCGAGGTCATCTTTTTAGCAGTGGGCACGCCCCCTGACGAAGACGGCAGCGCCGACTTGCAGTACGTGCTGGCCGTGGCCCGCACCATTGCCCAGCACATGGATGGCCCGCGCATCGTCATCAACAAATCCACCGTGCCAGTGGGCACGGCCGACAAGGTGCGCGCGGTGATCGCCGAGGGCCTGGCAGCTCGCGGCGCCAGCCACGGCTTCGACGTGGTCTCCAACCCGGAATTCCTCAAGGAAGGCGCCGCCGTGGCCGACTGCCAGCGGCCGGACCGCATCATCATTGGCACCAGCAACCCCGCATCCGAGGCGCGGCTGCGCGAGCTGTATGCGCCCTTCAACCGCAACCACGACAAGATCGTGGTGATGGATGTGAAGAGTGCCGAGCTGACCAAGTACGCCGCCAACGCCATGCTGGCCACCAAGATCAGCTTCATGAACGAGATCGCCAACCTGGCCGAACGCCTGGGCGCCAATGTGGAGGCGGTGCGCCGCGGCATTGGCAGCGATCCGCGCATTGGCTACCACTTCATCTACCCCGGTGTGGGTTATGGCGGCAGCTGCTTCCCCAAGGATGTGAAGGCCCTGGTGCGCACGGCCGAGGAGATCGGCTTCGATCCCCTGCTGCTCAACGCCGTCGAAGCCCGCAATGAGGCCCAGCGCAATGTGCTGTTCGAGCGCATCAGCGCCTTTTATGGCGGCCAGTTGCAGGGCAAGACGATTGCGCTGTGGGGCCTGGCCTTCAAGCCCAATACCGATGACATGCGCGAGGCGCCCAGCCGTAACCTGCTTGAATCGCTGTGGGCCGCTGGCGCCCGCGTGCAGGCCTATGACCCCGTCGCGATGCAGGAAGCCCGGCGCATCTATGGCGAACGCAGCGACCTGGTGCTCGCTGCCGACCCCGAGGCCTGCTTGCAAGGCGCCGACTGCCTGGCCATCGTCACCGAGTGGCAGATCTTCCGCGCGCCCGATTTTGGCCAGCTGGCCCAGAGCCTGCGCGACCGCATGGTCTTTGACGGCCGCAACCTCTATGACCCGGCCTTGGTAGCCGGTTATGGCCTGGGCTATGTGTCGATTGGCCGCCAACCGGTGCCACGCAGCGAATAAGGCCGCTGGCGATCAACCACAAAAAAAGCGAGTCCTCCGACTCGCTTTTTGCTGCATGGGGGGCCACTGCTGCAGCCCGCGCCCCGCTTATTTGTCGCCCACCACCTGGCCATCAAAGCGCATATCGGCATAGGCCACGGTGCGGCTGCCTTTGGCCCAGCGGTAGCCCCACCAGATCAGCAGAAACACCGGCAGGCCGATATAGGTGGCCACCACGCCGCCCCAGTCGATATGGTCCTTCAAGAAGGCCTCGTAGTTCTGACCCAGCGTGATGACCAGGCACAGCACAAACGCAAAGATGGGGCCAAACGGGAACCAGGGCGAGACATAGGGCAGCTGCGACACATCATGGCCCTGCGCCAAAAAGCCCTTGCGGAAGCGGTAGTGGCTGATCGCAATGCCCAGCCAGGCGATAAAGCCGGTCATGCCCGAGAGGTTGAGCAGCCACAGGTAGACGGTCTGCGGGCTGAACAGAAAGCTGAAAAAGCACAGCCCGGCCATCACCGTTGTCGCCAGCAAGGCCATCACCGGCACGCCATGGCGCGAGAGGCGGCCAAAAATGCGCGGCGCCATGCCCTGGCAGGCCAGCGTGTAGAGCATGCGGGTGGAGGCATACATGCCCGAGTTGCCCGCTGACAGCACGGAAGTCAGCACCACCGCATTCATGATCACCGCAGCGGACAGCAGGCCCGCCTTCTGGAACACCAGCGTGAAGGGGCTGACGCTGATATCGCCGATGTCATTGCGCAGCAGATGCGGGTCGGTGTAGCTCACCAGCGAGCCGATCACCGCAATGGCCAGGACATAGAACAGCAGGATGCGCCAGAACACCTGGCGCACCGCGCGCGGTATGTTCTTGGCGGGGTTCTCGGATTCAGCTGCTGCAATGCCAATGAGCTCGGTGCCCTGGAAGGAAAAGCCCACGATCATCGCCACACCGATCAAGGCCGCAAAGCCTCCGGCAAAGGGCGCATCGGCCACCTGCCAGTTGGCGATGGCGCCCCAGACGCCGTCGGTAGGCCCGCCTTTCAGAATGCCAAAAATCATCGCCACGCCCAGCGCGATGAAAACCAGCACCGTCGTCACCTTGATCGCGGCAAACCAGTACTCGGCCTCGCCAAAACCGCGCACCGAGATGGCATTGAGGGCCACCATCAGCAGCAGGAACAGCGCGCTCCACCAGTAGCCCGGCACATCGGGGAACCAGTAGGCCATCACCAGCTGCGAGGCCACCAGATCGACCGCAATCGTGATGGCCCAGTTGTACCAGTAGTTCCAGCCCAGCGCGAAGCCAAAGCCCTCGTCCACATAGCGCGCGCCATAGGTGGCAAACGAGCCCGACACCGGCATGAAGGCCGCCAGCTCGCCCAGGCTGGTCATCAAAAAATAGACCATCAGGCCGATGACGCCATAGGCCAGCAGCGCGCCACCGGGCCCCGCCTGCGCAATGGTGGCGCCCGAGGCCACAAACAGCCCCGTGCCGATGGAGCCGCCAATGGCAATCATCGACAGATGGCGCGCCTTGAGATCACGGCGCAGTTCATTGACTGGCGCGGAAGAAGATGAAGACCCAGAACCCGGCATACACAAAAAAGCATGGCCACAAGCGCCATGCCGACAATGACAAGGCCGCCATTATCGGGTTTTCCCCTGCTCTGCGGTAGTGTCCGCCCACAATTCCGCCACAGGGCGCGTGTTTCCTTGAGGGCGCGTTGGCGTCAGCCCAAGGTCAAGGTCTGGCTGATCGACCATGGCTGGCCCGGAGCCAGCTGCACCGGCGTGTCGATGCTGGCCGCCTCCACACACAGCATCTGGCGCCAGCCATCATCGGGCATATCGGCCAGGCTGTGGCTCAGCAGCAAGCCCGGGTTCCAGACCACCACCTCGCTGGCCGTGCTGCTGTGGGCAATCTCCAGCCTGCGGCCGGACGGCACCTCGGGCTGGCGCAGCTGCAGCGCCGTGCCCGCTGCGTCCGGTGTGGAAAACACCCGGTCAAAGCCCTGCTCGGTGGTCGTGGCAAAACCCACATCGCCTGGCGGCTGCACAAAGCGGGTATCGGCCAGTGCATCCCAGCAGGCCAGGCCCTGCAGGCCGGACAACCGCGTTTGCGCCACATCGTCCACCTGCAGGTAGCAGTGCAGCGCGCAGGTCATGGACCAGGCGACCTGGTCGGTGTTCTGCACATCCAGGCGAATGGAGAGGCTGCCCGCCTGCACGCCAATGCGCAGCCGCGCATCAAAGGCATGGGGCCAGTAAGCGCGCGTGGCCTCGCTGTCCGTCAACTGCATCACGATGCCGGCTTCATCGCCCTCCCGCATCTGCCAGGGCAGGTTGCGTGCAAAGCCATGCTTGGGCAGCGGCCCGCGCGTGTTGAACTGTGGAAAGCAGACCGGCACACCGCCGCGAATCGCCGCCTGGCCATCGCGCAGGCTGGCCGGGCTCAGATACAGGTGCTCACGGCCATCGGCCGTTTTCCAGGACAGCAGCTGCGCGCCCTGCTCGGCCACCACGGCTGATGACCCGTCGGGCCACTGGGCACACCAGGCGGCAAAGCCTTCGTAGCTGATTCGGGTCCACGCATGCGCCATCTTCTTTGCTCCTGTGAATGCAGCGATTGTGACATTGGCAGCGGCCCCCGCTGCCGCTGGCGAGCAACGCAGTGGACAGAAAAAAGGACAGCGCTTGCTGTCCTTTGGTATGCGCGATGGGGTTGCGCATTGTCGAAGCAGGTGCCCAGCCTCAGCCGGGCACGCTGGCGATCAATATTCCCAGAAAATGCGCTGGATTTCCTTGGGGTCGTTGGTCTTGGTCAGCGCCAGCGCTGCCAGCAGGCGGGCTTTTTCCGGGCGCAGGTCATGCGCGACCACCCAGTCGTACTTGTCATCGGGCTGCTCGGCATTGCGCAGCACAAAGCCATAAGGCACGCGTGCCGAGCGGATCACCTGCACGCCCTTGCTGCGCGCTTCCTGCAGCGCGGGGACGATGCGGTCCGCCACCGAGCCATTGCCGGTGCCGGCATGCACGATCGCCTTGGCGCCGGTGCCGACAAATGCATCAATCGCAGTGCGCGGCACATTGCCGTAGCTGTAGACCACTTCGACGGCAGGCAGGCTGGATATGGTGTCGATGTTGAACTCGGACTGCATCGTGTGGCGCTTGATTGGCGCACGGAACCAGTAGTTCTTGCCTTCCACCACCATGCCCAACGGGCCCCACTGGCTTTGGAACGCGCTGGTCTTGATGTTCACATCCTTGTTCACATCACGCGCGGTCTGGATCTCGTCGTTCATCGTCACAACCACGCCCTTGCCTTCGGCATCCTTGGACGCTGCCACGCTCACGGCGTTGACCAGGTTCAGAGCGCCATCGGCCGACAGCGCGGTGCCTGGGCGCATCGAGCCCACGACCACGATGGGCTTGTTGGTGTGCACCGTCAGGCTCAGGAAATAGGCCGTCTCGGCCAGCGTGTCGGTGCCGTGGGTGATGACCACGCCATCCACATCGGGCTGCTTGACCAGCGCAGAGACGCGCTTGGCCAGCACCAGCAGGTTGTCGTTGGTAAAGCTCTCGGAGGCAATCTGGAAGACCTGCTCACCGCGCACCTGGGCGACCTTGGACAGCTCAGGCAGGCCGGCGAGCAGCTTGTCCACCGGCACCTTGGCGGCGCTGTAGGTGGCGCTGTTCATTGCCGATGCACCGGCGCCGGCAATCGTGCCGCCGGTGGCCAGCACGACCACATTGCGCTGGCCTTGCTGGGCCACCTGAGGCGCAGCCGCTGGCGCTGCAGCAGGTGCGGCGGCAACGGCAGGGGCCGCCGCAGCGGCTTGGGTGTTTTGGGGGCCGCTGGCGCAAGCGCCCAGGCTCAGCGTGACCGCCAGGGTCACAGCACTCAGTGCGGGAAACCGCCAGCGGGCCGCTTGGGACACCTGCAGCATTGTTGTCGATTTGTGTGGCATCAGTAGCACCTCGTGTCAAAAGCCGCTATCTTAGAAACAGTGTGCGGGCTGCGCATTGGTGAACACACCTATGGTTTTTTGCAAGCCCATAGGTTGAAAGATTGACGCCCAGGCGACGGTTCGCCGACACAAAGACACCCGCCCCTCTAGGGCTATGTTGGCCGCCCGCCAAGGGGGTCGCGGGCGCCGCTAGACTTGCCGGATCGGGGTTGTTACCACTGTTAATATCAACAGCTGCTTACCATGCAGCGCCAGGGCTGGCACAGACCCAGCGCCCCAGCCCTATTGCAGGAGATCAGTGCATGTTTTCGTTTTTCGAGCGGCGGGTGCCGCCCTATCCCAGTGCCGAACCCCAGGTTCCACCCAAGGGGTTTTTTGCTTTCATGTGGGCCTGTACGCAAGGCATGCGGGGCTGGATCGGCTTGCTCACGGCCACCTCGGCCCTGCTGGCCGTCTATGAGGCCTTGCTGTTTGCCGTCATGGGCCATGTGGTCGATTGGCTGGCGACCCTGTCGCCCAACAACTTCTGGGCCGAGCAGGGCGGCACTGCGCTGGGCATCGCCGGCGTGCTGCTGGGCAGTGTGCTGCTGCTGGGCCTGCACACGCAGGTGATGCACCAGGTGCTAGCCATCAACTTCCCGATGCGGCTGCGCTGGGTGTTCCACCGCCTGATGCTGGGCCAGAGCATGTCCTTCTACGCCGACGAGTTTGCCGGCCGCATCACCACCAAGATCATGCAGACGGCACTGTCCGTGCGCGAAGTGGTGTTCATGATTGTTGATGTGCTGGTAGGCGTGAGCGTCTACATGATCGGCATCCTGATCCTGGCGGCCAGCTTCGAGTGGCGGCTGATGCTTCCTTTCCTGCTGTGGCTGCTCGCCTATATCGGCGCCTGCTTCTACTTTGTGCCGCGCCTGGGCAAGATCGGCAAGGCCCAGGCCGATGCGCGCTCGATGATGACCGGCCGCGTGACCGACGCCTATACCAATATCGCCACCGTCAAGCTGTTCGCCCACACCAGGCGTGAGGCCGACTACGCCCGCAGCGCGATGGAAGCCTTCAAGCAGACCGGCCATGCACAGATGCGCCTGGTCAGCCTGTTCGAGATCACCAACCACCTGATGATCACGCTGCTGCTGCTGGGCGCATCGGGCACGGCGCTGTACCTGTGGATGAATGGCCAGGCCAGCGCCGGTGTGGTCGCCGCCGTGATCGCGATGGCCCTGCGCCTGATGGGCTACTCGCACTGGGTGATGTGGCAGATGACGGGCCTGTTCGAGAACGTCGGCACCATCCAGGACGGTATCAACACCTTGACCAAGCCGCGCAGCATCGTCGATGCCAGCGGCGCCAAGCCCCTGGTGGTGCAGCAAGGCCGCATCGAGTTCGACAACGTCAGCTTTGCCTACAAGGATGCGGGCCGCCCGGTCATCGACCAGCTCAACCTGACCATCCACCCCGGCGAGCGCATTGGCCTCATTGGCCGCTCGGGCGCCGGCAAGTCGACCCTGGTCAACCTGCTGCTGCGCTTCCACGACCTGGCCGGCGGCCAGATCCGCATCGATGGCCAGGACATTGCCAAGGTCACGCAAGACAGCCTGCGCAGCAATATCGGCATGGTGACGCAAGACACCTCGCTGCTGCACCGCTCGATGCGCGACAACATCCTCTATGGCCGCCCCGACGCCAGCGAAGAAGACATGCGCCGCGCCACCGAGCGTGCCGAGGCATCCGACTTTATCGCCACACTGAGTGACCGTTTTGGCCGCACCGGCTACGACGCCCAGGTGGGTGAGCGCGGCGTCAAGCTCTCGGGCGGCCAGCGCCAGCGCGTGGCCATTGCCCGCGTGATGCTCAAAGACGCCCCTATCCTGCTGCTGGACGAAGCTACCAGCGCGCTCGACAGCGAGGTCGAGGCTGCCATCCAGGAGAGCCTGGACAGCCTCATGCATGGCAAGACCGTCATCGCCATTGCGCACCGCCTGTCCACCATCGCCGCGATGGACCGCCTGATCGTCATGGACAAGGGCCAGATCATCGAGCAAGGCAGCCACCAGCAGCTGCTGGCCCAAGGCGGCATCTATGCCAAGCTCTGGGCCCACCAGAGCGGCGGCTTCCTGGCCGAGCCGGTCGATGGACCTCTGTAAATCTGCATATGGCTATTGAACTCAAAAAGGACGTGCACGACCGTGCCGTCCAATCCATCGAACGCTACTTCGAGCAGACCCAGGGCGAGCGCATCGGCAATATGACCGCCGCCGCGCTGCTTGGCTTCTTCCTGAAGGAAATCGGCCCCAGCCTCTACAACCAGGGTGTGGCCGACGCCCAGGCCCGCATGCACGAGCGCCTGCAGGAGCTCGACTATGAGGTGCATGAGGACGAGTTTGGCTACTGGAACAAGGCCAGCGGCAAGCGAGAATCACGGGACTAGCCGCTGCGCGCAGCGGCCTGCCGCACGCCGCTCAGATCGTCCCCCATAGGAGCACAACGATGTCCGCCATGACTTCCGATTCCGATCTCACCGCAGCCGGGGTGCAGCGGCTGGTGGCGTTCTACGAGTCCCTCGCGCCAGAGAGCCTCCAGCAGCTGGGCAGCTACTACGCAGCGGATGCTTTTTTCAAGGACCCGTTCAACGAGGTACGCGGTGTGCCGGCCATTGCCGCCATTTTTGCGCATATGTTTGAGACGCTGCATGAGCCGCGCTTTATCGTCACCCAGCAGCTGGTGCAGGGCGAGCGGGCGTCCCTGGAGTGGGAGTTCCGCTTTCGCTTTCGGCGCTGGAACGCGCAAGCGTCCCAGTGCATCTACGGCGCTTCACTGTTGCGCTTCGATGCGCAAGGGCGCGTGTCCCACCACCGCGACTACTGGGACGCCGCAGAAGAGCTGTACGAGAAATTACCGGCGATTGGCGCCCTGATGCGCTGGCTGCGGCGCAACGCCTCGGTCAAGCGCTAGGAGCCGCACCGGGCGCCGCCGCCGGCCCGGCCAGGCCGTGAAAGGTGGTGCCCGTCACCCAGTCGATGATCTGGTCATCGCTGTACTGGCCCGAGTCCTTGAGCAGACCCAGCACCGGATCGCAGGCCCGGGCAAACAAGGTGTAGAGCACCAGCTCAGCCGGCGACGCCGCTGGCAGCTGGCCGCGGGTCTGGGCCTCGGTGATCCAGATGCTCAGCCGGTTGCTCAGCGCAATCAGCCGGTCCATATAGGCATCGTTGGACTGCAGCGAGGCGCTGAGGTTGGAGTTTTGCGCGGGCAGCGACGGCATCTGCCCTTCTAGCTGGGTGCGCATGGCCCAGCGCACCACCGCCTTCAACTGCTCCAGCGCCGCGATGGGCTGGCCTGCCTCTGCCGCCGCCTGGGCCGCATTGCGCAAGTCATCAACAAAACCCAAGGCGCGATCCAGCACCCCCACCATGGCGGCGCCAGCCAATTCTTCCTTCGACGTGAACAGCTTGTAAAGGCTGGCCTTGGCCATGCCCGCCTCCGCCGCCACCTCATCGACCGTCATCGCGTCGTAGCCCTTGGTCGCGAGAAGGCGGTTTACCGCCGTCACGATGGCCTCTTCACGCACACGTTGTATTTGTTCCTTGATGGCGGACCGAGCATTCATGCCGCTATTTTATGACGTAGCAGGTCATGAAGAAGACTAAATGGTGCATTTTTGACATTTGTGGTTTATAGTGTGAACTCATCAGTTCAACAATTGATCTACAAGGTTCAAACGTTTGACTGTGGCATCTACAGGGGGCCTTTCATGCAACGCATCGCTGTCATCGGATCGGGGATTTCTGGGCTGGCTGCTGCCACCCACTTGGCCCGTTCGCAGGCATCGCACCGGGTCAGCCTGCTGGAAGCTGGCAGCCATTTCGGCGGCCATGCCAACACAGTGGACCTGAGCCTGAACGGCATCACGCACGGCGTCGATACCGGTTTTCTGGTGTTCAACCACCGCACCTACCCCTTGCTGACCCAGCTCTTCCAAGACCTCCAGGTCGATACGGTGGCCTCCGAGATGTCGTTCTCCGTCCAGGTGCCCGGTGCCAACGGGGCATCTGCGCTGGAATGGAGCGGCCGGTCCCTGGCCAGCGTGTTTGCCCAAAAACGCAATCTGCTGCGCCCGCGCTTTTGGGGCATGCTGCGGGACATCGCCCGCTTCAACCGCCTGACCACCGAGATCGCCGAGCGCCAGGCTGAGGCCGAGATGACGGCCTCGATCGCTGCATTCCTGGACCAGCACCATTTCTCTGCCGCATTCCGCAGCGACTATCTGCTGCCGATGCTGGGCTGCATCTGGTCCTGCCCCACGGACCAAATGCTGCACTTCCCCGTCGCCACGATGATTCGCTTCTGCCACAACCACGGCCTGATCCAGGTGCGCGACCGGCCGCAGTGGTACAGCGTGCGCGGAGGCTCACGCCAGTACGTGCGCCGCCTGCTGGCCCGTTTGACGCAGGATGGCCGCCACGAGGCGCGCCTGAACACGCCGGTGCTCGGCCTGCAGCGCCACCCGCAAGGCGTGATGGTGCAGATGGCGCAGGGCGCCGAATGGTTTGATGCCGTGGTTCTGGCCTGCCACAGCGACCAGGCCTTGCAGCTATTGGGCAATGGCGCCACGGCCGCTGAACGCGCGGTGCTGGGAAGCATCCGCTACCAGCCCAATGAGGCGGTATTGCATACCGACAGCAGCGTGCTGCCCCAGCGCCAGGCGGCCTGGGCCGCGTGGAACTACGAGCGCGCAGCGGCATCCAGCGCCGAGCAAGCGGGCGTCTGCCTGCACTACCTGATCAACCGGCTCCAGCCCTTGCCTTGGCAGCAGCCGGTGGTGGTATCGCTCAACCCAGCGCGCCCGATTGCGGCAGACCAGGTACATGCCCGCATCCAGTACAGCCACCCCGTTTTTGACCAGGCAGCCATCGACGCCCAGCGCCTGCTGCCCCAGCTGCAGGGCCAGCTGCGCACCTGGTTTTGCGGCGCCTGGTGCGGCTATGGCTTCCATGAGGACGGGCTGCGGTCCGGCCTGGCCGCTGCCGCTAGCCTGTGCCAGTCGCTGGAGGGCGCCGCGCCGCTCGCGCAGGCGCCGGCACTGGAGGAGGCCGCATGACCAGCCCCTCACTGATCGGCTTTGGCCACATCTGGCACCAGCGCTTGCGCCCGGTGGTGCATGCCTTCCGCTACCCCGGGTATTTCTTGCTGCTGCCCCTGCGCAGCTTGCGTGACCAGCCCGATGCGGTGCTGCGCCGCAACCGGCGCGGCCTGATCAGCTTTTATGACTGCGACCATGGCGAGGGCAGCGCCGACTGCCTGGCCTGGTTTGACCAGCTGCTGCAGCAAGAAGGTATCGACGACGCGGTCGGCGAGGTCTGGCTGCACACTTTCCCACGTGTGCTGGGCTATGCCTTCAAGCCGGTCAGCTTCTGGTATGCGCACCGCGCAGATGGCTCGCTGGCCGCCGTGCTGGCCGAGGTCAATAACACCTTTGGCGAACGCCATGCCTACCTGCTGGCCGGGCCCGATCTGGCCTGGGGCACGGAACAGGTGGCGGCCAAATGCTTCCATGTGTCGCCGTTTTGCAATGTGCAGGGCGAATACCGCTTCCGCTTTGTGCGCAGCGACAGCCGTAACCAGGTGCAGGTCGACCTGCATGACGAGGCCGGCGCGCTGCTGCGCACCGGCGTCGCAGGCACGCTGCAGCCCTTGACCCGTGCCACTGTGCGGCGCGCATTCTGGGGCATGCCGCTGATGACGCTGGGTGTCGTGTTCCGCATCCACTGGCAGGCGCTGCGCCTGTGGTTCAAGCGCCTGCCCTTCCATCGCAAACCCACCGCGCCCAAGCGCTTCGTCACACGATGAACTCCACCACCGCCTCCCTGCCGAGCCCGTCCGCCAAAGCCGGGCAATCCATCCCCCGCGGCGCGCGCCAGGTGCTGCAGCTGCTGGAGCACCTGCCCTGCGGTCAGCTCGATATGCAGCTGCCCGATGGGCAACTGCGGCATTTCAGCCAACAGCCCGCAGCGCAGGCCGATGCGCGCTGTGCCATCCAGGATTGGGAGGCGCTGGAACGCGTGCAGCGCTCGGGCGATATCGGCCTGGCCGAAGGCTATATCGAGGGCCAGTGGGACAGCCCCGATCTGAGCGCACTGCTGCGCCTGTGCATCAGCAACCGCGACCACATGGAGCAGCTGGTATATGGCAGCTGGTGGGGGCGGCTGGGTTTTCGCTTGCGCCACCTGCTCAACCGCAACACCCGCTCGGGCAGCGCGCGCAACATCCATGCCCACTACGACCTGGGCAATGACTTTTACCGCCTCTTTCTCGACCCGAGCATGAACTACAGCGCGGCCTGGTTTGAGGGGCGCAGCGGCGATGCGCTGGCCCAGGCCGATCTGCAGCAGGCCCAGCAGGCCAAGATGCGCAGAGCCTTGCAAGAAACCGGGCTGCAAGCCGGCGAACGTCTGCTGGAAATTGGTTGCGGCTGGGGTGCACTGGCGCAGACGGCCGCCACCGAGTTTGGCGCCCAGGTGACCGGGGTGACCTTGTCGCGCGAGCAGCGCCAATGGGGTCTGGAGCGCATCGCCCAAGCGGGCCTGCAAGCCCAGGTCGATCTGCGCTACCAGGACTACCGGGACCTGGCAGCCCAGCACCAGTCGCAGCCCTTCGATGCCATCGTGTCCATTGAGATGTTTGAAGCGGTGGGGCATGAATACTGGCGTAGCTATTTCCAGACGCTGCGCCAGTGCCTCAAGCCCGGTGGCTATGCCTGTGTGCAATCGATCACCTTGCGCGACGACTTGTTTGCGCGCTACCTGCGCTCGACCGATTTCATCCAGCAGTACATCTTCCCGGGCGGCTTGCTGCCGAGCGTCCAGGCCTTTGAGCACGAAGCACGCCAGGCGGGTTTGACCGTGGATAAGAAGCTGCATTTTGGCAGCGACTACGCCGAGACGCTGCGGCGCTGGCGCCAGGCCTTCGAGCAGCAGATCGATGCTGTCCGCGAACAGGGCTTTGATGAACGCTTTGTGCGCATCTGGCGCTTCTACCTCGCCTACTGCGAGGCCTCGTTCGACATGGGCAATACCGATGTGGTCCAGTTCACACTGCGCAGGCCCGACCATGCCTGAAATTCGCCGTCGCCAAGCCCTGGGCTGGGGCGCCAGCCTTCTTGCTCTCTCCATGACTGCCATGACCCACAACCTCCTCGCTGCCACGCCTGCCTCCCCTGCCCCTCCCGCTGAGCTGGGCACGGCCTTGCCAGGCGCCCGCCTGGTGGGCACCGGAGTGCTGCGGTTTTTTGGGCTGCGGGTGTATGAGGCGCGCCTGTGGGCGGCTGCCGGCTTCAACCCGCTGGACTATGCGCGCCAGCCCTTTGCGCTGGAGCTGGTCTATGACCGCAAGCTCGAGGGCGAGGCCATCGCTGAGCGCTCCATCGCCGAGATGCGCCGGGTGGCGCCCTTCTCCGAAGACCAGGGCCGCCAGTGGCTGCGCATGATGAAGCAGGCCTTTCCCGATGTGGTGGCGCAGGACCGCCTGCTGGGTTTGAACGACGGTGCGGGCAAGGTCGTTTTCTTGCACAACGGGCGCGAGACTGCAGCCATTGACGACGCGCTGTACGCGCGCCTGTTCTTTGGCATCTGGCTGTCGGAGCAAACCTCCGCACCGGCGCTGCGCGCTGCACTGCTGGGCCAGGGCTGAGGACTGCCTGCCATGCGTGCCCCCCTTGTGCAGCAAACGCTTTCCTGGCGCACCGGGCTCGCCTATGGCGCGCTGGCTGCACCGCTGGCCTTTGTCTCGCTGCCCTTGTACGTCACCCTGCCCCATTACTATGCGGCTGTGGCCGGCGCGCCGCTGGCCGGCCTTGGGGTCGTGTTGCTCGCCACCCGGGCCTTCGATGCGCTGCTGGACCCGGCGCTGGGCCGCCTGGCGGATCGCTTGCTGCAGCGCGGGCGGCGTGCCGCCTGGCTCGCTGCGGCGCTGGGCAGCCTGGCCATGGCCCTGGGGTTTTATGCGCTCTGGCACCCGCCCACCGGCAACCCGCTCCAAATGCTGGGCTGGCTCGCCGGCTGCCTGCTGCTGAGCACCTTGGCCTACAGCGCGGTCGCGATCCTGCACCAGACCTGGGGCACCCGCTGGGGTGGCCAGGCAGCCTGGCGCACGCAGGTAACGGCCTGGCGCGAGGGCGCGACCTTGGTTGGCGTGCTCACGGCCAGCGTCTTGCCCAGCCTGCTGGGCATGGATGCGACCAGTGCGGTGCTGCTGGCCGCGCTGGGTCTGGGTTTGCTGGGCTTATACCGGCTGCGCGATCCGCGCGCGGAAGCTTTGCATGCAGGCACAGGGGCTGCGCAGCGCGATGCACTGCCCCAGGCCTCACCCTGGCGTGATGCCGCCTTTCGCCGGCTGCTGGCGGTCTTCATGCTCAACGGCATTGCGGCGGCGATACCGGCGACGCTCTTGCCCTTCTTTGTCGTCGACCGGCTCCAGGCGCCCGAGCTGCTGCCGCTGTTTTTGCTGTGCTACTTTGCCGCTGCCGCGCTGGGCCTGCCGCTGTGGGTGAGGGCCGTGGCCCGCTGGGGCCTGGCGCCCAGTTGGCGCGCCGGCATGCTCGCCAGCGTTATCGCCTTTTTTTCCGCATCTTTGCTGGGTGCGGGGGATGCCTGGGCCTTCGCGGCCATCTGCATCGCCAGCGGCCTGGCGCTGGGCGCCGACCTGGCGGTGCCCGGCGCGCTGCTGACCGGCGTGATCCACGAATCGGGCCATGGGGGATCCGGCGACGGGCGCTACCTGGGCTGGTGGGCCTGTGCCACCAAGCTCAACCTGGCCCTTGCCGCCGGGCTCTGCCTGCCGCTGCTCGCCGTTGCGGGCTACCACAGCGGCAGCACCGCCCCTGCCGGTCTGCAGGCGCTGGCCTGGGCCTATGGCGGCCTGCCCTGCCTGCTCAAGTTGTTGGCCCTGGCCTCTCTCTGGCGCGCCGAGCGTCTGCAACCCTCCTGGAGGTAGATATGAAACCACTGCACCTTCCCCGTCCTTCCCTGACCCTGCGGCGCGCGGGGATCGGTCTGGCCTTGGTCGGCACGCTGGCCTTGCTCAGCGCTTGCGCCGGCCCCTCGGTCGAAGAATATGCGCAGGAACGCCCGCAGCTGGACCTGCGCCAGTATTTCAACGGCCCGCTCACGGCGCAGGGCATGTTCACCGACCGCCAGGGCAAGGTGGTCAAGCGCTTTACCGTGCACATGACCGGCACGTGGACGGGCAATGACGGCGTGCTGGAAGAGCACTTTGTCTACAGCGACGGCACGACGCAGGAACGCACCTGGCACATCCAGTACCTGGGTGATGGCCGCTACAGCGGCCAGGCAGGGGATGTGGTCGGCCCCGCCACCGGCCAGGCCGCCGGCAACGCCCTGCACTGGAACTATGTGCTGGCCTTGCCGGTGAACGGCCGGGTCTGGAATGTGCGGATGGACGACTGGATGTACCTGATGGACGGGCGCACCATGCTCAACCGCACGGCGATGAGCAAGTTCGGCATCCACCTGGGCGATCTGACCATCTCCTTCACCAAAGGGTCGGAGTGATGCCGCTGCTGCAAGCCAAGCTCAATCAGCCGATGCGCGACTGGCAGGGCCGATCCGTCTGGATCATTGGCGCCTCCACCGGCATTGGCCGGGCCACGGCTGAAGCGCTGCGGGCCAAGGGCGCGCGCGTCATCGTATCGGCCCGGGACAGCGCTGCACTGCAGGACTTTGCCAACAGCCCCCCTGGCTGCCTGGCACTACCGCTGGATGTGAGCGAGCCCGGCACAGTGGCGGCTGCCGCACAAGCGGTGCATACCGCCCTGGGTGCTGCGCCCGACCTGGTGCTGTATTGTGCCGGCTACTACCGGCCGCTGCGCGCCACCGCCTTCGACCTGCCAGAGATGCAAAAACATCTGGCGGTCAACTATGTCGGCGTGCTCCTTGTGCTCGATGCCGTGCTCCCGATGCTGCTGCAGGCAGGCCGGGGCCATATCGCGCTGGTCGGCAGTGTTGCGGGCTACCGGGGGCTGCCCATGTCGCTCGCCTACGGCCCCACCAAGGCCGCGCTCAACAACCTGGCTGAAAACCTCTACCTGGATCTGCACCCCCAAGGGCTGGGCGTATCCATCATCAACCCAGGCTTTGTCGAGACACCCCTGACCGCCCAGAACCATTTCAAGATGCCCGCGCTGATCAGCCCCGCCGAAGCGGCGCAGCACATCTTGCAGGGCTGGGCGCGCGGACAGTTCGAGATGAACTTCCCCCGCCGCTTTACCCGCTGGATGCGCCTGCTGCGCTGCCTGCCCGACCGCTGGTACTTTGCCAGCGTACGGCGTATCACCAAGGCCTGATGCCTGCGCCCGGACGACGGCGGTACGGCATCTGCGCCTATGACGATGGGTCCAAAAACAGTCAATCCTGAACACCAGTCCGTTCATTCACCGACCGCCCAAGACCAAAAAGGAAATCTACGATGCCTTTCTCTGCAAACGCTCTCATCCGCGCCACCGCTATGGCGGTAGCAATCACCGGTGCCGCAGTCGCCTTGCCCGGCTGCGCCGTCTCTGTCCCCCAAGGGGTGCAACCGGTCAGCGGCTTTGACGCCAGCAAGTACATGGGCACCTGGTATGAGCTGGCGCGCATCGACCACCGTTTTGAAAAAGGCCTGACCCAGGTGACGGCCAGCTACAGCTTGAATGCCGATGGCAGCGTGACCGTAGTGAACCGCGGCTATGACCCCGCCAAGCAACAGTGGCGTGAAGCGCAAGGCAAGGCACGCTTCCTGCGCCAAGCCAATGAGGCTGCGTTGAAGGTCTCGTTCTTTGGCCCGTTTTACGGTGGCTACAACGTGGTCAGCCTCGATGAGCATTACCAGACCGCCCTCGTGATTGGCAGCAGCACGGACTACATGTGGATCCTGTCCCGCAGCAAGACCATTCCGGAGCCCCAGCGGCAAGCCCTGCTGGAGAAAGCACAGTCTTTGGGTGTCGATTTGGCTCAGGTGATTCGGGTGGAGCAATAGCCTTGTGTGGACGGATGGGGATGAATTGCAACGGGAGAAAACAGCAAGCCCTCACCCGAAGTTTGAAGCCCGACGCTTGGGGGCCCATCCAAGGCGCCCATAAAAAAACGCAGCCACCCAGGCTGCGTTCTCACATTCAAAAGCCCCAGGCCACCACCCAAGCAGCGGCGCGCGAGCTTCTCTATCAGCAGTCGCCCACGCGCTTGCTGCTCACCGTGGTGGTCATGCCCTGGCCGGCCATGTCCATGGTGCTGGTAACGGTGTTCTCGGTGGGCGAGACATAGACCGCTTCGAGGACCATGCTCATCTTGCCTTCACCGCAGCTGAAGCGCATCGATTCCTTGTTGCCATCGGTCTTGACGTCAGCCGGGCTGCAGCCTGGCATGTTCTTGAGCTGCGAATCGGCCAGCGATTGCAAGGTCTTGCCGGCCATCTCGGGCGTGATGCACATCTCTTGCACCAGCTTGCCGCCTTCGATCTTGGCGTTATCCAGGTTGGCGGCCTTCTTCTGCTCGGGCGTCATGGTCTTGAAGGCCTGCTCCATACCGGCCAGTGCCTGCTGGCCCATGGGGCCGCTCATCTCGGTGACCGCCTGCCACTTGCCGGGCTGCACTTTTTGTGCGGCAGCGGCGGGTGCTGGCGCCGGTGCTGCTGCGGGCGCAGGGGCCGGCGCGGCGGCGGCCGGTGGGCTGCTGGGCGTCTCTTCCTTCTTGCTGCAACCCATCAGACCGGCACATGCGACCACGGCGGCTACGGCGAATCCTGTTAGTTTTTCCATTTTTTCTCCTCGTTGCGGCACGGCACAGGGCTTGCAGCGTGCAACGCCTTGCCCTCCCTATGAGCACAAGCGCGTGGCCGCAGTGTAGCGATCTGGCATGCAGAAATGGTTACCAATTGCGTTTCCAACGCCGCCCCATTTCGGTCGCAAAATGGGCTCAATGACGTGATTTAGCACTTCTTTCACACTGGTCGACTGGGCCAGTACAGAATGTAAACAAGCTTAAAATGGCGCGAATAATTCTTATTCATAACATTCCATGCGCTCCACACTCAGCTGGACACTGGCCCTTGTGGCCGGTTTGGCCGGTTTGCTCAGCGGCCCTGCCCTGGCCCAAACGCCCGCTACGGCGCCCTCCACCACCGCTTCCAACTCTGCTTCCGCCACGCAAGCCACGGACGCGCGCCAGCTCTGGCAGCTGCTGGACTATGTCGCCGTGGACTACGGCGGCGCCGTCGAGAACGGCCAGGTCGCGAGCGAAGGCGAATATACCGAGATGCTGGACTTCAGCGCCAATGCGCTGCAGCAGGCCCAGGCCCTGCCCGCCCATGCCGACAAGGCCAAGGTGGTGAGCTTGGTGACCCAGTTGCGCGCAGCGGTGCAGGCCAAGGCCACGGCCGATGCAGTCGCCCAGCTGGCCCACCAGGCGGCCCAGTTGCTGGTGGCGGCCTACCCGATGCCGGTCGCGCCTGCCAAGGCCCCCGATATAACCAAAGGCTCTCAACTCTTTCAACAAATCTGTGCCAGTTGCCATGGCGCTACCGGCGGCGGCGATGGCCCGGCTGCGCAAGGCCTGGATCCGCAGCCGATTGCCTTCAGCGATGCGCAGCGTGCGAATGCGCGCAGCCTGATGGCCCTCTACCAGGTGACCTCGCAAGGCGTGGAGGGCACCTCGATGGTGTCCTTTGGCGCGCTGCCCGAAGACGACCGCTGGGCGCTGGCCTATTTTGTTGGCGGCCTGTCGTACAACGATGAGCTGCGCGCCACCGGCAAGGCGCTGTGGCAGAGCGATGCCGGCTTGCGTGCACGCTTTGGTGACCTGGCCGCGCTCAGCACCACCACCGCACAAAGCCTGACCCCCGCCATGCCGATCGAGCAGGCCCGCGCGGTGCTCGCTTACCTGCGCGCCAACCCCGAGGTCATCAGCGAAGGCAAGGCCAGCGGCGTGGCCCTGTCGCGCCAGCGCCTGGCGCAAAGCCTGGCTGCGCTCCAGGCGGGCGACCGCAACCAGGCGATGAAGCTGGCCCTGTCGGCCTACCTCGATGGCTTTGAGCCGCTGGAGCCCACCATCGCTGCGCGCAACAAGGCCTTGATGACGCAGGTCGAATCGGCCATGGTGCAGTACCGCGCCACAGTAGCCAGCGGCACGCTGCAAGAGGCCGAGGCCGCCGCCCAGCAGCTGCAGGCGATGTTTGGCCAGGTCGAGGCCGAGCTGAACGCGGGCGCCTCCGCCGCCACCGCCACCTTTGTCGGCGCGCTCACCATCTTGCTGCGCGAAGGGCTGGAGGCCTTGCTGATCGTCATCGGCATGGTCGCGCTGCTGCGCAAGGCCGGCCGCCAGGATGCACTGCGCTATGTGCATGCAGGCTGGAGCTCGGCCCTGGTCGCCGGCGGCATGACCTGGGCGATTGCGACCTATCTGGTCGAGATCAGCGGCGCCAGCCGCGAGGTGACCGAGGGCCTGGGCTCGGTGGTCGCCGCGCTGGTGCTGCTGAGCGTGGGCCTGTGGATGCACAGCAAGAGCAGCGCCGGCCGCTGGCAAAGCTATTTGAGCGAAAAGCTCTCGGCCAGCATGGGCCAGGGCTCGATGTGGGGCCTGTTCGCACTGGCCTTTGTCTCTGTCTACCGCGAGGTGTTCGAGACCGTGCTGTTCTTCTCGGCGCTGGCCTCGGACGGCCACCATGGCGCGCTGCTGGGCGGCGGCCTGGCGGCCGTAGCCATCCTGGGGGTCATTGCCTGGGTGCTGCTGCGCACCAGCGCCCGCATGCCCGTGGGCCGCTTCTTCTCGGCCACCTCGATCCTGGTGGCCGTGCTGGCGGTCGTGCTGGTGGGCAAGGGCGTGTCCTCGCTGCAAGAGGCCGGCTGGGTCAGCGCCACGCCGCTAGCGGCGCCGCGCATCGAGCTGCTGGGCATGTTCCCCACGATGGAGACCTTGCTGGCCCAGGCCCTGGTGCTGGCGCTGGTGGTGTTTGGCTTTGCTTACAACCGCGCGGCAGCGCGCAGGGCAGTGAGCGCCCCGCAGTAAGCACCGCCTTGTCGGCTGCCAGACCTCGCCCGGGTGCTGACCCTGGCGAGGTCTTTTTCTTTGACCGGCGCTGCGCCCAGCGACTACCATCGACAGGGTTCCCGCGATCTATCCATCCCCCTCCCCCGACCATGCGCATCATTCACACCTCGGACTGGCACCTGGGCCAGCATTTCATGGGCCAAAGCCGCCAGGCAGAGCACAGCGCGCTGATCGACTGGCTGCTGGAACAGGTGGCGGCGCAAGCCGCCGATGCGGTGCTGATCGCTGGCGATATTTTTGACACCGGCGCGCCCCCCAGCTACGCGCGCGAGCTCTACAACCGCCTCATCGCCCGCCTGCACCAGGCCGGTGTGGCGCTGTTGGTGCTGGGCGGCAACCATGATTCGGTTGCGGTGCTGGAAGAAAGCCAGGGCCTGCTGCAGCACCTGGGCACCCAGGTGATTGCCGCGACCGGCACGCCCGCGCAGCATGTGCGCATCCTGCCGCTGCGCGATGGCACGCCTGGCTGCATCGTCTGCGCGCTGCCTTTTATCCGCCCCCGCGATGTGCTGCAAAGCCAGGCCGAGCAAAGCGCGCAAGACAAGCAGCTGGCGCTGCAGCAGGCCATCCAGGCGACCTACCAGCAGGTGTATGCAGCAGCACTGCAGCAGCAGGCTGCCCTGCAGGCCAGCCTGGGGCGGCAGTTGCCCATCATCGCCACCGGCCACCTCACCACCGTCGGCGCCAGCAGCAGCGAATCGGTGCGCGAGATCTATGTCGGCGCGCTGGAGGCTTTCCCGACCCAGGCCTTTCCCCCTGTGGACTACATCGCTCTGGGCCATATTCACCAGCCGCAAAAGGTGGGCGGGCTGGCGCACATCCGCTACAGCGGCTCGCCGATCGCGCTGGGCTTTGACGAGACGCGCCAGCCCAAGCAGATGCTGTTGGTCGAGTTGGGAGAGCCCGGCTTGCAGGCCGTCACCGCCCTGCCGGTGCCGGTCTTCCAGCCCATGGCGGCGCTGCGCAGCAGCCTGGCGGCCTTGCCCGCTGCGCTGCAGCAGGCCAGTGCACTAGTCCAGGCCGACAAAAAGGTCTGGCTGGACATCATGATCGAAGAAGACGACTACCTGGCAGACCTGCCGCTGCGCGTGCAGGCACTTGCCGAAGGTTTGCCATTGCAGCTGCTGCGGGTCAAACGGCTGCGCTGTCGGGCGGCCGCGCAGTGGAGCGGGCCTGCCATCGAAGCACTGGATGCGCTGACACCGGCCCAGGTGTTTGAGCGCCGCCTGGCGCTGGAGACGATAGACGCCGAGCTGCAGCAGGCACTGACCGCGCGCTACCAGGCCGTGCTGCAGTCGCTCTCCAACCCCAGCGGGGAGGCGCCATGAAGATACGCAGCCTGCGACTTAAAAACCTGAACTCGCTCAAAGGCGAATGGCGCATTGACTTCACAGCCGCGCCCTTTGCCGATAACAGCCTGTTTGCGATCACCGGCCCCACGGGCGCGGGCAAATCAACCTTGCTCGATGCGATTTGCCTGGCGCTCTACCACCAGACACCCCGGCTGGCGACCCTCAGCGCCAGCAGCAATGACCTGATGACGCGCCACACGGCAGATTGCATGGCCGAGGTGGTGTTCGAGGTCAAGGGCATCCTCTACCGCGCCTTCTGGAGCCAGCGCCGCGCCCGCGACAGGGCCAGCGGCGCGCTGCAGGCGCCCCGGGTGGAGCTGGCGCGCGTGGCCGATGGCGTAATCCTGAGCACGCATAGCAACGACAAGCTGCGCCAGATGGCCGAGATCACCGGGCTGGATTTTCCGCGCTTTACCAAATCGATGCTGCTGGCCCAGGGCGGGTTTGCCGCGTTTTTGGAGGCCAAGGCGAATGAACGCGCCGAGCTGCTCGAAGAGCTGACCGGCACCGACATCTACAGCCAGATATCGCAAGCCGTGTTTGAGCGCGCCCGCGATGCCCGCCAGGCGCTGGAGCGCGACCAGGCGCAGGCCGGCGGCATGCAGCTGCTGCCCGAGGCCGAGCGCGCGCAGCTGCAGGCCGAGGCCCAGCAACTGCAAGAGACCTTGGCCACTTTGCAGACGCGCCATGCCGCGCTGCAAGGCCTGCAGCACTGGCAGCAGCACACCGCGCAAGCGGCGCAGGCGCAGCACCAGGCCCAGGAACGCCTGCAGCAGGCCCAGCAAGCGCTGCAGGCTGCCGCCCCCGATCTGCAACGCCTGCAGGCCCATGGCCCGGCACAGGCGATTGCCCCGCTGCATACGGGCTGGCAGCAGGCGCAAGCGGCCGCTGCAGCAAGCCAGGCACAGCAGACCCAATTGCAGGGCCGCCTGGCCGATGCCCAGCGCCAGCAGTGGCAGCTGCAGCAGCATGCCAGCGCGCTGGCGCAGCAGGCCCAGCAGCAAGCCGAGCAGGCTGTGCACCAGTTGCACACCCAGCAGAGCGATCTGCAGCACTGGCTGCAGCAGCACCCAGCGCATGCCAGGTTGGGCGACCAGCTGAGCGGCTGGCGCGAGCAGCTGGCACAGCGCCAGCAGCAGCGGCGGCAGTGGGCGCAAGAACAAGCCGCACTACAGCAAGCCAGCGAACAAGGCCAATCGCTGCAGCAGCAGATAGCGCGACAGGCCACCGAGTTGCAGCAGGCCCAGGCCGCGCAGCAGCAGGCCGATGCTGCGGCGCGCGAGCTGCAGCACGCGCAGCACACCCGCCTGGCCCCGCATGGCGGCAGCCTGGGCCAGTTGCGCGCCCACTGGCAGACGGCCCAGCAGCACCAGCAAGCCTGGCAGCAATTGCTGCAGCATGCCGAGCAACGCCAGCCGCTGGCGCGCGATGCGCAGCAACTGGGCGATGCCTTGCAGGCCTGCTCGGCACCGCTGGCCCAGCAGCAGGCCACGCTGGCCGCGCTGCGCAGCCAGTACAAGGCGCAGAAAGAGCGCGTGGCCGACAAACAGCGCCTGCTGGCGCAGGAAGAGCGCATCCAAAGCCTGGAAGCGCACCGCCACGCGCTGCAGCCCGGCGAGGCCTGCCCCCTTTGTGGTTCGCAGGAGCACCCTGCCATTGCCGCCTATGCCGCGCTGGATGTGTCGGCCACCGCCGCCGCGCTGCAAGCGGCCCAGGCCGAGCTGGAGGCGCTGCAGCAGCAGGGCGAACAGCTGGGCGCCGCGCATGCGGCGGCCCTGAGCCAGCAGTCCAGCCTGCAGGCCCAATTGACAGCAGCCGAGCAGCGGCTGGACGCCTGGCAACAGCGCTGGCAGACACTCTGCGCAGCCATGGCCCAACCCGTCGCCGCATCTGCCTGGCAGCAGCCGCACACATTGGCCGAGGCCCAGCAAGCCAGCGCCGCGCAAGCGGCGCAGTTGCAACAGGCCCTGGCGGCAGCCGAGGCCGCTGAGCAAGCGCTGCAAGCTGCCAAAGATGCCGCGCATGCAGCAGCCCAGACCCTGCAGGACGCCCAGCATGCGCAAGCGCGCCTGCAGCAAGCCCTGCATGACAACAGCAGCCTGCAGCAACGCCTGGTGCAGGCCGTGCAAGCGCTGCAGGCCCAGGCAGACGCAGCCGAGGCCGCCTTGCAATCCAGCCTGGCCCCGCTGGGCCTGGTTATTCCGCCCGCCGATGGCCACGATGCCTGGCTGCAGACCCGCCAGCAGGAATGGCAGCAGTGGCAGCAGCACAGCGCGCAGCTGCAAACCACCGCCCAGCAACTGGCACTGCAGCAGCAGCAGGCCCAGCAGTGCGCGCAAGAGGCCCAGCAATGGCAGCAGCGCCTGGCGCAACTGCCGGCACCGTCACCAGCACAAACCGGTGCTGCGACCATCGCACTGCCCGCCACCCTGGCGGATTGCGCGGCATTGCTGGAACAGACCCGCCAAGAACTCGCCAGCCTGCAAGGCCAAGCCCAGCAAGCGGGCCAGCAACTGGCCGAGCGGCAGTGGGCCCTGGAGCAGGCCCAGGCCGCCTGGAACCAGGGCTTGGAGGCCAGCCCCTTTGCCGATGCACAGGCTTTTGCGCATGCGCTGTTGCCAGCGGACGCGCTGGAGCGGCTCAGCCAGCAGCGCGATGGCCTGCAGTTGGCATTGCAGCGCGCCAGCACGGTGGCCGAGGAAACGGCGCAGCAGCACCAACACCTGCAGGCCCAGGCCTTGACGGAGGAGGCACCCGAGGCGCTCGCGGCGCAATTGCGGGCGCTGGAGGACGAGCGCAACCAGACGGCAGAGCGCATGGGCGCCCAGCGCGCGCGCCTGGCCGATGACGACCAGCGCCGCGCGGGGCAGCAGGATTTGCTCGCGCAGATTGCGGCGCAGGAGCGCGACAGCGCGTTGTGGCAGCGGCTCGATGGCCTGATCGGATCGGCCAAGGGCGACAAGTTCCGCAAGTTTGCCCAGGGCCTGACCCTGGACCATTTGCTGGCCTTGGCCAACGGCCATCTGGCCAGGCTGCATGGCCGCTACCTGCTGCAGCGCAAGACCACTGGCGAGCTCGAGCTCGATATCGTCGACAGCTGGCAAGGCGATGTCGCGCGCGACACCCGCACCTTGTCGGGGGGCGAGGCCTTTTTGGTCAGTCTGGCGCTGGCGCTCGCGCTGTCGGACCTGGTCAGCAGCAAGACCTCGATCGATTCGCTGTTCCTGGACGAAGGCTTTGGCACCTTGGACGGCGACACCCTGGAGATCGCGTTGACAGCGCTCGATACGCTGAATGCCAGCGGCAAGATGATCGGCATCATCAGCCATGTAGAGGCGCTCAAGGAGCGCATCCCGGCGCAGATCCGGGTGGAGAAGGGGGCGGGAATCGGATATTCGCGTTTAGAGCTGCAAGGCTGAAGCGCAGAACCCTTGCTATGCTTTTTACCTTAGGGCGCCATGGGGATGCGCCCTGCCCGGCCGCGCTGCAGCGGCCATATCGGCTACCATCCATGCCCTTGCTTGATAGGTACAAGCCATGATCCGGATCGCAGAACTCAAACTCCCCCTCTCGGCGGTGCCTTACCACCCCGACAACCACACCGAATACGCGCCCCAAGAGGCGCTCACCCAGCTCGCAGCGCAGCGCCTGGGCCTGCAGCCCGCAGCCATTGCCCAGCTGCAGGTGCACAAGCGCAGCTTCGATGCGCGCAAGTCCGAACTGCTGGCAGTCTACATCGTCGATGTGGCCTTGGCAGATCCCGCGCAGGAAGCGGCCTTGCTCGCGCACTTCGCGGCAGACTCGCATGTGAACCTAACGCCCGACATGTCCTGGCACCCGGTGGGCCAGGCGCCTGCCGATATGCAGGATCGCCCGGTGGTGGTGGGCTTTGGGCCCTGCGGCATTTTTGCAGCGCTGGTGCTGGCGCAGATGGGCTTCAAGCCCATCGTGCTGGAGCGCGGCAAGACCGTGCGCCAGCGCACCAAGGACACCTGGGGCCTGTGGCGCAAGCGCCGCTTGACGCCCGAATCGAATGTGCAGTTTGGTGAAGGGGGCGCCGGCACCTTCTCGGACGGCAAGCTCTACAGCCAGATCAAGGACCCGCGCCACCTGGGCCGCAAGGTAATGCAGGAGTTCGTCACCTACGGCGCGCCGCCGGAGATCCTGTTCACCGCCCACCCGCACATCGGCACCTTCAAGCTGGTCAAGGTGGTCGAGGGCATCCGCGAGGAGATCGTGCGCCTGGGCGGTGAGATCCGCTTTGAGCAAAAGGTCACTGATGTGCTGGTCGAAGGCGATACGCGCCAGCTGGTGGGCCTGCAGGTGCACAACCTGGCCAGTGGGGAGAGTTACACCCTGCCCACGCGCCACGCGGTGATGGCACTGGGCCACAGCTCGCGCGACACCTTTGCGATGTTCTACGAGCGCGGTGTGGCGATGGAGGCCAAGCCCTTCTCGGTGGGCTTTCGCATCGAGCACCCGCAAAGCGTCATCGACCGCGCGCGTTGGGGCAAGGATGCCGGCCACCCGCTCTTGGGCGCGGCCGACTACAAGCTGGTGCACCACGCCAGGAATGGCCGCGCCGTCTACAGCTTTTGCATGTGCCCGGGTGGCACCGTGGTGGCCGCCACCAGCGAGCCCGAGCGCGTCGTGACCAATGGCATGAGCCAGTACTCGCGCGCCGAGCGCAATGCCAATGCTGGCATGGTCTGCGCGATCAGCCCCGAAGACTACCCGCAAGATGCCGAAAGCTTTGCCTGGGCCTTTGGCGGCAAGACCTATGGCGTGGAGACGCAGGCGCCGGGCGCTTTCCATCCGCTCTCGGGCATCGTGCTGCAGCGCCAGCTGGAGTCCAAAGCCTATCTGCTGGGCGGCCAGAACTACAGCGCGCCCGGCCAGCTGGTGGGCGATTTTGTCGCAGGCACGCCGTCCACTACCTTTGGCACCGTAGAGCCCTCGTACAAACCCGGCATCACGCTGGGCGACCTGCACCAGGCCCTGCCGGCCTACGCAATTGAGGCGATGCGCGAGGCCCTGCCCGCCTTTGGCAAGAAGATCCGCGGCTATGACATGCGCGATGCCATCCTGACGGGGGTCGAGACCCGCACCTCCTCGCCCGTGAAGATCGGCCGGGGTGCCGATTTTCAGAGCGACAACACGCGCGGCCTGTACCCGGCCGGGGAAGGCGCCAGCTACGCGGGCGGCATTCTGTCAGCCGGCGTCGATGGCATCAAGGTGGGTGAGGCGGTGGCCTGCGCCATTTTGGGGCTGGCCGTGCCGTCGTCGGGCTCGCGCGGCTCGGGCGGCGCACTGTAGTGTTCAAGGCGTTGGTAGCGATTCGGGCATGGCTACGGCGCCGTGTTGGCGTGGCGGTCTTCGACCTCGGCGGACAGCGCAGGTTCCGCCAAAATCCGGCAAAAACACTTAAGAACAACTTAACAAACCGCATCTTGGTTCGTTGAGGCCTATACGCTACAAACGCAGCTATCCTTTCTCAGCGCATCCTAGAATTTTGGATTGTTCTGCCGATATTGCTGAAGGAGGGAGCCCCATGTCCGTACCGATCCACCCCGCGCTGAGCGCCTGCCTGGGCGCGGCCTTGTGCTTGAGCTGCGCGATGGCCGGGGCCTCCAGCCATGACAGCCAGACCCCCAGCAACCCATCTGCACTGTCGGGCTGGAGCGTTGGCTATTCACCCTATACCTACCACTACTCCAACGCCAAGAAGCAACGTGATTTCGAGCCCGATGACGAGCGGCACAAATATGTGTGGCTGATCAATGCCGAGAAAAAGCTCGACGACCACCAGCTGGCCGGCTTCGCCTATTTCAGCAATTCCTTTGGCCAGCCCAGCCAGTACGCCTATTACGGCTGGCAGTTCCAGCCGCTGTCCAGCTCGCCGCAGCTGTTTGTCAAGCTGACCGGCGGAGTGATCCACGGCTACCGCTTCCCCTACCACCGCAAGATCCCGCTCAACAACAAGAACGGCTGGGGCGTCACCGCCATCCCTGCGGTGGGCTGGAACTACAACGAACACTGGGGCGGCCAGCTCAATGTGCTGGGCAAGTCCGCACTGATGTTTCAGCTGAACTACACGATGCGCTGACCGGCGCAGCGGCCCAGGCCCCAAGCGGGACTCAGGCAGGCAAGGGATAGAGGGGGCAGGAGACCGGGGGCCAGCCACGCGGCCCCAGCGCCTCAGCGGCGTTCCCAGTGCCCGCCCCGCGCTTGCCAGCCGTGGGGGCCGCGCACCCATTCGCGGGGCACCCAGCGGTCTCCATGGTGAGGCGGCGCAGCCCAGCGGCCTTCACGCCAGACATAGCGGCCACCGCTCCAGTCCCAGAAGCCGCCAATCCAGACCTGGGTCGCGATCGGCGCCACCGCAACCGGGGCGGCCTCATAGCGCAGGGGCGGTGGCGCTTCGCTGGACACGACCACGGCCCCGCTATTGCCATAGGCATAGGGCTCGGCCGGTGCGACAACGCAGCCGGTCACCAAGGTGGCGACCGCCAGGGCGCCAGCACACAAAGCGGCCGAACGCTTAGGGATGCGCTGCAAAACCCTCGCCAAGCGGGATGGACGCGGATCGGGATGAGACGCAAGGCGTCTTTTGCAGTCAATAGCCGTAGCTATTGACAAGGAAGACAACGCAGCGGATCGCCCGAGACCGCGTTCAGACCACGGCAGGGAGTTTTGCAGAGGGTCTCTAGAGCTGGGAGTGTGCGACATGGTGTATCTCCAGTCATTGCAAGAACTCCATTGAAGGCGCGCCAGCTTAACGCCCGGTGAGCGGCGCGTAAATCAGCGGTAAAAGCGGGTTCAACCATGCCAGTGAAACGCCGGCCAGCCGCCCATCGCCCACAAAAAAAGCACTGCCGAGGCAGTGCTTTGGTGAGGCGGCCAACCGGGCCTTATTGCACCGGGTTGTTTTGCAGCGCGGCCACACGCTCTTCGATCGGTGGGTGCGAGCTGAACAGCTTGCCCAGGCCGCCGGTGATGCCCATGGCCTGCATGCTTTGCGGCAAGGTGCCAGGGTGCATGCCACCCAGGCGGTGCAGCGCATTGATCATCGGCTGCTTACGGCCCATCAGGCGGGCGGCACCGGCATCGGCGCGGAACTCGCGCTGGCGCGAGAACCAGGCCACGATGATGGCGGCCAGGAAGCCAAAGACGATATCGAGCACGATGGTGGTGATCATGTAGCCAATGCCAGGGCCCGAGCTTTGCTCGTCATTGCGGCGCAGAAAGGAATCGACCGCATAGCCGATGACGCGCGAGAGGAAGACCACAAAGGTGTTCATCACGCCCTGGATCAGCGCCATGGTGACCATGTCACCATTGGCCACGTGGGCCACCTCGTGGCCGATGACAGCCTCGACCTCTTCACGGGTCATGCCTTGCAGCAGCCCAGTCGAGACGGCCACCAGGGCCGAGTTCTTGAAAGCGCCGGTCGCAAACGCGTTGGCCTCGCCCTCATAGATACCGACCTCGGGCATCTGGATGCCGGCCTGGTCGGAGAAGCGACGCACGGTCTCGACAATCCAGGCCTCGTCAGCGCTTTGGGGCTGGTTGATGATCTTGACGCCCATGCTCATCTTGGCGATGGGCTTGCTCATGAGCAAGGAGATGATGGCGCCGCCAAAACCCATGATGAAGGCAAAGCCGAGCAGCGCCCCGAGGTTCAGGCCATTGGCAGTCAGGTAGCGGTTGACACCGAGCAGGCTGGCAACAATGCCCAGCACCACAACCACGGCGATGTTGGTCGCCAGAAAAAGGAACATTCGTTTCATGGGGTCGATTCTCCAAGGAGGGGAACACAGTGCTCGATAGCTGGGGGCAATGTCTTGCGAATTCAAGACCTTACCTCCACTTTATGGCGACGGCGGGTGCTTATGATATTTGTGGCCGTCGGGCCGAGCGAAATACGTCTGGGTCATCGTAGAAGGAAACATGCTGGTTTTCCTGGCACCATCCCGGAACGCCCAGCACCGGCAAGGGCGCGAAGGGCTTGCCCGCCAGGTGCGCAGCGTCCAGAGAATCGGCGATGACCGCGTCGATATTGTCCACCATCGGCCAAGGCTGCGGGGGGCAAAAAACATGCGCGGTGATTGGTTTTCTGGGGCTGATGAGCTTTTCCAGCAGCGCATGGCCGATGACGAGGAGCTGCGCCTGCTGCCACAGTGGCCGCAGCTCGACAAAGAGCCGCTGCCATTGGCGCTGCTGCAGCGCCTGCCACAGCGCTGCGGGCGCCAGCAGCACGGCGCCGTTTTCATCGAACAAGGTCAAGGCATCACGCAAGGGTCCCCGGCTGGCCCCGACGCCGCCCGCTTGCGCAATGGCCTGGGCCTGCAAGGCATTGAGCCGTGCCTTGGTGCGCGCAAAGCGCTGCCAGACCAGGCCGTTGAGCCCGTCATGCATGTGTTCGCGGGTGGGCACGCAGCCGCTGCGGGCGATAAAGCTTTCATAGGCCTCGCTCGCAGGCAGCGCCGACTGCGGCACAAAGCGCCGGCCGCAATCGCCCAGGCGGTTGAGCAGATCGGGCATGGCCAGGCCCTGACCATCCAGCGCGCGGATCTGCAGGCCCAGCGCCCGGTAGGGCTGCAGCCAGGGCGCCTGCCAGTCCAGCGAGGACCAGCCCGGCGCGGGCCGATCCTGTGCAGTGGCCTCGCGGTTATCCACGCATTAAATGATAAAAACGCTCAGTCTGCCAGCTTCCAGGGCAGCGCTTCACCCGAGCGCAGCGGCTTCAAATCCGCCTGGCCAAAGGGGTAGGACTCGGGCGGGGTCCAGGACTCGCGCACCAGCGTGATGCGGTCGGTATTGCGCGGCAGGTTGTAGAAATCCGCGCCATGCAGGCTGGCAAAGCCTTCGAGCTTGTCCAGCGCCCCGACCTTGTCAAAGGCCTCGGCATACATCTCGATAGCGGCATGGGCGCTGTAGCAGCCGGCGCAGCCGGTGGCGTGTTCCTTGAGCTGGGCGGCATGCGGCGCGCTGTCGGTGCCCAGGAAGAACTTGGGGTTGCCGCTGGTGGCCGCCTGCACCAGCGCCAGGCGGTGCTCCTCGCGCTTGAGCACGGGCAGGCAGTAGTAGTGCGGTCGAATGCCACCGGTAAAGATCGCGTTGCGGTTGAACAGCAGATGCTGGGGCGTGATGGTGGCGCCGACAAAGCGGTCGCTCTCGGTCACATACTGGGCCGCTTCGCGCGTGGTGATGTGCTCGAACACGATTTTCAGCTCGGGGAAATCGCGGCGCAGCGGCACCATGTGCTGGTCGATAAAGGCCGCCTCGCGGTCGAACAGGTCCACATCGCTGCCGGTCACCTCACCGTGCACCAAGAGCAACATGCCTTCGCGCTGCATCGCCTCCAGGGTCGGGTAGATCTTGCGGATATCGGTCACGCCATGGTCGCTGTTGGTGGTGGCACCAGCGGGGTAGAGCTTGCAGGCCACAACGCCGGCAGCCTTGGCGCGCACGATCTCCTCGGGGGCGAGTTTGTCCGTCAGGTACAGGGTCATCAGCGGCTCGAACTTCAGGCCCTGGGGGATGGCCGCCACAATGCGCACCTTGTAGGCCTGGGCCAGCTCGGCGGTCGTGACCGGGGGCTTGAGGTTGGGCATGACGATGGCACGGGCAAATTGCCGCGCGGCATGGGCCACGGTGGTGGCTAAGGCGGCGTCATCGCGCAGATGGATGTGCCAGTCGTCGGGTCGGATGATGCTGATGGAAGAGGGTGCGGTGCTCATCCCGCCATTGTCGCACCGGTCATGCCGGCGTCATCACAGTCCACGAGCATTGGATAAAGGTAACTCAATGTTAAGGGTAGGTGCCCATAGAGTACACAGTCTCTATGCGTATCATAGACAGCTGTAGGAATTCTTAATCAAGGACTGTGCAACATGTGGCTAAACCATATTTTTCGCGGCGCTGTGCTGCTGTGCCTTGCCAGCAGCAGCCTGGCTCAGACCCCTTTGCCCGACAGCTGGGACAAGATCCGGGAGGCACAGCGCATCACCGTGGGCTACCGCCCCGACGGCCTGCCTTTTGCCTACGAGATGGGCGAGACCAAGAAACCAGTGGGCTACGCCATCGACATCTGCCAGGCGCTGATTGCCAAGCTCCAGCAGAGCATGGGCCTGGCCAAGCTCGATATCCAGTACCGCGCCATCAATGGCCAGACCCGCTTTACCGACCTGTCCAGCGGCGCCATTGATGTCGATTGCAGCAACACCACCAACACCAAGGACCGGCGCGAGAGCAAGCATGTGTCCTTCAGCCTGCCCTATTACATCGCTGGCGTGCGCATGCTGGTCAAGTCTGACAGCGGCATCAACGAAGTCGATGACCTCTCGGGCAAGCGCGTGATCACCACCAAGGGCACCACGTCGCTGCAGGTGCTCGAGCGCCGCGTGGCCATCAATGGCCTCAAGATCCAGCACAGCGAGTGCCTCACCCATGACGCCTGCTTCAAGGCCGTGCAAGCGGGCACGGCCGATGTCTGGCTGATGGACGACATCCTGCTGGCGGCCCACCGCGCGCAGTCAGACAAGCCCGAGCAGGTCAAGCTGATTGGCAAGCTGATGTCGATCGAGCCGCTGTCGCTGATGATGCGCGACACCGACGTGCGCATGAAGAAGGTCTTCGACGCCGAGATGCGCGTGCTGTCGCAGAACTACGAAATCACGCGCCTGTACAAGAAGTGGTTCGAGTCGCCGCTGCCGGGCAAGAGCTTTGCACTGAACGTGCCGATGTCCTACCTGCTCACCGACATGCTGCGCTTCCCCAGCGACAAGTTCGACAACTGACCGTTCGGGGGCCGCGTTCTGCGGCCCCTGCCCTCCCACCAGCTGCTGAGCCACGGCGCTCACCGCCAAGCCTCCCAGCATGCGTCTGTCCACGGGAGGCCAGCCCCCTCCCCCCATTAACTTTGCCGATAAAAAATGGCCGCATAAGCGGCCATGGTTGGGTGCGAGCTGCGCTGCAATCAGTGCTGCAGGATCTTGCCCAGGAAGTCCTTGGTGCGGGGCTGGCGCGCATCGGGGTTGCCGAAGAAGTCTTCCTTGGAGCAGTCCTCCAGGATCTTTCCGCCCACGTCCATGAAGATCACGCGGCTGGCCACCTTCTTGGCAAAGCCCATTTCGTGCGTCACGCACATCATGGTCATGCCTTCGTGGGCCAGGCCGATCATCACGTCCAGCACTTCGCCAACCATTTCAGGGTCCAGTGCCGAGGTTGGCTCGTCAAACAGCATCACCGAAGGGTCCATCGACAGCGCACGGGCAATGGCCACGCGCTGCTGCTGGCCGCCCGAGAGCTGGCCGGGGAACTTGTCCTTGTGCGCCATCAGGCCCACGCGGTCGAGCATCTTCAGGCCCCGGGCCTTGGCATCGTCGGCGCTGCGGCCCAGCACCTTGATCTGCGCGATCGTCAGGTTCTCGGTCACCGACAGGTGGGGGAACAGCTCGAAATGCTGGAACACCATGCCCACGGTGCTGCGCAGCTTGGGCAGGTCGGTCTTGGGATCGTGGATGGCCGTGCCGTTGACCCAGATCTCGCCCTTCTGGATGGGTTCGAGCGCATTGATCGTCTTGATCAAGGTCGACTTGCCCGAGCCCGAAGGACCGCAGACCACCACCACTTCGCCTTTGGAGATGCTGGTGGAGCAGTCGTTGAGCACCTGGAAGCTGCCATACCACTTGGAGACATTCTTCATTTCAATCATTTGGATATCCTTTGTATTGCCGCATCAGCGAATGATGGCGATCTTCTTGTGCAAACGCTTGACGAACCACGACAGCGTAAAGCAGATGATGAAGTACAGCACAGCAGCGGCCAGATAGGCCTCGACCGGACGGCCGAAATTCTTGCCTGCCACCTCAAAGCCCTTGAGCATGTCGTAGGCGCCGATGGCATAGACCAGCGACGTATCCTGGAACAAGATGATGGTCTGCGTCAGCAGCACCGGCAGCATGTTGCGGAAAGCCTGGGGCAGCACCACCAGACGCATGTTCTGGCCATAGGTCATGCCCACGGCCTGACCGGCATACACCTGGCCACGCGGAATGGACTGGATACCGGCGCGCATGATCTCGGAGAAGTACGCGGCCTCGAACGCCACGAAGGTGATGACCGCTGACATCTCCGCCCCGATGGGCTTGCCGATCAGCAAAGGCACGAGCAGGAAGAACCACAGAATCACCATCACCAGCGGCACCGAACGCATGCCGTTGACATAGATGGTGGCCGGCACCACGAGAATCTTCTTGCCCGACAGGCGCATCAGCGCCAGCAAGGTGCCAAAGAAGATACCACCCAGGGTTGCGACGATGGTCAGCATCACGCTGAACACCAGACCCTTGATGATGAAGTTCTGGATCAGGTCCCAGTTGTAGAACGAAAAATCAAGATTCAAATTCATCTCAGTGACCTCCGGAGCCGCCAGCGGCGATAAAGCCCGGGATGCGGCTCTTCTTTTCAATGAAGGCCATGATGCGGTTGATCACGAATGCCGAGATCATGTACAGCGCGGTCACCGCCAGGTAGACCTCAATGCCGCGAGAAGTTTCCTCTTGCGCCTGCATCGCGAACAAGGTCAGTTCGGCCACCGACACGGCAAAGGCCACGGACGAGTTCTTGAAGATGTTCATCGACTCGCTGGTCAGCGGCGGAATGATGATGCGGTAGGCCATCGGCAGCAGCACATAGCGGTAGTACTGGAAGGTCGTGAAACCCAGCGCCATACCTGCATAGCGCTGGCCACGGGGCAGCGCCAAGATACCGGCACGCAGCTGCTCGGCAATACGCGCCGAGGTGAAAAAGCCCAGCGCCAGCACCACCAGCAGGAACCCAGGCACTTGCTTGAGTGCGGGGAAGATGGCGGGCACGACGTGGTACCACAGGAAAATTTGCACCAGCAGGGGGATGTTTCGGAACAACTCCACCCAGGCATTGCCCAGACGCACCGTCCAGGGCCGGTCAGGCAGGGTACGCAAGGTACCGATGATGGAGCCCACCACCAGCGCGATCACCAGCGCACACAAGGAAACGGAGATAGTCCATCCCCACGCAGACAACAACCAGTCCAGATACGTGACATCGCCGTTTTTACCGAAACAGCCCTGCACGACCTGGCGCTCAATCGTGTCTTCACAAAATACTTGCCAATCCCAATTCATAGGACTACCTCTTTTTTTGTCTTTGTAGCAATGTTTGGTGCCTGGTCGCAACTGACAGAAACCAGTACCAACAAAAACGCCCCCCCAAACCCCAGGCTGGAAGGGCGGTACCTAAATGGTGTGCTTACTTGACTTCGTAGGCTTCCATGGGCTTGTCGTTCGGGTTGGCCCAAGCATCCTTGGTTGCAGCCGACAGCGGCAGGCCCACCTTCACGTTGTTAGGAGGGATAGGTTGCATGAACCACTTGTCGTACAGCTTCTCGAGCGAGCCGTCCTTGATCTGGCGCACGATGGAGTCGTCCACAGCCTTCTTGAAGGCGGTGTCGTCCTTGCGCAGCATGCAGGCGATCGGCTCGACCGACAGCACTTCGCCGACGACCTTGTAGTCAGCAGGTGCCTTGGACTTGGAGATGTTGGCGGCCAGGATGGAGCCGTCCATGATGAAGGCATCGGCGCGGCCAGACTCCAGCATCAGGAAGCTGTCCGCGTGGTCCTTGCCCATGACTTCCTTGAAGGTCAGGCCATCAGCGCGCTTGTTCTTGCGCAGGGTCTGCACCGACGTGGTACCGGTCGTGGTCACGATGGTCTTGCCGTTGAGGTCCTTGATGCCGGTGATGCCGGAGTTGGCCTTCACAGCGATGCGCACTTCTTCCACGTAGGTGGTGAAGGCGAACGCAGCATCCTTTTGGCGCGACTGGTTATTGGTGGTGGAGCCGCACTCCAGATCCACGGTACCGTTTTGCACCAGCGGCACGCGGTTTTGCGAGGTCACGGGCTGGTACTTGATGTCCAGCTTGGCCAGGCCCAGCTGCTTTTGCAGGTCGCTCACGATGTGCTCAGCCATCTCGGTGTGGAAGCCAACATACTTGCCGTTACCCAGCGTGTAGCCCAGGCCCGAAGACTCGCGCACACCCAGGGTGATGCTGCCAGACGACTTGATCTTGGCCAGCGTATCGCCCGCTTGCGCAAACGCGCTACCTGCAGCAACCGCTGCGACCGCAAAAGCCAGCAAATGTTTCTTCATCATCAGACCTCCAGATAAATCAATTAAGTGGTCGACTATGGGCCTCAACAGACGCCAAAGCGACAACTGACACGCTACGTATTGTGCAGTCCGTCCAGATAATGCCAGCAAACTGAGCAGTGCAATTATCCGGAAAATTACCAATGAATTGCTAACAATTCATAGCCTTTTTCGAACAAATCGCGTACATCTAACCAACTGCAACACGAGCAATCCGCAAGCATTGCACAGAAAATTTAAGCCGCATATTAGAAATTACCCTGCAAATCCAATTTATCTATATTCTTATAGATGTCATGGATTATGTGCGGCGTTGCGGGAGACGAGGTAGTCCCACAGGGCCTGCGCGCCAGTCTTGACCGCATCGCTGGACTGGGGCTTTTCCCGGTAGGCGCGCACATCCATTGCCACTTCCCACTGCGCTGAGCTGGGGTAGTCGGCACGCACCAGCTTCTTGGCCTTGAGCTCCTTCTTGGCCGCGCTCTGCGGCAAAAAGGCCAGACCATGCCCTTCCATCGCCATGGCCTTGAGACCTTCGGCCATGTCGGTCTCGTAGACGCGGTCCAGATACGCGGGCTCAGGCGCCTGCTTGAGGGCCAGGTCCGTGACGCGGCTGAGGTAGGCCCCCGGCGCGTAGCCCAAAAACGGCAGCGGCACGTCCGCCGCTCCGGGCAGCAGGAAAAGCGGCAGGCCATCGAGCCCGGGCTTGCAATAAGGCGCCATCACCTCGCGGCCCAGGCTCACCATTTCATAGCGTTGCGGGTCCAGCTGGATGGGCTGGGATTCATGGTGGTAGGCAATGAGCAGGTCGCAGCCGCCCTCGACCAGGCGCATCACCGCATCGTGCACATTGAGCGCGATCAAGCGGCTCTTGAACAGGCCAAAGTCATTGCGCAGGCCCGACACCCAGGTGGGGAAGAAGGTAAAAGCCAGCGTATGCGGAACGGCAAAATCGATGATGTCCTTGCCCGAGGACGAGTGCACACGCAGCATCGCGCGCGTGCTCTGCACCGCCTGCAGGATCTCGATGGCCTGGTTGTACAGCGTCTTGCCCGCGGGCGTCAGCCGCGTCGGGTAGGAGCTGCGGTCCACCAGATCGGCGCCCGCCCAGGACTCCAGCGCCTGAATCCGCCGAGAGAATGCCGGCTGGGTGACATGGCGCAACTGCGCCGACCGGCTGAAACTACGCGTCTCCGCCAGACTCACAAAATCTTCAAGCCACTTGGTTTCCATCCGCGCATTATCCACACGCCAATGGCAGTCCGCTGCAAGTGGGCAGGCCCGATGCCAGGCCGACGCCCGCAACGCAGGCGACTGCAGCGCGCCATCCCCGGGAAATGGATGGCTTGCAAGCCGTTCTTTCAAGGCCATAATCGGGCCCCACTGGCCCACCCGCCAGGCGCGGCGCTGCCGCAGATACCGATCTATCCGATACCAATGGTCCGCTCACAAGGCGGTTTGTGTTTTCCGCATTCACCCTTGGCTCTGCCGAGCCCTCTCGCGACCGGTTGTTATGGCATCACCCTCCCCTCATGCTTCGGGCGGCAGCAGCGCTGCCCCTTCCACCACGCTCCCCAGCGAGCCCGCACCCGCCAAAGGGCTGTGGCTGGAGGACTGGCTCACGGTCGTGATCATGGCGCTGTTGGCGCTCATCACCTTTGCCAACGTCATCGTGCGCTATTTCACCGACGGCTCCTTTGCCTGGACCGAAGAGATCTCGGTGTTCCTGATGATCTTGCTGGCCATGGTGGCTGGCTCGGCCGCGGTGGCGCGCAACCTGCATATCCGCATCGAGTACTTTGCCGAGCGTGGCGACGCGCGCCGGCGCAAGGCCTTTGCCCGCTTTGGCGCGTTGACGGTGGCGCTGCTGTTTGCACTCATTTGCGTGCTCAGCATCCGCGTGGTGGTTGATGACTACCGCTACGAAGAGACCTCGCCGGGCATTGGCGTGCCGCAGTGGTGGTACTCCATCTGGCTGCCGGTGTTCTCGGCGCTGATCACCGTGCGCGCACTGGGCCTGTTCCTGCGCCAGGGCCGGGCCAGCTTCGCCCATGTGTTCTCCGAAGACAGCGACGCTGCCTCCAAGGAGCACGCATGATTGCCACCCTGCTCTTTATCGGCTTTATCGCGCTGATGCTGCTGGGCGTGCCCATTGGCGCTGCGCTGGGCCTGGCCGGCGCCGTCGCCATTGCGCTGGCCAATGCCGACGCGCAATGGTTTGGCCTGCTGGCCATTCCGCAGAACTTCTACGCCGGCCTGGGCAAGTACCCGCTTCTGGCCATTCCGATGTTCGTTCTGGTGGGCTCGATCTTCGACCGCTCCGGCGTGGCGCTGCGGCTGGTCAACTTTGCGATTGCCATCGTTGGACGCGGCCCGGGCATGCTGCCGCTGGTGGCCATTGCCGTGGCCATGTTCCTGGGCGGCATCTCGGGCTCGGGCCCCGCCAATGCGGCAGCAGTAGGCGGCGTGATGATTGCCGCAATGAGCCGCGCTGGCTACCCGGGCAGCTTTTCGGCCAGCGTGGTCGGGGCCGCAGCTGCCACCGATATCCTGATCCCGCCGTCGGTGGCCTTCATCATCTACTCGGTGCTGGTGCCCGGTGCCTCGGTGCCGGCGCTGTTTGCAGCGGGCATGATACCGGGCATTCTGGCGGGCCTGGCGCTGATCGTGCCGGCGGTCTGGATGTCGCGCAAGCACAAGATGGGCGCGCTGGAAGCGAGCCTGCCCCGCCCCGAATTCTGGAAGAGCCTGCGCGAAGCGGCCTGGGGCCTGGCCGCGCCGGTGCTGATCCTGGGCGGCATGCGCATGGGCTGGTTCACGCCGACCGAAGCGGCCGTGGTCGCGGTGTTCTACGGCCTGTTTGTCGGCATGGTCGTGCACCGCACCATCGGTGTGCGCGATCTGTTTCCGATCCTGCGCGAAGCTGGTGAGCTCTCGGCCGTGATCCTGATCGTCGTGTCGCTCGCGGGTATCTTCGCGTTCTCGCTGTCGACCCTGGGCGTGATCGACCCGATCACCAACGCCATCGTCAACTCGGGCCTGGGCGAATGGGGTGTGATGGCCCTGCTGATCCTGATGCTGATCACCGTGGGCATGTTCCTCGACGGCATCTCCATCTTCCTGATCTTTGTGCCGCTGTTGATGCCCATCATGCAGCACTACCACTGGGACCCGGTCTGGTTTGGCGTGATCCTGACCCTGAAGGTGGCGCTGGGCCAGTTCACTCCGCCGCTGGCGGTCAACCTGATGGTCAGCTGCCGCATTGCCGGCGTGCGCATGGAATCGACCGTGCGCTGGGTCGGCTGGATGCTGTTTGCGATGTTCTGCGTGATGGTGCTGGTCATCGCCTTCCCGCAACTCGCACTGTGGCTACCTGCCAAGCTGGGCTACTGATTGGAGCCCGGGTCGGGTACAGGCGCACAGCCCTGCACCCGGCTCCTGGATTTGCAAAGATTTCCCCTTGAACCACCCGGAGACAACACCATGAAAACCCGTCAATTCCTTGCCACTGCCTTGGCTGCTGCTGCGGCGCTGAGCTTTGCCGCGCCCGCCGTGCAAGCCCAGAGCAACTACAAAAGCGAGTACCGCATGTCGCTGGTACTGGGCACGGCCTTCCCCTGGGGCAAGGGCGGCGAGATCTGGGCCAACAAGGTGCGCGAGCGCACGCAGGGCCGAATCAACATCAAGCTCTACCCCGGGGTGTCGCTGGTGCAGGGCGACCAGACGCGCGAGTTTTCGGCACTGCGCCAGGGCGTGATCGACATGGCCGTTGGCTCCACCCTGAACTGGTCGCCTCAGATCAAGGAGCTGAACCTGTTTGCGCTGCCGTTTCTGATGCCCGACTATGCAGCGGCCGACGCGCTGACCCAGGGCGAGCCCGGCAAGCGCCTGTTTGCCCGCCTGGAAAAAGCTGGCGTGGTGCCACTGGCCTGGGGCGAGAACGGCTACCGCGAAATCTCCAACTCCAAGCATGCGATCAAGACCCCTGCCGACATGAAGGGCCTCAAGATCCGCGTAGTCGGCTCGCCGCTGTTTGTCGACACCTTCAGCGCGCTGGGCGCCAACCCCACGCAGATGAGCTGGGCCGATGCGCAGCCGGCGATGGCCAGCGGCGCCGTCGACGGCCAGGAAAACCCGGTGGCTGTCTACCAGGCGGCCAAGCTCAACACTGTGGGCCAGAAGTACCTGACCCTGTGGGGCTACATCAACGACCCGCTGATCTTTGTCGTGAACAAAGACATCTGGGCGAGCTGGAGCAAGGCCGACCAGGACATCGTACGCCAGGCCGCCATCGAAGCCGGCCAGGAAGAGATCGCCATTGCCCGCAAAGGCATGATCGAGGCGGGCAAGCCGCTGGTCAAGGAGCTGAGCGCCAATGGCGTCACCGTCACTGAGCTCAGCGCTGCCGAGCGCGAAGCCTTTGTGAAAGCCACCCGCCCGGTGTATGACAAATGGAAGCAGCAAGTGGGCGCCGACCTGGTGACCGCCGCCGAGAAAGCGATTGCGGCCCGCAAGCAGTAAGAGCAGCACCCTCCAAAAGCAAAACCACCGGGGTTGCGCCGGTGGTTTTTTTGTGGGCGCTGCTACAGAGCACCCCTGCGCACTGGCGCTAACGCCACTGTGTTTATTCGATCTTGAAGCCGGTCGTCTTGACCACCTGCTTCCAGCGGTCGGTCTCGGCCTGGATCTCCTGCGCAAAGCTCTCGGGGCTGGTCTTTACCGGGATGTAGTCGTACTGCTTGAGCTTGGCCAGCACATCGGGCATCTGCATGACCTTGTCGATGTTCTGCGACAGGGCCGCGACGATCTCCTTGGGGGTACCCTTGGGCGCAAGCAAGCCGGCCCAGGAGCTGAACTCCATGTCCTTGATGCCCAGCTCGACCAAGGTCGGCACATCGGGGAAGGACGCGGCGCGCTGGGGCAGCACCACGGCCAAGGCCTTGACCTTGCCGGCCTTGATCATCTCCACGGCAGCAAAGGAGTCGAACGAGAAATCCACCTCGCCGGAGACGACGGCCTGCATCTGCGGACTGGTGCCCTTGTACTGCGCATTGATGATCTGCGGCGCCTTGATCACCTGCTTGAACTGCTCGGTGATCAGGTTAATGATGGCGCTGCCCGACGAGGCCGTCAGCGGCTTGTCCTTGTTTTGCGCCAGCGCGATCAGCTCTTGCAGCGTGTTGGCGGGCAAATCCTTGCGGGCAATGATGATGAAGCCCACCGAGCAGACCTTGGCCACCGGCGCAAAGCTGGCGGCCGCCTCATAGGGCGCCTTGTAGATCACCGGGCTCAGCGTCTGGGCACCCGCGGTATTGAACAGCAAGGTGTATCCATCGGCCTGGGCGCGGGCCACTTCGCCGGTGCCGATCATGCCGTTGGCGCCGCCCCGGTTGTCGATGACAAAGGAGGCCTTCATCAGCTCGCCCATCTTCTGCATCACCAGCCGGGCCACCACATCGGTGGTGCCGCCTGCGGCAAACGGCACAATCACGCGCACGGGCTTGTTGGGATAGGCCGCTTGCGCCTGGGCCCACTGGGGCACGCTGGCGGCGCCCGCAGCGGCGGCGAGGGTGGTGAGGAAATGGCGGCGCGCAATCATGTCCATGCAATGTCTCCTGTGGCTGTCCTATTGTTGTCGGCCCATTGTGGGCAGCACCGCGCGGGCTGTCTAATACTTGCCAGCAATGCCACCATTCGCAGGCGCTATCGCGGCATGGTTGCACAGCGTGGACGGGCTGCTGCCCAGCAGGGGCTCCCGCCTGTCTCCCAGGCGTCTTGGCCAGGGCCCGCGCGGGCCTTGCCACGGCGCCAGCAACTGACGGCCTAACGAGCCGGCCATTAGTGCCGATATCAGCACTGCAACGGAGTCAAGGCATCCGCACGGCAGGGCATCACCGCCCCCCTGGGTGGCGCCCACCTGGCCGCTCATGCCCAAGGCGCTCTTGATAGATTTTTATAATAGTTTTTCTCTACTTTATCTCAAAAAAACATAGCCAATTTATACCCCTGGTAAATATCCTAATCTAGGGTTAACACCAGGGTTAGCTGTCACATATTTGTAAAAGTTCCAAGCTAATTCACATTGATTTCGGAACAATCAGTTTGATTTTTGGCTATTTATCGAAGATAGATACCAATATAAACTTCATTCCATCGTTAAACAAAAGCGGTATGGCCAGCAAACAAGTTGGCCGATACCGCAAAAGACGACGCGAGTCGACCACCAGGCCGAACGCAATCCCAAAGGAAAGAAAAATGAACGCACGTATTTTCGCTATCGCCGCTACTCTCGCCCTGGGTGCTTCCGTTGCCCAAGCCAATCCTTTTGAAGGCGACCAAGCCATCACCCCCCAAGCGGCTGCGACCAGCGCCGTGAGCCGCGCCGATGTGCAAGCCCAGCTGGCTGAAGCCCGCAAGACCAACACGATGATTGCCCAAGGCAACCAGTCGACCGTGAACGCCTACGAACTGGGCAAGGGCCAACTGAGCCGCGCCGAAGTGACCCAGGCTGCCCGCCAAGCGCTGGCCAACGGCTCGATCCTGGAAGGCGAATAAGCTTTTCCCCCTTGCCGGCAGCCACTGAGCCGGTAGGGCATCCACGGGACGGCGCACACACTCACCGCCCCTTGGGAACAGGCCACTGCGATGCAGTGGCCTTTTTTGCGTCTGTGCGTTGGGGCTGCGGTGCTGGCACCCAGCGGCTTCCAGGCCGCTACCAGCGAGCAAGCCGCACAGGTTCTATGATGCGGGAACCTCTCCACGTATCTGTCCTCTCACCGCCAGACAAACAGGTACCACGCGATATGCCCCATGCTTTCCTGCGCCGCTCGATAGGAGCGCTTTTTTTTACACTGCTGGCCCTCGTGCTGAGCGGCACGGCGCTGCATGCCCAGGCCCAGATCAAGCTCCAGATCGGCAGCGGCGCCAGCGCTCCCGCGATGGACACGGCCTCCGGCCCCGCGTCCAGCAGCGTGGTGACCACGCCGCGTGTGCGCGCAGAGCTGGTGGCACTGGCGCCGCAGGGCATCGAGCCGGGCAAAAGCATTGAACTGGGCCTGCTGCTGGACCACCAGCCCGACTGGCATACCTACTGGACCAATCCCGGCGACTCGGGCCTGCCCACGCAGTTGCAATGGCAGCTGCCGCCGGGCTGGGATGCCGGCGAAATCGCCTGGCCCACGCCCCACCCGATTCGGGTCGGTACCCTCGTCAACTACGGCTATGAAGGCCAGGTGCTGCTGCCCGTTACCGTGCAGATCCCCAGCCATTTCTCGGCCGATGCGCGCGATGTGACGGTGCGCCTGCACGCGAACTGGCTGATCTGCCGCGTCGAGTGCATTCCTGAAGAAGGCCAGTTCAGCCTGACCATCCCGACCAAGAGCAGCACCGCGCTGCTGGCGGATAGCTTTGCAAAAGCCCATGCCCAGGCGCCGGTCGCACTGCAAGGCAGCAGCCAGGCCACGGTTGATGGCGAGACGCTGCAGCTGCGCGTCTCCGGCCTGCCCGCTGCTCTGCAGGGCCAGAGCCTGCAGGTACTCAGCGAGAGCCCCGACACCTTGCACCATGCGATGCAGGACGGCAAGGATTTCCACCAGCAATGGCAAGGCGCGGACTGGACGGCCGTGGTGCCGCTGTCGGCCAACCGGGGCCAGACGCCGCAAGACATTCCGCTGGTGCTGACCACCAACCAGCACCGCGCCGTCGATGGCGCCATCGGCTGGCGTACCGTGGCGCCCCTCAGCGGCCAATGGCAGGCCGCTGCCGTGGCCCAGGTCTCACCAGAGCTGGCCGCTGCGCTGGCCAAGAATGCCCAGGCATCCGCCCCCGCCGCGCCGGCCTCTTCGGGCAGCCTGTGGCTGGCGCTGCTGGGCGCGCTCATCGGCGGCCTGATCCTGAACCTGATGCCCTGCGTGTTCCCGATCCTCGCGCTCAAGGTGCTGGGCTTTACCGCGCACGGCAGCCAGCTGCGCGAGCAGCGCCATGCCGGCCTGGCCTATACCGCGGGCGTGGTGCTGTCGTTCCTGGCCCTGGGCGCGCTGCTGCTGGCGCTGCGCTCGGCCGGCCAGCAGCTGGGCTGGGGTTTCCAGCTGCAGTCGCCGCTGGTCATTGCGGCGCTGGCGGCGCTCTTCACCGTGATCGGCCTCAACCTGGCGGGCATGTTCGAGTTTGGCAGCTTTGTACCCAGCAGCTTGGCGGGCAAGCAGGCCAAGAGCCCGATCAGCAATGCCTTTTTGAGCGGCGTGCTGGCCGTGGCCATTGCCTCGCCCTGCACCGCCCCGTTCATGGGCGCGTCGATGGGCCTGGCCGTGAGCCTGCCGGCCGCCGAGGCCCTGCTGGTGTTTGCCGCGCTGGGCGTGGGCATGGCCACCCCCTATCTGCTGGCCAGCTGGATCCCTGCGGTGGTGCGCTGGCTGCCGCGCCCGGGCGCCTGGATGGACACCTTCCGCCGTGCGATGGCCTTTCCGATGTTTGCCACCGTGGTCTGGCTGGTCTGGGTGCTGGGCCAGCAAAGCGGTATCGATGGCGCAGCCACCTTGCTGGCGATGCTGGTGCTGCTGGCCGCGCTCGTCTGGGCGCTGGGCCTGCAAGGGCGCGCGCGCTGGGGCTTTGCGGTGCTGTCGCTGGCCGGTGGCCTCTACCTGGCCACCGCCATGGGCCACAACCTGACCACGCCTGCGCCTGCGCCCGGCCAACAGGCCAGCGGCGCGCTGTGGCAGCCCTGGTCGGCGCAGAAGGTGGGCGAGATCAATGCCACCGGCAAGCCGGTGTTTGTCGATTTCACCGCCGCCTGGTGCGTCACCTGCCAGTACAACAAGCGCACTACCCTGAGCGACAGCCAGGTGCTCGCCGCCTTCGAAGGCAAACAGGTGAGCTTGCTGCGCGCCGACTGGACCCGCCAGGACCCTGCCATCACGCAGGCGCTCAATCAGCTGGGCCGCAGCGGCGTGCCGGTCTATGTGCTGTATGCACCGGGCAAGGCGCCGCAGATCCTGTCCGAGGTGCTGAGCGTCAAGGAAGTGGTGGACGCGATCACACAGCTTTAAGACCTCTCCCAATGAGAAAAGCGCCGGTTGTGCCCGGCGCTTTTCGTTTCTGCAACGCAGAACAAGCTGCCGATCAGCGCCGCTGCGCCGCCAGCTTGCGCACCTCGCGCACCAGCTGGTCGACCTCGTCAAAGGTGTTGTAGAAAGCCAGCGAGGGCCGCACGGCGGTCTCGACCCCAAAGCGGCGCAGGATGGGCTGCGCGCAATGGTGGCCGGTGCGCACGGCAATGCCTTCGGCGTTGAGCGCCTGGCCCACCTCGTCGGTGCTGTAGCCCTCCAGCGTAAATGCCAGCACGCTGGCCTTGCCCGGCACGGTGCCGATCAGGCGCAGCCCCGGGACGCGGGCCAGCTGCGCCATGCCATAGTCCACCAGCGCATGCTCGTAGCGGCTGATCTGCGCGATGCCGATGCGCTCCACATATTCGAGCGCCGCGCCCAGGCCCACCGCATCGGCGATGTTGCCGGTGCCCGCTTCAAAGGTATTGGGCAGCGGCTGGTAGACGGTTTTCTCAAAGGTCACATCGGCAATCATGTTGCCGCCGCCCTGCCAGGGCGGCATGGCCTCCAGCACCTCGCGCCGGCCCCAGAGCACACCAATGCCGGTGGGTGCAAAGATCTTGTGGCCTGAGAAGACAAAGAAATCCGCGCCCAGGTCCTGCACATCGACAGGGGTGTGCGCAATCGACTGCGCGCCATCAATCAAGGTCGTGATGCCCCGGCGCTTGGCGATCTCCACCACCTGCTTGACGGGCACCACTGTGCCCAGCACGTTGGAGACATGGCCGATGGCGACGATCTTGGTGCGGTCGTTGATCAGCTTCTGGTACTCATCGAGCCGGATCTGGCCCTGGTCGTCGACCGGTATCACCCGCAGCCGGGCGCCCTTGGCTGCGGCCAGCTGCTGCCAGGGGACGATGTTCGCATGGTGCTCCAGGTGGCTGATGATGATCTCATCGCCTTCGCCCACATTCGCCCCGCCCCAGGCCTTGGCCACCAGGTTGATGGCCTCGGTGGTGCCGCGCACAAAGACCACCTCGCGCGCCTCAGGGGCGTTGATGAAGCGCCGCACCACCTCACGGGCATGCTCATAGGCATCGGTCGCCCGCGCGGCCAGCGTATGGGCTGCGCGATGGATGTTCGAGTTCTCATGCGCATAGAAATGGCTGATGCGCTCGATCACCTGGCGCGGCTTGTGCGTGGTGGCCGCATTGTCCAGCCAGACCAGTGGCTTGCCGTTGATGCGCTCGGCCAGGATCGGAAAGTCGCGCCGCACCGCCTGAATGTCAAAACCGGGATGGCGGTCCTGCTGCGCAGCCACAGGCGCCGCATCGGCATGCGGATGCGGCTTGGCTGGCGTCACAAAGCCACTGGGCAGCGGCACGGCATGCACAAAGTAGTACTGCGGCGCAGCGCCCGGCACCGGAGCGGGGTGGGCCTGGTGGCCCAGAGGCGCCACGTCGGCACCACGTGGCCCACGCAAATCGATGCCGTTCAGATGGCTATCGGGCGCAGTACGGCGGGCCTGGTCGGCCAGCGCCTGCAACGATGCACCACTGCTGTCCGCAGGTGCAGCTGCAGCTGACGGTGGCTCCAGAAAATAATAACCAGCGCCAGGGGTAGAAGCAGAAACGGGTGCTGCCACCGCCTGGGATGCACTGGCTTGCGGTGCAGCCGCATGGGGCACCCCTTGCACCAACCCGCCCAGGCGCGGCTCATAGGCGGGCAGCGTGGCCAGCACGCTATCGGGCACCCCATTGCCGGCTGCGGCATGGGGCAGCAAGGCCGGGGCGCGGTGGGCCAGCGACAGCACCGGTGTGGGCGATGCGGGCAACAAGTTGCTGCCCGGCAGCACGCCCGCAGAGATGGGGGTGCCCGGCACGCTGGGCTCCAGGCCCGCCGGGCTGGCCAGCGGCGAGCCCGGCGGAGCAATGTTCACCGGCGCCTGCACACCCGGCGGCAAGCCGGGCGCGCCGGGCCGCTCGGCAAACAGCGCGGTGGCCAGCTGCGCGAGCAGCTCGGTGGAGATGGGCGCGCCCGATGGCTCGGGCAGGCCGGATACGGCGGAAACCATGGCGGCTCCTTTGCTCACTTGTAGGTATCGGGGTAGTCGTGGTACTTGTTGATCTCCACGTCATCGAGCACAGCCAATGCATCGGGCGTGTGCACCGCCAGCGAGCAGTACAGCGAGATCAGGTACGAGGCAATCGCATGGTTGTTGATGCCCATGAAGCGCACCGACAGGCCCGGGCCCTGCTCGCCGGGCAGGCCGGGCTGGAACAGGCCAACAACGCCCTGGCGCTTGTCACCCACGCGCAGCAGCAGGATCTTGGATTTGCCGTCCGCCACCGGCACCTTGTCCGAGGGGATCAGCGGCACACCACGCCAGGTGATGAACTGCGAGCCAAACAGGCTGACCGTGGGCGGTGGCGTGCCGCGGCGCGTGGCCTCGCGGCCAAAGGCGGCAATGGTGAGCGGGTGGGCCAGGAAAAATGCCGGCTCCTTCCAGACCTTGGTCAGCAGCTCATCGAGGTCATCGGGCGTGGGCGCGCCGGTCAGCGGGAAGATGCGCTGGTCTTCCGCCACCTGGGCCAGCAGGCCGTAGTCGGGGTTGTTGATCAGCTCGCTTTCCTGGTTCTCCTTGATGGTCTCGATGGTCAGGCGCAGCTGCTCCTTGATCTGGTCATGCGGGCTGCTGTAGAGGTCGGAGACCCGGGTGTGCACATCCAGCACGGTGCTGACGGCGTTGAGGAAGAACTCGCGCGGCTGCGCGTCGTACTCGACAAAGGTGCGCGGCAGCTGGTTCTCATGCGTCTTGGCGGTGCAGGCCACCCGGATGTCCTCGGGGTTTTTGACTTGGTTGAGGCGGTAAATACCCGCCTCGACCGGCACCCATTGCAGCAGATGCGTCAGCCAGCGCGGGCTGATCGTGGAAAGCTGGGGAACGGTCTTGGTGGCGTTGGCTAACTGCCGTGCAGCACTGTCGCCCAATGCGGTCGTGCCGCCTACATTCGCTGTCATATTTCTCTCCGGTTGCGCGTGTGAATGAACAGGAAAATCATCGCTGGCGGGCGCTGGCGCCTCAACCGGCTATCGCCGCCAAGCGCCGCATGTGCTGCGCGCGCACCAGGTAGTGCTGGTGCAGCTCCTCGCCGCGCAGTACCAAGGTGGACTGGGGCACCTGCAGCGCCTGGGCCAGCTTGCCGATGGTGGCCAGCGACACTGCCACCTGGCCGCGCTCGACCTCACCGACATAGGAGCGGTTCAGATCGGCCTGCGCAGCCAGCTGCTCCTGCGACCAGCCCATGGCCTCGCGCGAGCGGCGCACGGCCAGACCGAAATGGTGGGAGAAATCATTCATAGCGCAGCCTCCTCGGCGGGCAAGGCGGGCTCGCTCCGGGTGTGCTGCGCAGGGCTCTGTGCAGCGGCCTGCAGCGACGCTTGGGTCACATGGGCACCGGCGGCCACGCTCTGGGTCAGCCAAACATTGCCGCCAATGACGGCGCCAGCGCCCAGCGTGACCCTTCCCAGAATGGTCGCACCCGCGTAGATCACCACGCCGTCCTCGACGATCGGGTGGCGCGGCTGGCCCTTTTGCAGATGGCCCTGCTCGGTCTGCACAAAGCGCTTGGCGCCCAGGGTGACGGCCTGGTAGATGCGCACCTTGCGGCCGATCACCGCCGTCTCGCCCACCACCACGCCGGTGCCGTGGTCGATGAAAAAGCCCTCGCCAATCTGCGCGCCGGGGTGGATGTCGATGCCCGTCTCGCTGTGCGCGAGCTCGGCCACGATGCGGGCGAGCAGCGGCAGCTGCAGTGCATAGAGCTGGTGCGCAATGCGGTGGTGGATCAGCGCCAGCACGCCGGGGTAGCACAGCAGCACCTCGTCGACGGTGCGGGCAGCCGGGTCGCCCTCATAGGCCGCCTGCACATCGCTGTCGAGCAGGCGGCGAATGCCGGGCAAGGCGAGTGCAAACTGGCGCGTCAAGGCCTGGGCCTGCTCCTCGGTGCCTGCGGGGCTGCGCTGGGTATAGCGCAGCTCCAGCGCAATCTGGGTCTGCAGCCGGTGCAAGGCGGCATCGAGCGCATGGGCGACATAAAAGTCCTCGCTCTCCTGCAGCAAATCATGCGGGCCCAGCCGCATCGGGAACAGCACGCCTTTGAGAAGACTCAGGGTCTGGGCCAGCGCATCGCGCGAGGGAAACTCGCGCCCGCCGGGCTCCTGGCTGCGCTGGTGGGACTCGCGCCACTGGCGTCGCTGCTCGGCCAACTGTGCGGCCACTTCTTGGATGGGGAAAGGGGTTGTCATGGGGTGCCTTCTTAGGGGTTCAACGCGCGCTCATGGAGAGGGTCAGGACCTCAGTCCTGCACCCAGGGCAGCTGGTGGTAGCGCCAGCCATCGCCATGGCCGCGCTGCTGCAGCGCGTCCAGCTCGCCTTCAAAACCTTCTTGCACATTGAAGACATGGCGAAAGCCCGCCGCTTCGGCCGCCTGGGCAGCCAGCACCGAGCGTTTGCCGCTGCGGCACAGCAGCAGCGCCACGGCGTCCTTGCCGCCGTGCGCGGCCAGGCGCGCTTCGAGCTCGCGCACAAAGCGCGGGTTGCGGGTCAGCGCCGTACCCGTCGCCCAGGGGACATGGATGCTGCCGGGCACATGGCCGACAAAATGGCGCTCCTCGGCCGAGCGCACATCGACCAGCACCGCCAGCTGCTGCTGCACCAGTTGCCAGGCCGCCACTGGCGGCACGCTGCCGGCATAGCCCAGGGACTGCTCCTGCGCCGCTCTCCAGGCTGCCTCCAGTACATCGGGCAGGCTGATATCGGTTGTCGTCATAAAACGCCTCTAAGGTCAAATGGATGGGGATAGCCACCAATTTAGGCCGCTGGACGCCGTTGGAACAGGAATATAAATGCGCTTGTACATGCGTTTTTCACATATACGAGGCCCACCGCCTGCGGCCTGCGCCTATAGATCTATGCGCTGAATAAGGCTATATTGAAACCAGGGTTAAGCAGTGGACTGCTGCCATTCAGCCAAGGTCTGCTGTGCACCTCTGCTGCCGCAGTGCAACAGGCCAAGCGCTGCGGTCCTTCCTCAAAACAGGGCTGCAATGCCCGCTGTTGGCACCCTGCACGGTGCTGGCAACCGGCAATGACAGCCTCCTACAGGAGACAAAGATGGCTGTCATTACCCATTCCCATGATCTGCATTCGTCCACCCAGGCCGGGAGCCCCCACCGGCGCCATGTCAGCGCCAAACGCGTGTGTCTGGGGATCGTGCTGCTGTGCGTGGCCATCGCCGCGCTGGCCCTGCCGCTGGTGCGCGACGGACTGCAGCTGATCCAGACCCAGCTGCACTGGCCCGCGCTATCTGGCTGGCTCGCCCAGGCGCCCATGGCCAGCTGGCTGATGATGTTTGTCTGGGGGGCGCTGGTGCCGCTGTCCTTGATCGCGATGCTGCGCTACCACCGCAATGCGCTGGGTGTCGTCGTCGCGCTGGCCTTTGCCGCCGTGGCCGTCATCTGGTATGTGCACATGCCCGCCCAATCGGGGTGCGCCGCGCAGTACAAGGACAGCATCTGGTGCTCGGTCATCGCCTGGGGCTACAGCCTCAGCCTGGGTATCAGCAACGCCGTCTACCTGTTTGCCCTGGTGATGGCCTTGCTCGGCGGCATCAGCGTGGCCGCGATTCCTGAGGACGATGAAGAAGACACGGGGCCCCAAGCGGGCCGCCCATGACAAGTTGAAGTGAGGGGCTCTCAAAGTCCAGCAAACCGCAGGTTTGCGGTGGAGACCAGGCGCCGCGCCGCAGGCTGTACAAAAGTAGACCAGGCGTCGCAACGACCTCTCAAGGGCTTTGTGAATCCCTCAGCGCTGGGGCATGTCGGCGTCGGTGTAGCACAGGCTCACCGTCGCATCGTCCGGTATCGGCGGCATGCTGGCGTTCCAGGCTTCCCAGGCGGCCACCATCGCTTGCAGGCGCTCGGGCAGCACGCTGGCCAGGTTGGCGCGCTCGCGCTCATCGGCGTGCAGGTTGAACAAATAGTCCACGCCATCGACCCGCAGGTATTTCCAGTCGCCATCGCGCATCGCGCGCTGGCCCCGGTGGTTCATGCGCCAGAACAGGGGCTGATCCTGGTGCCAGGCTGGGTCCTGCAGCAGCGGCAGCAGCGACTGCCCATCCCAGGGGTAGCCGGCAGCGGGCTGGGCCCCGCCAATGTCCAGCATCGTGGCGCTCCAATCCATCGTCATGCAGGTCTGGCGGCTCTCGCCCGCAGGGGCGATGACGCGTGGCCAATGGGCCACCCATGGCACGCGGATGCCGCCCTCGGTCAGGTCCATCTTGCCGCCCACCAGCGGCCAGTTGTCCGAGAAGCGCTCGCCGCCGTTGTCGCTGGTGAACACGATCAGCGTGTCGTCTGCCAGCCCATGCGCTTGCAGGCGCTCCACCAGGCGGCCAATGCCTTCGTCCATGTGGTGAATCATGCGCTGGTAGCTCTCGATATTGCCACCATGCAGGTGGTAGATGGCCTGCTTGTTCTCCACCAGCTCGCGCGACAAGGCCTCGTCGTCCCGGGTCTCCCAGGGCCAGTGCGGGGCGGTGTAGTGCACGCTCAAAAAGAAGGGTGTGTCCTGCTGCGCGCCGGCTGCCATGCGGTCGATATAGTCCACCGCATAGTCGCTGATCAGGTCGGTCAGGTAGCCCGGCTGTGCACGCTCGGCCTCGCCAAACCAGAGGTCATGCTGGCCATTGGCACCGCAGTGGCTGAAGTAATCCACGCCGCCCGACATGGGCCCAAAGAACTCCTCATAGCCCGATTGGAGCGGGCTGAAATGCGGCGGGTAGCCCAGGTGCCACTTGCCCATCAAGGCGGTGCGGTAGCCTGCTTCTCGCAGCAGCGATGGCAAGGTCGGGTGGCTGGGCGGCAGGCCCAGGTCAGGGTTGCCGCGCGTGGCGGTGCGGATCGGCTCCTCGGCCGCGCCGCGCAGGCGGTACTGGTAGCGCGCCGTCATCAGCGCAAAGCGCGTGGGCGAGCACACCGGCGAGTTGGAATAGCCCTGCGTGAGCTTGAGGCCCCCGGCAGCGAGCGCATCGATATGCGGCGACACGGCGCCAAAGCCCGCATTGCGGCCGCCATAGCAGCCCAGATCGGCGTAGCCCAGGTCATCGGCCACGATAAAGATGATGTTCGGTCGTTTCAACACAGGGTCTCGCTCACAGTCATGGCAGGCCGGCACCCGGTGGGCGCGCGGCCTGCGTCTGGCATATCAAGGGGCAACAGATCAGGGCTTGTAGCCCGAGGCCTGGATCACCGGGCCCCACTGCTTTTTGTAGGCCTGCAGCGCCTTGACGGTCTGCTCGGCGGTGCTGGCCACCGGGTCCAGGTAGTTGGTCGCAAACTGCTTGTGCACATCCGGGTCTTGCATCAGCTTGTGGATGGCGGCAGCGTAGCGCTGCACCTGCGCGGCGGGCATGGACTTGGGCGCAAAGAAGGTGTTCCAGCCAGCGGCAGACAGGTTCACGCCGGCCTCCTTCAAGGTCGGTACATCGGGCACGGCGGCGTTGCGGGCATCGCCACTGACGGCCAGCAGGCGCAGCTTGCCCGCCTGATGCTGCTGCACCAGCGTGTCGAGCGTATCAACGGCGACGGGCACCTGGCCGCCCATCAGATCGGTGAGCAGCGGGGCCGAGCCCTTGTAGCCCACCGCCTCGGCTTCGACGCCGGCCTGCTGGCCAAGCATCAGCGCAAAGAAGTGCGGCAGGCTGCCAGTGGCAGGCACGCCGATATTGGCCTTGGCCGGGTTGGCCTTGAGCCAGGCGAGCAGGTGCTGCATTTCCTTGACCGGCACGGCGCTGGACACCGCCACGCCAAACACATAGCGGTTGACCTCGCTGACCGGCACAAAATCCTGCTCGGCGTCATAGCCCAGATTGCTCACCACCAGCGGCGCCACCACCATGACGGCGGGGTTGGCCAGCATCAGCACCGGCTGGTTGGCCGGCGCATTCTTCACAAACTGCGCGGCTACGCGGCCGCCGGCGCCCACCTTGTTGTCCACAATCACGGTGCTGCCCAGGCTGGCCTGCAGCTTGTCGGCCACGATGCGCGCGACGCGGTCGGTGGCGCCGCCGGGCGGGTAGCCCACGATGATGCGCAGCACGCCGTCCTGGGCCTGCGCGGGCAAGGCCCACAGCGACGAGGTGGTGGCCAGCACCGAGGCAGCCATGGCTGCGGACTGGCCGAGAAAATGACGACGTTGAACCATGGGGAGAGTCTCCGATGCTTATGAACAGGGGCCGCATGGGCGGCCGATGCCCTCTATGGTGCCGCGTTTGATCTAGCCCAAAGGCATAAGCTTTTTCAGCCTCCGCACAAGCGCCAGCGCAGCATGCCTGCACTGTAGAAAACCAGGGCACAATTGTTCTAATCAACCATCGCCCGGATTTACCCGCAGTGCCGCCCAACCCCCTTGCCGATCCGCAGCAGCCCAGCGACCTGCTGCTCTACCGCCTGGCCAAGCTCACTGCGTCGGCGGGCCGGCTGGTGACGCGGCTGTGCGAGCGCCACTACGGCATCACCCGGCGCGAATGGGGCGTGCTGATGTGGCTGGCGCGCCAGCCCGGTCTGCAGCCTTCGCAGTTGGCCGATCTGCTCGAGCTTGACCGGGCCCGCATCTCGCGCGCGATCGCCTCGATGCAGGCCAAGGGCCTGCTGCACAAATCCACCGAGACAGGCAACCGGCGCCGCGCCGCGCTGCAACTGAGCCCTGCCGGCCAGCGCCTGCATGATGCGCTGCTGCCCCAGGTGCGGAGCATCAACACCGACCTGGTGGCCGCGCTCGATGCCGATGCGCTGCAGCAGCTGGACCAGAGCCTGCACCAGCTGCAGCAGCAGGCCAACCGGGCCGCGCAGGACGAGGCCAGCGATGCGGCCTTTCCGCCGCGCCAGTCCGGCCACCGCCAAAACCACCTGGGCTGAGCCACCGCCGGGGGGCGATCTGCGCGGACTTTGCTCCATACCCTACCCGGGCAAACCGGCATCGCTGCCCAGGCATCGGCAACTGCGCGACAATCCCTGCCCATGAGCACGACATTTGCACCGCTGAGCAACGACACCTTCTTGCGCGCCTGCCGCCGCCAGGCCACCGACTACACCCCGCTGTGGCTGATGCGCCAAGCCGGGCGCTACCTGCCCGAGTACAAGGCCACGCGCGCGCGCGCCGGCAGCTTCATGGGGCTGGCAACGAATGTGGACTACGCCACCGAGGTGACCTTGCAGCCGCTCGAGCGCTTTGCGCTCGATGCTGCGATCCTCTTTAGCGACATCCTGACGGTGCCCGATGCGATGGGCCTGGGCCTGTCGTTTGCCGAAGGCGAAGGCCCGCGCTTTGCCCAGGTGGTGCGCGACGAGGCCGCCGTGAAGGCGCTGGCCGTGCCCGACATGGACAAGCTGCGCTATGTGTTCGATGCGGTGACCAGCATCCGCCGTGCGCTGGGTGGCCGTGTGCCGCTGATCGGTTTTTCCGGCAGCCCCTGGACCCTCGCCTGCTACATGGTCGAAGGCAAGGGCAGCGATGACTACCGCCAGGTCAAGTCGCTGATGTACAGCCGCCCCGATCTGATGCACCGCATCCTGGAGGTGAATGCCGACAGCGTGGCCGCCTACCTCAACGCCCAGATCGATGCCGGCGCGCAGGCCGTGATGATTTTTGACAGCTGGGGCGGTGTGCTGGCCGATGGCGCCTTCCAGCAGTTCAGCCTGACCTACACCAGGCGCGTGCTCAGCCAGCTCAAGCGCACCGGCGTGGACGGTACCGATGTGCCCCGCATCGTGTTCACCAAGGGTGGCGGCATCTGGCTGCCCGAGATGCGCGATCTCGACTGCGAGGTGCTGGGCCTCGATTGGACCGCCAACCTCGGCAAGGCCCGTGCCATCATCGGCGGCGAAGTCGGCGGCCCGGGCAAGGCGCTGCAAGGCAATATCGACCCCAATGTGCTGTTTGCCCCGCCCGAGCGCATTGCCGAGCAGGTGCGCCATGTGCTCGAGAGCTTTGGCACGCCCCATACCGACACCAGCCGCCCCGGCCCCACGCATATCTTCAACCTGGGCCATGGCATCAGCCAGTTCACACCGCCCGAGCATGTGGCCGCGCTGGTCGAAGCGGTGCACAGCCAGTCGCGTGCGATGCGTGCTTGATCGAGGCGGCTGAGCGCTGCGATATCGCCCAAGCAAAAGCCCTGCCGTTTTACATGGCAGGGCTTTTCATGGGGCAGAGCACGTCGCTTCTCAGCCCTGCGGCGGCCGATTCGCGATGGTCTGCAGCAAGTGCTCGATGCACTGGACCATGCTGGCGTGTTGCTGCGCCTCTTCGGAGGGGCACAGCGCCGTCTCGGCATCCGGCCCACCGGGCACGGAGACCCAGTGCAGGCGTGCGCCCAGGCTGGCGGCGGCCTGCAGCAAGCTGGCGCTGCGGGCGATCACCGCGACCTTGCCCGCTTCCATGTTGAAGCGGTCCAGGATCTGGCGCAGCAGCGTGGCCTGGGCATCCAGGCAGTCGCAGTGGTCATCGGGCGGATGGGGACAGAAGAACACCGCATCGACCTTGGCGCCGACGGTGGCCAGCTCCTTGTACATCTGGCGGTGGTAGTCATTGAGTGCGGCGCAGTCGTAGAGACCCCGGCCCAGACCGGGCTGGTTGGCCACCAGCACCACATGCCAGCCAGACAGGTTGAGCCGGGCGATGCTGATCGCCGCATCGGGCATGCTCTGCCAGTCCTGGTGGCCGCTCAGCTGGCCCAGCACCGGCTGGCCAACAATACCGTCACGCTCGAGAATCGCAAGTTTCATCACAGGCTCCCTCCGAAGACAGGCTGCGGCACGCGGCCCTGGCGGGCGGCAGCCATGCACGATGGCTGCGCGCCCATCCAGCTTATCAGGCAGCGACCAGGCGCGACAGATCGGCGATGCGGTTCATCGCCTCATGCAGGGTCGCCAGCAGGCCCAGGCGGTTGGCCTTGAGCGCCGGGTCTTCGGCATTGACCATCACATGCTCAAAGAAGGCATCGACCGGCGTGCGCAAGGCCGCCAGGGTCTGCAGGCTGGCGGTGTAATCGCCTTCGGTAAACTGGGCATCAGCCTTGGGTGCGACGGTCTGCAGCGCAGCAAACAGGTCCTTCTCGGCCTGTTCTTGCAGCAGGGCTTCGTCCACGCGGGCGCGTACCGGGCCATCGGCCTTCTTCAGGATATTGCCCACGCGCTTGTTGGCAGCGGCCAGCGCCGGTGCCTCGGGCAGCGCGGCAAAGGCACGCACCGCTTCGAGGCGCTTTTGCACATCGGCCAGGCGCTGGGGGCGGTAGGCCAGCACGGCCTCCACTTCCTGGGCGCCAAAGCCTTGCTCACGCAGGCTGCCGGCCAGGCGGTCATAGATGAAGTCGGACAGCGCTGCGCTCGCGTCTTCGATCTTGTCGCCAAAGGCGGGCAAGGTGCTGACCAGCAAGGTGTCCAGGTCCAGCGGCAGGTCCTTTTCGACCAGCATGCGGATGACGCCCAGCGCATGGCGGCGCAGCGCAAACGGGTCGCGGTCGCCGGTGGGCAGGTTGCCGATGCCGAACATGCCCACCAGGGTTTCGAGCTTGTCGGCCAGCGCGACGATCACGCCCACCTCGCCGCGTGGCAGCACATCGCCGGCAAAGCGCGGCTTGTAGTGGTCTTCGATCGCATCGGCCACTGCGGCATCGAGCTGGTCGTTGAGCGCGTAGTAGCGGCCCATCGTGCCCTGCAGTTCTGGGAACTCACCCACCATGTCGGTGATCAGGTCGGTCTTGGCCAGCTGGGCGGCCTGGTCCACCTGCTTGCCCAGTTGGGTGGCGCCCAACTGCTGCGCAATGCTCTTGGCAATGGCACGCACGCGCTGCACGCGCTCACCCTGGGTGCCTAGCTTGTTGTGGTAGACCACCTTGTCCAGCGCCTCGACGCGCGAGGCCAGGGTCTTCTTGCGGTCCTGGTCAAAGAAGAACTTGGCATCGGCCAGGCGCGGGCGCACCACGCGCTCATTGCCACCAGTCACGGCCGATGCGTCAGCGGGGCTGATGTTGCTCACCACCAGGAACTGGTTGGTCAGCGCGCCATCGGCAGCGAGCAGCGGGAAGTACTTCTGGTTGGCCTTCATCGTCAGGATCAGGCACTCCTGCGGCACACCCAGGAATTCCTTCTCGAACGCGCAGACCAGCACATGGGGGCGCTCGACCAGCGCAGTCACTTCATCGAGCAGTGCTTCGTCGTCGATCGGCTTGACGCCGCCGCCCACACGCTCGGCCGCTGCCTGCAGCTGGCGCACGATCTCGGCCTTGCGCTCGTCAAAGCTGGCAATCACCGCGCCCTGCTCGGCCAGGGTCTTGGCGTAGCTGTCGGCATCAGTGATCAGCAGCGGATCGACCAGCGCTTCAAAGCGGTGGCCGTGCGTGGTGTTGCCGGCCTTCAGACCCAGCGCTTCGATCGACAGCAGCACCTCGGTGCCGTGCAAGGCCACCAGGCCATGGGCTGGGCGCACAAACTGCACGCTGCTCCAGCCGGGCAATTCGCAGTTGCCTTCGAGCTGGTAGGTCATGACCTTGGGGATGGGCAGCTTGGCGATGCTCTCGGTCAGCGCCTTTTGCAGGCCCTCGGCCAGGCTGACGCCAGCGGCCGTGCTGTCGTAGAACAGCGCTTCGGCCTTGCCGTCCTGGGCCCGCTTGAGCTGCGGCACCACCGAGGCATCGGCGCCCAGCGCGGCCAGCTTCTTGAGCAGGGCCGGCGTTGGCTGGCCATCGGCCGACAGGCCGACTGCCACGGGCATCAGCTTTTGCGACACCTGCTTGTCAGCGGCGCGCGGCAGCACGTCGGTGATCAGCGCGGCCAGGCGGCGCGGCGAGGCATAGGCCGTCAGCTGCGAGCCGTCACCGGCCAGGCCCTGCGCGCGCAGTTGCTGCAGCAGCACCTGGGCAAAGGCATCGCCCAGCTTTTTGAGCGCCTTGGGAGGCAGCTCTTCAACAAACAGTTCAACCAGAAGATTGGGAGAGGAAGTCATCAGGATTTCCGGGTATGGCGCAGCGCGAAGATGGACAGGCCCAGGGTCAGCAGCGGGAACCATACGTTGTAGAGTTCACTGACCAGGACCTGCACACCGCGCTGCGAGAAAAAGCGGTCTGCAGCAATGGGCGAGACGGCAATCGGTCGCCAAGGGCTGAAAAAACGTTCGGAGCTCAAAGGCCACAGCAGGGCAATGCCGCTGCCGCCGCTGGTCATCATGTCCAGCAAGGGGTGCGACAAGGTGCAGAAAAACACCCAGGCAAAGCCGGCCAGGCGCGGCACCTTCCACCAGCGCGCCAGCCATAGGCCCAGCAGGCCCATCAGCAGTGCAAACAAGGCCGTGTGGGTGATGCCACGGTGGGCCCAGATGCCGCTGCCGGCGCTGCCGAACTGGTAGGGAATGCCGTCGAAATCAGGCGCAATCGCGGCCAGCGCGCCCACCAGCAGCATGCTGGGCGGCACACGGCGGCTGCCCAGCGCCAGCGCTGCGGCGACCGGTACGGCGACATGCGTGAAGATCGTGGGCATGGGCAGCGCGGCGGGGGTGTTTAGGCAGCAGCCTTCGGGGGGATCTGCGCGACCCACTCGCGCGGAGCCATCGGAAAGCCCAGGCGCTCGCGGCTGTCGTAGTAGCTCTGCGCCACGGCGCGCGCGAGGTTGCGGATGCGGCCAATGTAGGCCGCCCGCTCGGTCACGCTGATCGCGCCACGCGCATCGAGCAGGTTGAAGGTGTGGCCGGCCTTGAGCACTTGCTCATAGGCGGGCAAGGCCAGCTGCTGCTCCATCAGGAGCTTGGCCTGCTTTTCATGCGCGCCAAAGGCCTGGAACAGGAACTCCGCATCGGAATGCTCGAAGTTGTAGGTGGACTGCTCGACCTCGTTTTGGTGGTAGACATCGCCATAGGTCAGGCCATCGGTCCACTGCAGGTTGTAGACGTTGTCCACGCCTTGCAGGTACATCGCCAGGCGCTCCAGGCCGTAGGTGATCTCGCCGGTCGCGGGCTTGCAATCGATGCCGCCCACTTGCTGGAAATAGGTGAACTGCGTCACTTCCATGCCGTTGAGCCAGACTTCCCAGCCCAGGCCCCAGGCGCCCAGGGTCGGGTTTTCCCAGTCGTCTTCGACAAAGCGGATGTCGTTTTTCTTCAGGTCAAAACCCAGCGCTTCGAGCGAGCCCAGGTACAGATCGAGGATGTTGGCAGGCGCGGGCTTGAGCACCACCTGGAACTGGTAGTAGTGCTGCAGGCGGTTGGGGTTCTCGCCATAGCGGCCATCCTTGGGGCGGCGGCTGGGCTGCACATAGGCCGCTTTCCAGGGCTCGGGGCCGATGGCGCGCAGGAAGGTGGCGGTGTGCGAGGTACCTGCACCCACCTCCATGTCATAAGGTTGCAATAGCGCGCAGCCCTGGTCGGCCCAGTACTGCTGCAGCTTCAAAATGATTTGTTGGAAATTCAACATGGAGAGTCTGGTGGTGGACGCAGCCTGCTGCTGGCGGCCCGCAATGGGGCGCGCAGCGACAAGATCGGACTGCATGCATGCCTTGCTGCCTGTCTGCACCAGCAAAGCGGTCAAAAACATTTGATTTTAGTGCTTTCAGCCGCCCCATGGGTGGCGATAGCCGAGCGCGCCAGCGGCAAGGGCAGGCACGCATGGCTGCCAGCCCGCAACAGCGCGCGTTGGCGCCGCGCCTGCACTGCAACAGCGGTCTCATTTTGATAGCACTCCTGCTGCGGTTACGAGAGCAAAAGAAAAGCGCCCGAAGGCGCTTTGTCAGTGGGAGTGGAGGGTGGTGGCGATCAAGCCGCTTCCCAGCGCTTGAGCACCAGGCAGGCATTGGTGCCGCCAAAGCCAAAGCTGTTGGACAGCACCTGCTTCAACTCCGCCACGCGCGCCTTGGTGACCAGCGGCATATCGCCCACCGCAGGATCGGGATGGTCCACATTGGCCGAGCCGGCGATGAAGCCCTTCATCAGCATGATGAGGCTGTAGATCGCTTCCTGCACGCCGGTCGCGCCTTGCGAGTGGCCGGTCAGCGACTTGGTCGACGAGAACGGCGGAATGCGGTCGCCAAACACCTTGCGGATCGCATGCAGCTCAGGCACATCGCCCACCGGGGTGGAGGTGCCATGGGTGTTGATGTAGTCGATCGGTGCGTCCAGGCCTTCGATAGCCTGGGACATCGCGGCCACCGCGCCTTCGCCCGAAGGCGCGACCATGTCTTCACCGTCCGACGAGATGCCAAAACCGACAATCTCGCCCAGGATGGTGGCGCCGCGCGCCTGGGCATGCTCCAGGCTCTCGAGCACCAGCGCGCCGCCGCCGCCGGCAATGACAAAACCATCGCGGTCCGTGTCATAGGGGCGCGAGGCCTTGGTCGGGTCGTCGTTGTATTTGCTGGACATCGCGCCCATGCCATCGAACAAGATGGCCAGACCCCAGGACAGTTCTTCGCCGCCGCCGGCAAACATCACATCCTGCATGCCCCAGGAGATCTGCTGGGCGGCCGCGCCCACGCAGTGCGCCGAGGTCGAGCAGGCCGAGGTGATCGAGTAGTTGATGCCCTTGATCTTGAAGTTGGTCGCCAGGTTGGCCGACACGGTCGAGCCCATGCAGCGCGTGACCTGGTAGGGTCCCACGCGGCGAATGCCTTTTTCACGCAGCGTGTCGGCAGCTTCAATCTGGTTGGCCGGCGAGCCGCCGCCCGAGCCCATGATCAATCCGGTACGCGGGTGGCTGATTTGTTCGGGTGACAGGCCTGCCTGGGCAATCGCTTGCTGCAGCGAGATCTGCGCGTAAGCGGCAGCATCTCCCATGAAGCGCAGTTGCTTGCGATCAATGAACTCTTCGACATTGATGCGCGGAATGCCAGCGACCTGGCTGCGCAGGCCCATTTCCTTGAACACCGGCATATGGGCGATGCCGGAGCGGCCTTCGCGCAGCGAAGTCTCCACGGCTTCCAGCCCCACACCGATACAGGAGACGATACCGGCCCCTGTAATAACCACCCGACGCTTCATGCTGCGTTTTCCTTGCCATCGCCCTCGCGCAGGAACAACCCCACACGCAGGTCATTGGCGACATAGATTTCCTTGCCGTCAGCGAGCAGTCGCGCATCGCCAATGGCCATGTTCAGTTTGCGCTTGATCACGCGCTTGATGTCGATTTCGTAGGTTACCAGCTTCACGTCGGGGCCGACTTCGCCGGTGAACTTGACCTCACCGGCACCCAGGGCGCGCCCGCGTCCTGGCAGGCGCAGCCAGGTCAGGTAAAAACCGATCAGTTGCCACATGGCGTCCAGCCCCAGGCAGCCGGGCATCACGGGGTCACCCTGGAAGTGGCACTTGAAGAACCACAGATCGGGGTTGACATCGAGCTCAGCGACAATTTTTCCCAGCCCGTGCGAGCCGCCGTTTTCGTCGATTTCGGTGATGCGGTCAAACATCAGCATCGGCGGCAGTGGCAAACGGCCACTTTCAGGGGTAAACAACTTGCCCTCACCGGAGGCGATCAGTTGTTCATAGGAAAAAGATTCAGCCATTGTCAGTCCAACTTCTGGTGGCGGTCACTCCGCCGCATTTCTCTGATGGTGCCCAGGCACCATTACCTGCAGGTACACATTATCCCGCTTCTGGGCCCGAACGTGCGAGACAAAGCCGTGGAGTGCGCTGTGCTTTGTGCGCCAAACCCAGGCTATCTGCGTTTTTTAACAGCAGTTACATTTGCCGATGGTGGACGCTCGCCAAGCAGCCGCATGGGGCGAGCACGGTGCTGCGGCCGTCATCTGCCGGCAATTTGTCCGTTTAAGACGGCATCTGCACCGGCAGCTGCGCCGGGTGGTCAGCGCCGCCGGCCCAGCCAGGCCCCGACCAGTACCAGTGCTCCCAGGCCCCACAGCGGCCAAAGCCCCCAGCGACCAGCCCACTGGGCAAACCAGGTCGGGCCCGCATCCACGCCCTGCACCTGCGCCTGCAGCACCGCGCGGGCTTGGTGCGGCAGGATCTGCTGCACCACACCGTCCCGGTCGATCACCGCAGTGGCGCCGGTATTGGTGGCGCGCAGCATGGGCCGCGCCAGCTCCAGGGTCCGCATGCGGCTGATCTGCAAATGCTGGTCGATCGCAATCGAATCGCCAAACCAGGCGATATTGCTGGCATTGACCATGATCGTCGGCGATTGCGCACTGTCGACAAAGCGGCTGGCCAGTTCTTCGCCAAACAGATCCTCGTAACAGATATTGGGCGCCCAGCGCTCCCCCGCCCAGGCCAGCGAGGGCTGGTTCATGCCGCCGCGGTTGAAATCGCCCAGCGGAATCTGCATCAAATCGGTGAACCAGCGGAACATTGGCGGGATGAACTCGCCAAAGGGCACGAGGTGGTGCTTGTCATAGCGGTAGGCCTCGGCACTGCCGGGCACCAGGCCCACCATCGAGTTGGTATAGCCCTGCTCAAAATCGCCCAGCGGCACGCCGACCAGCGCCGCCTGCTGGCCGCTGGCAAAGCGCTGCTGCAGCTCTTGCCAGTAGCCATGAGGGGTTTGCTGCAGCAGCACGGGGATGGCAGTCTCGGGCGCAATCACCATGTCCGCCTGGCTTTGCTGCAGCTGCTGGGCATACCAGGCCAGCGCCATCGGGATGCCCGAGCTGGCCTGGAACTTCTCGCCCTGCGAGATATTGCCTTGCAGCAAGGCGACGGACACCGGCTTGTTGGGCGCCGCGGCCACCGAGGCCTGGGGCAGGTGCTGGGCCAGCCAGAGCACGGCAGCCACCGCCAGCAGCGCGACATAGCCCGGCCAACGCACCACATGCGCGCCGCGCAGCCCCGCCAGCCACATCGCAGCGGCCGATGCGACGGCGCCAATGCCGTAGACACCGATCCAGGGCGCCAGGCTTGCGAGCGGCCCATCGACATGGGCGTAGCCTCCGGCGCCCCAGGGGAAACCGGTCCACCACTGGCCACGCGCCAGCTCGGCGAGCAGCCACAGCGCGGCAAACAGCAGCACGGCGCCGCTCAGGCGCTCGCCTCGCCAGGCCACAAACAGGCCGCAGACGACGGCGTAATACAGCCCCAGAAAAGCCGCCAGCCCCAGCACCGCCAAAACCGCCAGCGGCGCGGGCAGTCCGCCATAGGTGTGCATGGAGATGAACAGCCACCAGAAGGTGGCGCAGAGCCAGGCGCAGGCAAAGGCCCAGCCGATCAGCACCCCGTGCCAGGGCCGCTGCACGCGCATGAGTGCCGCGGGCAGCACCGCCAGCGACAGCAGCTGCAGCCACCACAGCGGCTGGCCATAGCTGGCCGGAAAACCATCGCTATGCCAGGGCCAGGCCAGCGACCAGGCTTGCAGAACCCCGGCGACCAGTGCCAGGCAGGCCCACAGCCAGGGAAAGCGGCGGGGTGACTCAAACAGGGAATAAGAAGAATAGGACGCGGGCACAGGTCAATCAGGGTTTGGCAGGGGAAACCACCGCGCGCTCTTGGGGCACGGCCGCTGGGCGCACTATACGCGATCCCCCTCTGGGGCGCTGAGCGGCGCGGGCGGCCCAGCGCAGCTGGCGGCTACGTCGGGCAACGGCCGATAGAAAATAGCAAATGCAGCAAATTCGCTACAAAAGAGAATGCATTTGAGAACAATTATCGATTGCAATATAAAATTACAAACTAGTTATCCATTCCATTCGTCCCACTTCTCCCCCACCCTCACACCATGCAATACGCACGCTACACCCCGGTGGTCCAGGCCGTTGTGCTGGCCATCGGCGCGATCGGCTTTGCTGCCCCTGCGCTGGCACAAACCGCTGACACCAACGCCACCGCCAACGCCACTGACAAGACCGAAGCCGCCAGCACGACGCTGGAAACCGTGACGGTGATCGGCTCGGTCAACGATCTGCAGAGCCTGGACTTCTACGCGCCCAACTCCAGCGCCGTGCTGCAAAAGGACCAGATCGACGCGCTGGGCGCGCGCAAGCTGGACCAGGCCCTGCAGTACCAGGCCGGCGTAGTCAGCGAGCCCTTTGGCGCGGACAACAAGGTCGAGTGGTTCAAGATCCGCGGCTTTGATGCCTCGGTGTCGCTGGACGGCACCCCCACCTCGCCCAATGGTTACTTTGTCTGGAAGCCTGAAATCTTTGGCGTGGAAACGGTGGAAGTCGTCAAGGGCGCCAACTCGCTGATCTTTGGCGCCTCGGAATCCGGCGGCGTCGTCAACCTGGTCACCAAGCGCCCCAAGAAGGAGCGCGCACTGCAGCTGAACACCGAGGTCGGCAACCAAAAGCGCCTGGGCGCTGGCATCGACTACAACGACATCGCCAATGCCGATGGCACCGTGTACTACCGCCTGGTGGCGCAGGCACGCCGCGAAGACGGCATGCAGCGCGAAACCAATATGAAGAGCTACTACCTGGCGCCCAGCGTCACGATGGAGTTCACGCCCCAAACCTCGCTGACCCTGCTGGGCAGCGTGCAGCGCGAAGATGGCCGCCCCACCAACGGCTTCCTGCCCGCCTACGGCACGATCACCGATACGCCTTATGGCCGCATCGACCGCCGCTTGAACGCGGGCGAGCCCGGTGTGGACCACCTCAAGCGCACCCAGTCCAGCCTGGGCTGGCTGCTGAGCCACCAGATCAACAGCGACTGGAAGTTCACGCAGAACTACAAGTACACCCACCTCGATCTGGACCAGGTCAACACCTTTGCCTATGGCTCGGACGGTGACCGGACGCTCTCGCGCGGCTACACCTACACCGATGGCACCTCCAAGAGCCATTACCTGGACAACCGCATCACCGGCAAGCTCAAGCTGTCCGACAGCATCCAGCTGCTGCCCACCTTCGGTATCGACTACCTCAAGTCCGACACCGATGGCCTGAACAACGGCTTCGGCTTTGTGCCGGGTCTGGACATGTTCAATCCCGTCTACGGCGCGCCTTTCGACATCACCGGCACGCCTTATGGCCTGCACTCCAAGCAGTGGGGCGCCTATGCCTCCACCCAGCTGCGCGTGGGCAGCCACTGGAACTTCAACGCCGGCATCCGCCATGACAGCGCCAAGAACACGGGCTCGGTCAGCGGCTCCGACGCTGCCTACGATGTGAGCAAGAACAGCGTCAACCTGGGCGCGATGTACATCACCGACTTCGGTGTCTCGCCCTACATCAGCTATTCGGAATCGTTCAAGCCCATCGCCGGCGTGGACAGCACAGGCATGGCCTACAAGCCCTACGAAGGCAAGCAAAGCGAAATCGGTCTGAAGATGGAGCCCACCTGGCTCAACGGCACGCTGACCCTCGCCTACTTTGACATCAAGGAAAAGAACGCGCTGATCTCGGACGCCTCCAACATCCAGACGCAATCGGGCAAGCGCACCAACAAGGGCATCGAGCTGCAGGGCGACTTCAAGCTGGGCGCGGCGACTGCCATCAAGGCAGCCTACACGCACAACAACTCCAAGCAGGACATCTCGACCACGCAGACCGTGCGCACGCCGCTGATCCCGGACAACCAGGTCAGCCTGTGGCTGAGCCACAGCCTGAGCCTGGCCAACAGCCAGAAGCTGACGGTGGCTGCCGGTGCCCGCTACAACGGCCAGACCGAAGACCAGCGCTACAGCCCCGGCAAGCGCATCTCCGGCTACACCTTGCTGGACCTGATGGTGCGCTACGACCTGAGCCGCGAATGGGCGCTGCAACTCAATGCCCGCAACCTGACCGACAAGACCTATGTCAGCGGCTGTGACTTCTACTGCTACTACGGCGGTGGCCGCACGGTGGATGTGCAGCTGCAGTACCAGTGGAAGTAAGCCACTAAGATCGAAAGCCTAGCGCCCATGCTGCGGCAGTGTCCGCAGCAGGGGATATGGCTTTTTCTCTGACTGCAGTTCCATGACGACTTCTTCCGGCAGTGCCGCCCCCTCTGCCGCAGACACCGGACCGGCGCAGTGGTCCGTGCGCGCTTTGCTGACGGTTGTTTTTCTGGGCCTCACCGCCGGGGTGCAGATGAGCGACTACGGTCTGCAGGCCATCTCGCTGTCGGCCATCCAGAAAAGCTTTGCGATCAGCGATGCCGCCATTGGCGCCTTGCAGGGCCTGGCCGGCGTGCTGGTGGGCAGCGCGCTGGCCATTCCGCTGGCGCGGTTTGCCGATCGCTTCTCGCGCAAGCGCGTGCTGCTGTGCCTGATTGCGGCCTCCACGGCGATGATGGTGCTGAGCGCGCTGGCGCCCAACTTTCCCCTCTTCTTTCTGGGCCGCTCGGCCGCCGGCATCACCGAGTTTGCGATGGTCCCGCTGGTGTATTCGATGATTCCCGACCTGGCCCCGCAGCGCCACCGCGTGCTGGCCAACCTGGGCTTTGCGGCCCTGGTCTCGAGCGGCGCCAGCGCCGGCTTTTATTTTGCAGGCGATATCCAGAGCGCGGCTGTCGCACTGATTCCGGGCGACATGGATGCCTGGCGCAAGGCCTTCTTGCTGCTGTCGGTCGCCGGCCTGCCCTTGCTGCTGGCGGGCCTGTTCACCGCCGATCCACCGCGCTACATCGCCAGCAGCGATGGCGCGAGCGGCGCCTCGCTGCGCCAGTTTCTGCGCGCGCGCTGGCAGCCCATTGCGCTGTTTGTCGGCATCGCCGGCAGCCTGATGGTTGCCGTGCAAGGCTTGAACCAGCTGATCGCCTTGGCGCTGGAGCGGCGCTTTGAGGCCACGCCCGCCCATATTGGCGAGGTGATGGGCCCGATCCTGCTGGTCAGCACGCTGGGCTGCCTGCCGGTGGTGGCCTGGCTCGACCGCTGGCTCGCCCAGCGCCTGGGCCAGGCGGTGCGGCCGCTCATCATGGGCGTCTGCGCGCTGCTGGCCATCCCTGCCATCCTGATGCTGTTCTCCACCGCATCGCTGCCGCAGGCCTTTGTCGTGGTGGGGCTCTTTCTCTTCATCACCTGCACCGCCAATGCGCTGGTGCCAACGATGCTGCAGGACCTCACCCCCGCCGCGTTGCGCGCCCGCATCTTTGCGCTGTGGAGCTTTGTCGTATCGGTGTTCAGCGCACTGGGCCCGCTGCTGGCGGGTTTTATCTCCACCTGGGTGGTGCAGGGCCATTTGCTCAGCGCCATCACCGTGACGGCGGTGCCAGCCCTGCTGGTGTCGGCCTGGTGCGCCTGGGGGCTGTTCCAGCGCAGCCGGCCCCAGGCAGCGCTGCCACGCTAAACCGCTGGCGGCTTGCCGGCCGTGGCGCAGTGCTGGGCAAAGGCCCACAGGCGCGCGGCCTGGCCCAACACGCTCTCCTGCTGGTCACTTTCCTGGTGACCGCTGTCCGGGTTGAGCAGCAACAAGGCGGGCGCGGCACTGGTGGAGCGGCGGCGCACATTGGCCATCAGTTTGGCCGGCTCCCAGTACGGCACGCGGTCATCCTTCAAGCCGGCCGTGCACAGCAGCGGCGGGTAGGCCGCCTCACGCACATTCTCGTAGGGCGACAGCGCCGCGATGTAGTCGTAGGCGACCGGATCGGCCAGCGGATCGCCCCAGTCCGGGCGCAGCAGCGGCACCAGCGGGTGGTCGGCATCGCTCATGGTGTTGAGCATGTCGACAAAGGGCACCTGCGCGATCACCCCCGCCCAGTGCTGGGGCTGCATGTTCATCGCGCCGCAGACCAGCAGGCCGCCGGCCGATATGCCGTGGGCCACCGTCTGCTGCGGCGTGCTGTAGCCCAGCTGCTGCAGATGCTGGGCGCAGGCGATGAAGTCGGTCATCGAGTTGCGCTTGTGCTCGCGGCAGCCGCCCTGGTACCAGTCATGGCCCTTTTCCGAGCCCCCGCGCACATGGGCAATCGCATAGCGGTAGCCGGCATCGACCCAGGCGAGGGCCGGCAGCGAGAACGAGGCCTCGTGCGCAATGCCATAGGCGCCATAGCCGGTCAGCAGCAGCGGCTGGGGCTGGCTGCTATCGATGTCCTTGCGCGAGAGCACCGTCAGCGGCACCCACTGGCCATCATCGGCACGGGCCTGAAGGCGCTCGATGCGGTAGTTCGCCGGGTCCAACCCACTCCAGGTCTCGCGCCCCACCTCGGTCATCTGGCCGTCGGCCAGGCGGATGTCCAGCCAGCGCGGCGGCTGGGCGGGCGTCTGGTGCTTGATACGCACATGGCTGGCATCCCAGTGCTGGCCGGGCAGCAGGTCCAAGGTGTAGGCGGGCTCGTCAAAGCGGATGGTGGTTTGCGCCCCGTCGCGCTGCAGCAGCACCAGCTGGTGCAGGCCATCGGCGCGCTCAAGCCGCACCAGCGTGCTGGCAAAGGGCTGCATCTTGATGATGGGCACACCGTGGCGGTGGGCGGCCAGCGTTTGCTGGGGCTGCAGGTCGGGGCCCAGCCGCAGGATCTGGCGGTCGGTGGCACCCCCGGCATTGGTCAGCGCCACCAGGCTGCCATTCCATTCATTGACTTCGTAGCGGATGCCGCGCTCGCGCGGGCGCAGCAGCCGGGGCGCGGCATGCTCCTGGCCGGCGGCGATCAGGTGCAGCTCGCTGGTGTCGGGCCCGAACAGGCTCAGCACCACAAAGCCATTGGCCGCCGTGCGCGCCACGCGCATGAAGAGCGCCGGGTCGCTCTCCTCATGCACCAGCACCGGCTGCCCGCCCTGCAGCGCACTGCGGTACAGGCGCGAGGGCCGGCTGTGCGCATCGCGCCAGATCCAAAACAGGTCCTGCGACGACGGCGAAAAGGTCAGCCCACCATAGCCAAAGGCGTCGCCCTCCACCAGCACTTGGGTCTGGCCGGTTTCGGTATCAAGCACGCAGATGCGGTGGCGGTCATTGCCGATCAGGTCTTCGGCCCAGGCGTAGTAACGCTCATCGGGGCTGGCCTGGTGGTCGGTGGCGCGGTAGTACCGATGGCCCTGCGATTGCACGGCCTCGTCGACCAGGGTCTGCACCCGGCCATCCGAATGGCTGCGCACAAACACCCGCTGGCCGCCCGCCCCTGGCTGGCTGCTGTAAGCCCAGCCTTGCAGTGCGGCAGGCGGTGCCAGCTCGGTGCTGCAGACATGGGCGGCCATCGCATCGTAGAAGCGCTGCGCCGATGCGGCCTGCGGCGCCAGCATCTGCTGCGCATAGTCGCGCTCAGCCTGCAGCAGGCTGCCCAGGGGCTCGGGCAGGTTGTCCATGCTGCGCGTGCCGGTCTCGGGGATGTATTTGAGCCAGGCAAAGTCATCATTGCGCCGGCGGCCCAGCTGCTCAATCCAGTGGTCCTGGGGGGCCGCATGCGGGGCGGTGATGGCCGGCCAGGCTGGCTGCTGAGCCGTGGTTGCGCTATCAGCGGCAGGTGCCGGGGTCGGGGCTTGTGGAATCGTGGGCATGGAGCAGCATTTTAGGGAGGCTGCGCTACCGCCCTGCCGACAAGGCCAAACGCCAGGCAGGCGCAGCGCGTGCCCATAAAAAAGGCAGCGAACCGCGTGATTCGCTGCCATGGCTTGCCGCTCAGAGGCAGGCGGTATGGGCGCCTATCGGGCGCTGCCTCAAGCGTCTGCTGCCGGGTCCGACACCGGCGCGGCCCGCTGCACGCGGAACCAGCGCACCGCGCCGCCCTTGGTCAGCAGCACCTCAAAGTGCAGGCCGCCCAGCATGATGTGGGCGCCGCGCTTGGGCACATGGCCCAGCTCGTGGGCAATCAGGCCACCGATGGTTTCGAACGACTCATCGGGGTCACTGCTCTCGAGCACCACGTTGAACTCGTCGGCCACCCGCTCGACGGGCGTGTCGCCCGAGATGCGGAAGGTGTCATCGGCCAGCGCAAAGATATCGCCCTCGTCTTCGGGCAGATCGAACTCGTCCTCGATCTCGCCGACGATCTGTTCGAGCACATCCTCAATCGTGACCAGGCCCGCCACGCGGCCAAACTCATCGATGACGATGGCCAGGTGGTTGCGGTTGCCCCGGAACTCACGCAGCAGGTCGTTGAGGCCCTTGCTCTCGGGCACAAACACCGCCGGGCGCAGGAGGGCGCGCAGATTGAGTTGGGGGGAGCGTTGCAGCTTGAGCAGGTCCTTGGCCATCAAGATGCCAATGATGTTTTCCTGCTCACCCTGGAACACCGGGAATCGCGAATGGGCGGTGTTGATGACGGTGTGCAGCACCGACTCGTAGTCGGCTTCGATGTCCACCAGGTCCATGCGGGGCGCGGCGACCATCACATCGCCAGCGGTCATGTCTTCCATACGGATGACCCGCTCCAGCATCACGCGGGAGTCCGCGTTGATGACATCGTTGCTTTCGGCTTCCGCCAGGGTTTCGATCAACTCGTCCGCAGAGTCCGGGGCCGGGTGAATCAGTTCAGCGACCTTCTGGAAAAAGGTGCGTTTGTCTTCCTTGTCAGGGAAGCGCGAGGGATGGGGGTCTGACACTGTCTTGGAATGCAGGACGTGCGGTAGTGAAACAAGCGATCAGGATATCAAATTGCGGATTTCCTCCGAAATCGCTGCCCAATCCTTGAGCACTCACCTGTGACAAACCCGGCTGTTTAGAGCCGATAACACGGCCCAGCAAACCGAAGGTTTGCGGTTGAGACTAGGCGTCCTGCCGCAGGCAGTACAGTAGTACGACAAGGCAGGGCAACGACGTATCAAGGGTTGTGTTAGCGGCTCCTACTGGCCCGACTTGTGCCGGCCTTCCTGCACATCACGCCGCACTTCCTGCACGGTGGACAGGAAATCCCAGAACTGGCGCGCCTGCTTCTTGAACTGGTAGTCCATCTCGCCCATCTGGTCCTCGACCAGGTCGGCCATGCGGGTGTCAAAACCTGCGGGCGGCAACTTCAGGTAGGCCTCGGATTCGGAGCCATCGCGCTCGACCGTGGCTCCCGCCTTGCGCGCGATCTTGAGCATCGCGGTGTTCTCGGACAGTGCATGGATGAACAGCATCTGCACGCCTTTGGTGCGCGCGTCCATCGCGGCGCGCTCGAACAGACGGCTGCCCAGGCCCTTGCCCCGGCCGGACTTGAGCACGGACACGCCAAACTCGGCGCAGCTGGCCATGTTCGACGACGGCGGCGCATAGGCCACATGGGCCATCGCAATCAGCTTGAGGCTGCGGTTGTAGATGCCAAAGATCTCGTCACGCTCGAAATTCAGGCTCTCGACATAGCGCGCGATCTGCGCGTCGCTCGCCTGGTAGCCAAAGCGCAAATAGCGGTCCTGCGCATCGAGCGCCAGCAGATGGGTGAGGATGCGCGGGCGGTGACGCTCACTGAGGGCGCGGATAGGAACCATAGAGGCGGAAGGTCGTGGCTTCTTGCCGTCGGGCTGCTGCGGGCTCTCGCCCAACCGGCCAAAGAAGGGGAAAAACGCCATCATGCCGTTGGCAACGGATGAAGGGAACCATTCTTTCGTCGTGATCATGGGGTAAATATACGGGTTAACCCGCGTATTATCAATCATGCTGCGATGCAGCATATTTCGTGCCTATGGCTTACCCCGCGCTTACAAAGGGTATTCAAAGCCCCCGGCCATGCGGCTTTGCGCCGCAAGTGGGCACTCGGGCGTGCGGTTTGAAGGGCCTGTGAGCGGCCCAGCAATCGCAGCGCCGTTTGCGCTGGCGCAACATCGGCTGTGGTTCAGACCCCGGGCAATACCGGCAGCGCTGTGGTGAGCTTGACACGGTCCAGCACAAAGCTGGTCTTGCAGTCCTGCACCGCAGGGTGGCGCAGCAAGGTATCCATCACAAAGCGGCTGTAGTGGGCCATGTCGGCGACGACCACGCGCAGCAGATAATCCATGTCCCCGGTCAGCGCCACGCATTCGACCACCTCGGGCCAGCTTTGCACGCTGGCGCGGAAAAGATCGAGCGGGTTGCGCTTGCTCGCCTCGGTGAACTTCTCCAGCCGCACATTGAGGTAGGCCGTCATCGACAGGCCCACGGCCTCGGGCTTGACCAGGGCCACATAGCGCTCGATCACGCCCACCTCTTCGAGACGCTTGACCCGGCGCAGCACCGCACTGGACGACAGGCCGACCTGCTCGCCCACGACGTCATAGGTTTCGCGGCCGTTGTGCTGCAGGCGCTGCAAGATGGCACGGTCGAGCTTGTCCAGGGGGTAGGCAGAGGTGGTCATGGCAGAGGTCCAGAATATTTTTGCTGCACCGCAGCAGCGCGACACAACAGGATCACGCAATTTTAATGCTTGATTTTTAGCAAGAACACATAAATCAGGCTTTGCCAGCGATTGGAGTGGGATAAATCGCCAAAATGCTGCGCACCAAGATCGGTACAGTGGAGGCACAGCAGCCAGCCGACGCTGGCGCCACCCGAGACGATCCACAGGAGACCTGCGATGACAGCCGCCATTCCCCACCAGACCACCGAATTCACGACCTGGGACAACCCCATGGGCACCGACGGCTTCGAGTTCATCGAATATGCCGCGCCCGATCCGGTCGCCATGGGCAAGGTTTTCACGGCCATGGGCTTCAAGCCCGTCGCGCGCCACCGCCACAAGAACGTCACCCTGTACCGCCAGGGCGAGATCAACTTCATCATCAATGCCGAGCCCGACAGCTTTGCCCAGCGTTTTGCCCGCCTGCACGGCCCCAGCGTCTGCGCCATCGCCTTCCGCGTGCAGGACGCCAAGGCCGCCTACGAGCGTGCCCTGGGCCTGGGCGCCTGGGGCTATGCCGGCCAGGCAGGCCCAGGCGAGCTGAATATCCCCGCGATCAAGGGCATTGGCGACAGCCTGATCTACCTGGTGGACCGCTGGCGCGGCAAGAACGGTGCCCAAGCTGGCGACATCGGCAACATCGGCTTCTTCGATGTGGACTTCGAGCCGCTGCCCGGCGTCAGTGCCGAAGAAGCGCTGAACCCGCACGGCCACGGCCTGACCTATATCGACCACCTGACCCACAACGTGCACCGGGGCCGCATGGACGAATGGGCGGGCTTCTACGAGCGCCTGTTCAACTTCCGCGAGATCAAGTACTTCGACATCGAAGGCCAGGTCACCGGCGTCAAGAGCAAGGCCATGACCAGCCCCTGCGGCAAGATCCGCATCCCCATCAATGAAGAGGGCAAGGAAAAGGCCGGCCAGATCCAGGAGTACCTGGACATGTACAACGGTGAAGGCATCCAGCACATCGCGATGGGTTCGGACAACCTCTACGAAACAGTGGACCAGTTGCGCGCCGGCGGCGTCAAGCTGCTCGACACCATCGACACCTACTACGAGCTGGTGGACAAGCGCCTGCCCGACCATGGCGAGGATGTGGCCGAGCTGAAAAAGCGCAAGATCCTGATCGATGGCACCGGCCAGAAACTGCTGCTGCAGATCTTCAGCGAGAACCAGCTGGGCCCCATCTTCTTCGAGTTCATCCAGCGCAAGGGCGATGATGGTTTTGGCAATGGCAACTTCAAGGCGCTGTTCGAGAGCATTGAGCTCGATCAGATGCGCCGTGGGGTGCTATAGGAAAAATTGAACGGCTGCGGCTTTGATATTCCTCAATTTGCCATGCGGCCTCTCTATACTGCGGAGCGATTTATCAATCTGGAAACAATTGTGAAACGCTCCGTCACCCTCGCCGCCGTTCTGTCTGGTTTCATGTTGGCTGCCAGCGCGCAGAACGCCAGCCAACCGCTGACCTTTGTGGTCCCCTACCCCGCCGGCGGCCCGCTGGACACCTCGGCCCACCTGCTGGCCCAGGGCGCCGAAAAGCAACTGGGCACCATCACGGTGGCCAACAAGCCGGGGGCCGGCGGTGCCACAGGCGCGACCTTGGTGGCCCAGGCCAAGCCCCAGGAGAACATGGTGCTGATGGGCGCGGTGGCCACACACGCGGTGCTGCCCTACCTGGGCACACCACCGCAGTACGATGCACAAAAGGACTTCAAGCCCTTGATCCTGGTGGCGCGCGTGCCCAACGTGCTGGTGATGAAAAAGAGCCGCGCGGACCAATTGGGTATCAAGTCCACCTCGGAGATGGTCAGCTATATCAAGGGCCACCCCGGCAGCTTGAAGATGGGCTCGGGCGGCAACGGCAGTATCGGCCATATCTCGGGCGAGATGCTCAAGTCGCTGGCCAATCTGCAGATGCCCAGCGTGCCCTACGCCGGTGCGGCCCCGGCCCAGAAGGCGCTGCTGAGCGGCGATATCGATGTGGTCTTCGACAACCTGGCCTCGGCCCTGCCGCTGATCAAGTCCGGCGAGCTGCTGGCGCTGGCCGTGACCACATCGGACCGCAATGTGGCCCTGCCCCAGGTGCCGCCGGTGAACGAGTCCGTGCCCGGTTTTGATGTCTCTACCTGGTTTGGCGTGTTTGCGCCCGCCAGCCTGCCCGACCAGGAAGCGCAGAAGTACGCCTACGCCTTCCAGGGCGCGCTGACCGACCCGCGCTTCAAGGCCGAGTACCTGAAGATGGGCATTGCGCCCGAAGACATGCGCCTCAAGGAGCTGTCGCACTTTGTATCGCAGGAAGCACGCAAGTTTCAGTTTCTGATCAACACGATCAAGATCAAGACCAACTGAGCGCCTGCAGCCCATCAACTGCGGGTGCCCGGCTGGTCTTTATAAGAGCCGGTAACACGACCCAGCAAACCGAAGGTTTGCGGTTGAGACTAGGCGTCAAGCCGCAGGCAGTACAGACGTACGACCAGGCTTGGCAACGACGTATCAAGGGTTGTGTTGGCGGCTCCACAATTTAAGGAGCACAGCATGGGACAAGCACCCGTGGTTTATGGACAATCGGACCGGCCGCCCCGCGGCGACTACAGCCGCGCGCAGGACGACTACACCTGCGCGCAGGACTACGCCGCCTACACCGAGGCCGACCACGATACCTACCGGCGCCTGTATGCGCGCCAAAAGGCCTTGCTGCCGGGGCTGGCGAGCCAGGCCTTCATCGATGCGCTGCCATCGCTGGGCGTCGAAGACCGCATCCCCCGCTTTGAAGACATCAACCAGCGCCTGCGCCAGGCCACCGGCTGGGAGATCGTCGCGGTGCCGGGCCTGATCCCGGAGGTGCCTTTTTTCAGCCTGCTGGCCAACCGAAAATTTCCGGTCACCGACTGGATCCGCAAGCCCGAGGAGTTCGACTATGTGGTCGAGCCCGATATCTTCCACGACCTGTTCGGCCATGTGCCGCTGCTGTTCAACCCGGTGATTGCCGACTATGTGCAGCGCTATGGCCAGGGCGGCCTCAAGGCCGAGCGCCTGGGCGCCTGCGAAATGCTCAGCCGCCTGTACTGGTACACGATCGAGTTCGGCCTCATCCGCGAGAAAGGTGAAATCCGTGCCTATGGCGCCGGCATCCTGAGCTCATCGGGCGAGCTGCAGCACGCCGTCACCAGCCCGCTGCCCCAGCGCCTGCCGCTGTCCCTGGAGCGCACGATGCGCACCCGCTACAAGATCGACAGCTACCAGCAGACCTATTTCGTCATCGACGATTTCCAGCAGCTGTTTGACATGACCGAGGGCGACTTCACCCCCGTGTATGCCGCATTGCGCGGCCTGCCGGAGCTGGCGGCAGACGCCCAGGATTAAAAGTTGCGCGCGCCGCTCAGCGGTAGCGCTTGCAGGTATGGGAGGGCAGCTCGGCAAACAGCGCCTTGTACTCCTGCGCAAAGCGGCCAAAGTGCCAAAAGCCCCAGGCCAGCGCGGCGTCCGAGACGCTGCTGCCCTGCTTGATCGCGCGGCGTGCACCATTGAGGCGCACGGCGCGCAGATAGCTTTGCGGCGAGATGCCCAGCACTTCCTGGAACGAGTACTGCAAGGCGCGGCGGCTCACCGCCAGCGCCTGGCACAGGTCTTCGACCGTCAATGAGCCATCGGCGCCCGTCGCCACCACCCGCTCCCGCGCCATGCTGACGATATGCGCGCGCCGCTGGTAGGACAGCTGCTCATCGGCCTCGCTTCCCACGCCGTCGCGCAGCACCGCAGCAATGGCGGCAAGCACATCGCTGGCCATCTCGTCGAGCTGCTGGGGCGGCAGGGTGTCTGGCGTGGTATCGGCCAGGCACTGCTGCATGTCGGACAGCAGAATCGGCAGGCGCCAGCGCTCATGGGCCGAGACTGGCCGCAGATGCGGCTGCGCCAGCTGGGCCTGCAGCTGCTCGCGCTCGCAAGCCGTCAGATAGGGGTCCAGGCTGCCCTGGTCTACGACAAAATCGATGATCTCCAGGCCGCCGGGCGAGACAAACTCAAAGGGGCCATCGCCCGAGAACACAATCGCATGCCCCTCGCTGCAGGAGCGGTTGCAGAACATGGTGTTGCCCGGAATGCTGCTGGGCAGCCCGATGGCCAATTGCCCGGCGCGCAAGGCACCGGTCTGGTGCAGCGCCTGGCTGGAGAACTCGCGCCAGGCCTGGATGGGCCCCAGGTGCAGGCTGGTCACCCGGCCCTCAAAGCTGCCGGCCGACAGCTGCTCATAGCGCTGGTTCCAGCCCTGCAGCAAGGCCGCCTGCTCATCAACATCACAGGTCTGCGCCACCTGCGCAGCCGGGCCGCGCACCGCTGGGCCGCGCGCCGCTGCGCCGCGCTCAGCACGGGAGCTGCTCAGCGCGGGCGATGGACAAGGGGCGCTCAGGGACATGGCGGCGCAATGGCGTGGCTAGGCATACAGGCATGGTCATGCAAAAAGCGCACCAAGGTCAACCCAGCCTTCCCCTTAGCCAGATTTGCCGAAATCGGATAGAGCGTGCGCGCCATTCTTGCCACCATCGGGGACACCACAGACAACAAGGCAGGCCATGGCCCATCACCCCAATCCCGCAGGCGCCAGCGCCGCGCACCCAAGCAACTATTTCGAACAGCGCCAGCTCAAGCGCGGTGCCGCCGGCTGGCTGCTGCTGGTCGGCCTGGGCGTGGCCTATGTCATCTCGGGCGACTATGCCGGCTGGAACTTCGGCCTCAAGACTGGTGGCTGGGGCGGTCTGCTGGTCGCCTCGGCGCTGATGGCGACGATGTACACCTGCATGTGCTTTGCGCTCGCTGAACTCGCCACCATCGCGCCCACGGCCGGCGGCGGCTATGGCTTTGCCCGGCGCGCCTTTGGGCCCTGGGGCGGTTTTCTGTGTGGCGTGGCGATCCTGATGGAATACGCGATTGCACCGGCGGCAATTGCCACCTTTATCGGCGCCTACTGCCAGTCGCTGTTCGGCATCGATGGCTGGATGGTCTACCTGGGCTTTTATGCCGTGTTTCTGGGCATCCACATCTATGGCGCGGGTGAAGCCCTGCGCCTCATCTTTGCCGTCACCGCGCTGGCAGTCGTTGCGCTCGTGGTCTTCATCGTCGCGATGGTGCCGCATTTCCAGCTCAGCAACCTGTTCGACATTGCGCCTACCGACGCCTGGGGCGCCAGCAGCTTTCTGCCCTTTGGCTACATCGGTATCTGGGCCTGCATCCCCTATGGCATCTGGTTCTTTCTCGCGGTAGAAGGCGTGCCCTTGGCCGCCGAAGAAGCGCAGGACCCGCGCCGCGATCTGCCACGCGGCCTGATTGGCGCCATCGCCGTGCTGGTGCTGTTCTGCGGCCTGATCCTGGTGCTGGCGCCAGGCGGCGCGGGGGCTGCGGCCTTGATGAACTCGGGCAACCCGCTGGTCGAGGCGCTCGAATCCAGCAAGGTGCTGGGTGGCCCCACCTGGATCAGCCGCTTTGTGAACTTTGTCGGCCTGGCCGGCCTCATTGCCAGCTTCTTCTCGATCATCTATGGCTACTCGCGCCTGGTGTTTGCGATGTCGCGCGCCGGCTACCTGCCCCGGGGCCTGTCGTTGACCACGCAGCGCAAGACCCCCTACCTCGCGCTGCTGGTGCCAGGCGCCATCGGCTTTGCGCTGTCGCTGACCGGCCAGGGCGATCTGCTGATCCTGGTCGCCGTGTTTGGCGCCACGATCTCCTACGTGATGATGATGGCCTCGCATATCTGGCTGCGCATCAAGGAGCCGAACCTGCCGCGCGCCTACCGCACGCCCGGCGGCGTCTTCACCTCGGGCATCGCGCTGGTACTGGCCTGCATCGCCGTCGTGGCCGGCTTTCTGGTGGACCCCCGGGTTCTCATCGGCGCGGTCATCGTTTACGCTGTCTTCGTGGCCTACTTTGCGCTGTACAGCCGCCACCACCTGGTGGCCGACGCCCCCGGCGAGACAACCCCTTGAGGAGGCGCTGCGACCATGCCCTATTCCCATACCGTTGGCGCCGAGCGCCATCTGTTTGCCTCCTTGCGCGAGCTGATGGCCAAGGCCACACCGGCCCGCTCGGGCGACCAACTGGCCGGCGTTGCGGCCCGCCATGACACCGAGCGCGTTGCCGCACAGATGGCGCTGGCCGATCTGCCGCTCGCCCACTTTCTGCAAGAGGCGCTGGTGCCCTATGAGAGCGACGAGGTCACCCGCCTGATCATCGACAGCCATGACCGCGCCGCCTTTGCACCGGTAGCGCACCTGACGGTGGGCGGCTTTCGCGACTGGCTGCTGTCGGACGCCGCCAACGAAGCGAGCTTGCGCGCGCTGGCACCGGGCCTGACCCCGGAGATGGTAGCTGCCACCTCCAAGCTCTGCCGCAACCAGGACCTGATTTTGATCGCGCAGAAATGCCGCGTGGTCACCCGCTTTCGCAACACCATCGGCCTGCCCGGCCGCATGTCCACCCGGCTGCAGCCCAACCACCCCACCGACGACCCTTCGGGCATTGCTGCCAGCCTGCTCGACGGCCTGATGTACGGCAATGGCGACGCGGTCATCGGCATCAACCCGGCCAGCGACAGCATCGCCGCCGTCAGCACCTTGCTCTTCATGCTCGACGAGGTGATCCAGCAGTACCAGATCCCCACCCAGTCCTGCGTGCTCACCCATGTGACCACCAGCATCGAGGCCATTGGCCGGGGCGTGCCGGTGGACCTGGTGTTCCAGTCCATCGCCGGCACCGAGGCTGCCAACCGCAGTTTTGGCCTGGACCTGGCCCTGCTGCAAGAGGGCTATGACGCGGCGCAGAGCCTCTCTCGCGGCAGCATCGGCAACAACGCCATGTACTTTGAGACCGGCCAGGGCAGCGCGCTGTCGGCCGGCGCCCACCATGGATTGGACCAGCAGACCTGCGAGGCGCGCGCCTATGCGGTGGCGCGCAAGTTCGAGCCACTGCTGGTCAACACCGTGGTCGGCTTTATCGGCCCCGAGTACCTCTACGACGGCAAGCAGATCATCCGCGCCGGGCTCGAAGACCATTTCTGCGGCAAGCTGCTGGGCCTGCCGATGGGCTGCGACATCTGCTACACCAACCATGCGCAGGCCGACCAGAACGACATGGATGTGCTGCTGACCTTGTTTGGCGTGGCTGGCATCAATTTCATCATGGGCATTCCGGGCTCGGACGACATCATGCTGAACTACCAGACCACGTCCTTCCACGATGCGCTCTACCTGCGCAAGACCCTGGGCCTGCGGCCCACGCCGGAGTTCGAGGCCTGGCTGCAGACCATGGGCATTGCCCAGGCCGCAGGCTCGGGCTCGGGCTCGGGCTCGGGCTCGGGCTCGGGCTCGGGCTCGGGCTCGGGCTCGGGCTCGGGCCCGGGCCTGCGCCTGGCCGCTGACCTGCCCGCGCCTTTCTCGCAAGCGCTGGCCCAGCTCAACTGAAGCTCCCCATGTCCCCACGCCCTTCTGCTCCAGCCGCCCTGCCCGACCCAGCCGAGCCCGCGAGCGCCGCCGTCACCCCCAACCCCTGGGAGCGCCTGCGCCAGTTCACCAGCGCCCGCATTGCGTTGGGCCGCGCCGGCACCAGCCTGCCCACGCGCGCGCACCTGGACTTTGCCCTCGCCCATGCCCAGGCACGCATGGCCGTGCATACCGAGCTTGACATGGACCCGCTCGCGGGCGAACTACAAGCGCTGCACACCCAGCCGGTGCTGCGCCTGCACAGCGCCGCCCAAGACCGCCCCACTTACCTGCAGCGCCCGGATCTGGGCCGGCGCCTGAGCGCCGAGTCGCGGGCTCTGCTCCAGGGCCTGCCCCCTGCCCAGGCCGATGTGGTGTTTGTCGTCGCCGATGGCCTGTCCTCGCTGGCCATCGAGCGCAATGCCTTGCCTTTTCTGCGCCAGATGCTGCCGGCGCTGGCCGAGCAGTGGCGCGTCGGCCCGATCACTGTGGTGCGCCATGCCCGGGTGGCGCTGGGCGACGAGATTGGTGCGGCACTGGGCGCCTCGCTGGTGGTGGTGCTGATTGGTGAGCGCCCGGGCCTGAGCTCCCCGGACAGCATGGGCCTGTACATGACCTGGCAGCCCCGCCTGGGCATGACCGATGAGTCGCGCAACTGCATCTCGAATGTGCGCGAGCAGGGGCTGAGCTATGCGCAGGCCGTCCACAAGCTGCACTACCTGATGCAGCAGGCGCGCCAGCGCAAGCTCTCGGGCGTGCAGCTCAAGGACGAATCCGACACGCTGGCCGCGCCCCAAGAGGCCCGCCAGGCCTTCATGCTGGGCAGCAGCGGCCCGCAAACGCCCCGCTGACACCTGGGTGCCAGCGCCAGACATGCCGCGTCTGCTAGGCTGGCGGTCTTGCCCTTTCGCCTGCGCCACCATGTCCGCCTCCACCGCTTCGCTGCCCGCCGATCTCCAGTTCATCGAGCGCGGCTGGCTGTCGGCCAACAACACGGTGTTTGTGCGCGGCACCACGGCGGTGGTCGATACCGGCTACTGCAGCCATGCCGCGCAGACCGTGGGCCTCATCGAGGCCAGCCTGCAAGGCGCGCCGCTGCAGCGCATCGTCAACACCCATTTGCACAGCGACCACTGCGGCGGCAATGCCGCTTTGCAGCGGCGCTGGCCCCAGGCCCGCACCAGCATTGCGCCCGGCCATGCGCAGGCGGTCACCGATTGGGACGAGAACCAGCTGAGCTACCGCCCCACCGGCCAGGACTGCCCGCGCTTTCAGATGGACGAGCTGCTGCAGCCGGGCACAGAGATCACGCTCGGTGAGCAGCCTTGGCAGATCCATGCCGCGCCCGGCCATGACCCGCATTCGGTGATTCTGTTTGAGCCCGCCTCCGGCATCCTGATCTCGGCCGACGCGCTCTGGGAAAGCGGCTTTGGCGTGGTCTTTCCGGAGATCGAAGGCACGGCGGCCTTTGACGAGGTGGCCGCCACCCTGGATGTGATCGAGCGCCTGCAGCCGCGCCTGGTGCTGCCCGGCCACGGCAGTGCGTTCAGCGATGTGGGAAGTGCCTTGCACACCGCCCGCCAGCGGCTGGAGCGCTTTGTGCAAAGCCCCGAGCGCCATGCGCTCTATGCCGCCAAGGTACTGCTCAAGTACAAGCTGCTGGAATGGCAGCAGCTGCCCTTGGTGCAAGTGCAGGCCTGGCTGGCCGCCACGCCCTACTACGGCTTGCTGCACCAGCGCTACTTTGCAGGCCAGGACCTGGCGCAGTGGCATGCATCGTTGGTGGCCGACCTGGAGCGCTCGGGCGCCGCGCGGCGTGAGGGCGCGCTGCTGGTTAACCAGTAAGCGCGCTTACGTCACCATCCGCCCGATCAGGGCAGCTCTTTGGAAAGATCCGGCTCGCCCTCGGGCTTGGGCCCCACCGAGCCCAGGCGTGCGCGCAGCGATTGGGGCTGGCCCGTCAGAATCGCCGCATAGCTGGTAGTGTTGGAGAGCACCTTTTTCACATAGTCGCGCGTCTCGGCAAAGGGCACGTTCTCGGCCCAGATGGCGCCGTCCAGCACCGGGCCATTGCGCCAGTTGCGCGGCCGGCCGGGGCCGGCGTTGTAGCCGGCAGCCGCCAGCGCCATCGAGCCGTCAAAATCATCCAGCGCGAGTTTGAGGTAGGCGGTGCCCAGGGTGATGTTGGTGTCGCGGTCATTGATGCTGGCCGGTGTGAAATCGGTCATGCCGATCTTGCGGGCGGTCCAGCGGGCGGTGGCCGGCATGATCTGCATCAGGCCCGAGGCGCCGACGCCCGAGCGCGCATCCATGATGAAGCGGCTTTCCTGGCGGATCAGACCATAGACATACGCAGGGTCCAGGCCAATCTCGCGCGAGCGGTTCACCACGGCCTCCTTGAACGGCATCGGGTAGCGCTGGCCCACATCGACCACGGTCTTGGTGCGCTCGCTGGTGTTGATGCAGCGGTCCCAGATCTGGCGCTGGCAGGCCAGCTCGGCCGCGGCCAGCAGCTGGGCATCGTCCATGCCGCCGCGCTGGTGCAGGTTGGTCATGTAGTTCCACTCGCGCACCCCTTCGCTGCGCAGCCCCAGCTGGATCGCATAGAGCGCACGTGCCAGGCCCGCACTGCTGCGCACCGCCTGGCGCGCCTGCTCGTCGATGGCCACCGGCTGCGACGGGATGACGATGGGCTGGCCCAGTTCCTCCTGCGCCAGCTGCTCATAAAAGCCCTGTGTGCCGGCAATCTTTTGCAGCAGCTGGCGCGACTGCTGGGTCTGCGCCTCGCTGATGCGGCCCGCCTGCAAGGCCTTGGCCTGCCAGTACATCCAGGTCGGGTCTTCGCGCTCCTCGGCGCTCATCGCCTCGATGCTCTTGCGCACCTGCTGCCACTGGCCGGCGCGCAGTGCCGCGCGCGTCTTCCAGGCCAGCAGGTCGTCGCTCAGGTGGGAGTCCTTGCTCACCTTGGCAAAGCTGGCCATCGCATCGGGTGACAGGCGCGTGGCCTGCGTCTTGCCGATGACGCCCCAGACCCAGTCGCGGCGCGGCTGGGTCAGCAGCTCGTTCCAACGGCCTTCCATCAAGGTGGCGGCGCCATCGGGGTTGTCTGCGGCGATCTTGATCAGCGCCAAGGTGGCCAGCTCCTGCTGCTCCTTGGAGGACGTCTTGGCCTGGGCCGTCAAAAACTTGCTGGGCGACTGCAGCATGGTCGCAAAGGCGGGCAGCTGCATCGGGGCCACCACCTCCACCGCAGCGCGGGCGGCACGCGGGCGCCCCGCTTCCATGGTCTGGCGCGCTCGGCGCCAGATATCGTCGGCCTGCAGGCCACCGGCCGAGAACAGCTCCGAGGCCGCCAGGTTGCAGCCGTCTTCCGAGTCGCGCTGCGCATACCAGTTGCTCTTGACCGTGCTGGCCAGCGGTTCGCGCTCGCCACCCTTGGCCAGATCGATCACCGCCGCGTAGCAGCGCAGCTCGCGGTCGTCGCCCATGCGGAATGCCGGGTACATCGCATCGAAATTGCTCCAGTCGCGGCGCTGGCCCAGGAGGCGCAGCCAGTCGTTGCGCAGCCGGTCTTCCTGGTAGGTACCGGCCCAGCGGGTCAAAAAGGCCTGCACTTCGTCCTGCGTGGCCTCGCTCAGGCGCGCGCGCAGCTCCCAGTACGCCGCCCAGGGCTCGAGCACATGGCCGCGCGCGCCGGGCAGCAGCTGGGTGAGTTTGCTTTTCTCGCGCTTGCGAAAGGCCTGCTGCATGTCAACGATCACATCGTCGTTGACCATGCCGCTGCTGACCGAGGGGCTGGACTGCAGCTGCACGGGCGTCTGCACCGAGGCGGGCGCGGCCGTTGCGCCCTGCAAAATCGTCTGGGCGGCCAGCGGCAGCGCGCTACAGGCCAACAAGGCCGCCATCAAGGGGGTGAAAACATTCCAAGGCATAGCCGATCCAGGTTGTGAGACAGCGGCGCTATAGAGCGGCGCCCAGGTGATCCCTAAAATCATACACATCGCCCAGCGTGCCCGCGGTCCCAAAGGCTGCAATACCAGGCTTCCTCTTACATGCCCTTACCGAAACAGCCCCAATATGTAAAAAAGGTACCTGGTTTTCACCGTACCCAATTTGCTGGGAGCGTCACTTTTGGCTGTCAGAATGGTTGACCCAGCGTGTTTCTGTAGGGATATTTGCAATGGATAAAAAAGCCGTGCGCCAAGCGCTCATTGAACAGCGTCTGCATATGCCCGATCGTCTGGAGCGCGCCGAACAGCTCCAGCAAGTCCTGCGTTTTTGGCTGATGGAGCGCCAGGATGCGGTGATCGGCGCCTACTGGCCGATCAAGGGCGAGTTCGACCCGCTGCCAGCGCTGCACCGCTGGAAGGAAGACGGTGCGCTGATGGACGAGCCCAAGCTGCGCCGCATTGCGCTGCCGGTGGTGAACAAGCAGCACAAGACCTTGAGCTTCCACGCCTGGTACCCCGGCTGCCCGATGGAGATGGATGCCTACGACATCCCCAAGCCGCAAAATACCGAGCTGGTCGTGCCCACCTTGCTGTTTGTGCCCTGCGTGGGCTATGGCCCGGGCGGCTACCGCCTGGGTTACGGCGGCGGTTTTTATGACCGCACCCTGGCCGCGCTGGAGCCGCGCCCCTTCACCGTCGGCCTGGGCTTTACGAATGGCTTTGTCGATGATTTCGAGCCCGAAGCGCATGACCTGCCGCTCGATGCCATCCTCAATGACAATGGCGTGGTCTGGCCACTGGGCGATTCGTAGCCGCTGGCGAGCCCATTTTGGGGCGCGTGCAGACGGTATTAATGGCCCGATACCTTCATTCATCAATCGGTTGAGATCATGCTGCAGCTTTATATCGGCAACAAAAATTATTCCTCCTGGTCCATGCGCGCCTGGGTGCTGCTGCGCCAGGCGGGCATTCCTTTTGAAGAGAAGTTTGTCCGCTTCGACGGTTTCGACAGCCAGTCCGAGTTCAAGCGCACGATGACCGCCATCAGCCCCACCGGCACGGTGCCGCTGCTGCGCGATGGCGACATCAGCGTCTGGGACAGCCTGGCGATTGCCGAATATGCGGCGGAGCAATTCCCTGACAAGCAGCTGTGGCCCAAGGACAAGGCAGCCCGCGCCAGCGCCCGCAGCATCTGCGCCGAGATGCATGGCGGCTTCACCGCCCTGCGCAGCGCCTGCCCGATGAACATCGAGGCCGACCTGGCCGAGGTGGGCCGCATCGTCTGGCGCGACAACGCCGCTGTGCGCAAGAATGTCGAGCGCCTGTGCGGCATGTGGAGCCACCTGCTGGCCCAGCATGGCGGGCCCATGCTGTTTGACCAGTTCAGCATTGCCGATGCCTACTACGCGCCGGTGTGCTCGCGCCTCAAGACCTACCAGCTGCCCATCCCTGGCGAGATCGCCGCCTATATCGAGCGCGTGCACCAGTTGCCCGGCGTCAAAGCCTGGATCGATGCGGCGCTGGCCGAGCAGGACTTTGTCGCAGTGGACGAGCCCTACCGCGCAGAGCGTTAAGCGCTAAGCTTCGTCGACCTGTCCGCAGCTTCGGGCACCTTGGTGTGCCAGAGCACGGGCATCTGCCGCCTCGCAATCAGAGCGCTTGCGGCCGGTACACCCGCGCATCCAGCGGCGCATCGATGCTGATCAGGTAGACAAAGCGCTCGTCCTCGGGCAGCAGGCCCTGGATCGCTTCAAACAGCTCGGCATGCGCCAGGTTCTGGCGCAGCAGCGCTTCGACCTGGGGCGCATCCGCCGTCCAGGCACTGCGCCGCAGTGCGCGCTCTGCGACCTCTTCTGCGCAGAGGAGCGCATGCACATAGACCAGCTCATGCGCCATCGCCTGCCACTGCGCAGCAGACACCTGCCCGCTGCGCAGCACATGGTCCTGCAGGGCGTCTTCGGTAGCGGTTTGCTGGCTCTGCCTTTGCGCATCGTAGGCGGCCTGCCATTGCGGCTCGGTCAAGGTCGGCAGGGCACTTCCCAAGGCGGCGGCATCCTGCAAAGCCATGCGCTTCCAGGCCTCCAGGCTGGGCATGGGCTGCGACAGCTGAAAGTCCATCATCTCCGCGTACATGCGCGCATTGAGCTGGCGCAGATTCCTGGGCGTGGCCGCCACCACCGCAGACTGCAAGGGCCGCGCCTCCAGCCACTGGGCCAGGTCCTGCATGGCCGTATCGCGTGGAAATTGGCGGTACTGCACATGGCTGGGGTAGTGCTCGGCATGGAACACCGGGTTGGTGCCCGCGCCCAGCGCTGCACCATTGTCATAAAAACGGACCACATCTGCGGAGAAGTAGCGGTCCGCCAGCTCCAGCACCAGGGCCAGACTGCCGTTTTGCGAATGCGTGCCCGCCCAGATCTTGACACCGGGCATTTCGTCAATCGTGTAGCGCCCGGCCGATGCATAGCCCAGCGCCTTGAACTCCTGCATCACCCGGCGCACCTGCGGGTCGCTGAACTGCAGCTTGTCCAACTGCATCGTGATGCGAGCCGCCACGCCTTGCTGCGCACTACCCAGCGCCTGCACATGCCCAAGCATGCGCGAAAAATACCAGCGAATGCCGAACTTGAGCAGCACAAACAGACCGACAAACGTCAATGCGATGGTCACCAATACCACGCCCATGGTTGTCCACATAAATCCCTCCCTCTTTGTATTATTTCGAATCAGCCCATCGGGCAAACCGAGCAGCATAGCGAGGAAGTGCGGCTGGTGCAAAGCGCTGGGAAGCTGTGGGCGGCCGCTACGCAGCCTTCGCCCGACGTCAGGCCAAGCCTGGAATTGGCTGGCGGGCCCGGTCCAGGCTGGCCTGCAGAGCCTGGCTCAGCTGCTGGGCTACCAGCTTGACCAACGGGCCTGGCGGGCGCGTGGCATCGACGGCCACGCTGATGCTCTGGGGCTCGGCGCCCTGGTCGCGGATGGGGATGAACACCAGCGTACCGGCCGCCAGCTCAGGGGCCACATCGAGCTGCGAGGTAAAGATCAGGCGCTGCCCGCCCAGCGCCAGCTGTTTGACCAGCTGCAGCGAATTGCTCTCGACAAAGCCGCGCGCATCCTTAAACAGCCAGCTGAACTGCGCCTCCAGCAGGCGGCGGATGGTGATGGCGCGGCTTTGCAGTGCGATCGGATAGGCGGTCGCCTCCTGGAAACTGACGCTCTTGCGACCGGCCAGCGCATGGCCCGGCGCCACAACGCAGCCCAGCGGCAGCTGGGCTTGCCACAGCACCAGCAGCTCACGGCGCGGCGCCAGGTTGAAGATGGCGGCCAGGTCGGCCTTGCCGGTCATCAGCGCCGTCTCGGCATCGTCGGGGGTGCTCAGCTCTACCGACAGGCTGACCAAGGGGTGCTGGGCATTGAGTGCCTCGATCAGCGCGGGCAACACGCCGGTGGCATGGCTGTCCATCGCGACCAGCGACACATGGCCCTGGTGGATGCCCTGGATGCGCCGCACCTCGGCCACCATGCGGGTCTCATCCTGGCGCCAACGCCGGGCCATCGTGATCAGCGCATCGCCCGAGGCCGTCAGCCGCATGCCCCTGGGCATGCGCTCGAACAGCGGCACGCCCAGCTCTTCTTCCAGCGCCAGAATCTGGCGGTTGATCGCCGATGCGGCCACATGCAGCTCGCGCGCGGCTTTCTGGATCGAGCCCGAGCGGGCCACCTGGTCGGCATAGCGCAAAGCGGTAGGGACAAGCGAATGGCGCATCGGGTGGGACCTCCGGAATGCGGCGATTGTACTAATTTTTCGTATGCAGCATTGCCAAACCTATGATGGACGGCAATGGTCTGCAGGCCTAGCATGGCCTGCATGACGCCTGCCCAACGCCTCGACCACCTCAACCATTGCAGCCCTGACGACTTCTGCGCGGCCCTGGCCGACATCTGGGAGCATGCGCCCTGGGTGGCGGCGCAGACCGTGGCGCTGCGCCCCTTTGCCAGCGCCGATGCCCTGCACAGCGCCATGCTGGCCGTGGTCGCCGGGCTTGATGAACCGGCGCGCATCCGTTTTTACGCCGGCCACCCGGAGCTGGGTGGCGCGCTGGCCCGGCAGGGGGCGATGAATGCCGCATCCACCGACGAGCAGGCCAGCCTGGGCCTGGGCCAGCTGCAGGCGGCCGAGGCCCAGCGCTGGGATGACCTCAACCGCGCCTACCGCGAACGCTTTGGCTTTCCCTTCATTCTCTGCATCCGCCAGCACAGCCTGGCATCGGCCTTGCTTGTGTTCGAGCAGCGCCTGGGCCACACGCGGCAGAAGGAGCTGCGACTGGCGCTGAACGAGATTGCCGCCATCAGCCGCCTGCGGCTGGCGCGCTACCTGCAGGCCAGCGATCCCGCCCCGGCCCCCAGCCATTGATTTTTCAGGAGTGTTCATCATGCATCGTCGTCACTGCTTTTTCAGCCTGGCCGCCGCGCTGGGTCTCCTGGCCTTCAGTGCCCAGGCGCAGACCGCCAGCTACCCCAACCACCCGGTCAAAGTGATGGTGGCCCTGCCCGCGGGGGGCGGTGTGGACATGATTGCGCGCCTGGTGGGCCAGCAGCTGCAGGCCAGCACCGGCCAGCCGTTCATCGTCGACAACCGCGCCGGCGCCTCCGGCCGCATTGGCCTGCCGGCGGTCGCCAAGGCCAGCCCCGATGGCTACACCTTGATGGCCTCGCCCGCGTCCTTTTTGACCACCAACAAAAGCATCTTCAAGGACCTGCCCTATGACCCGCAGGCCGACTTTGCGCCCATCACCAAGCTCGCCAACCAGGCCATGGTGCTAGTGGTCAAGGACCGCAAGAAATTCCCCAACGCCGCGGCCGTGCTGGCCGCCGCCAAGGCCCAGCCGACCCTCGTGACCTATGCCAGCTCGGGCGAAGGCAGTCCCCAGCACCTGGCAGCGTTGATGTTCGAGACCCGGGGCCATCTGCAGATGACGCATGTGCCCTACAAAGGCGGTGCCCTCGCCATCAACGACATGCTGGGCGGCAATGTGGACCTGCTGTTTGCGCCGCTGCCCGAGGCCCTGCCCCACCTCAAGTCCGGCAAGCTCAGCGCGCTGGCGCTGATGAGCGACAAGCGCTCACCCTTGATTGCCGAGGTGCCGACCATGGCCGAGGCCGGTATCCCCGACATGGTGATGCAGACCTGGATCGGCCTGCTGGCCCCGGCGCGCACACCGCGCCCCATCGTCGATGCGCTCAACCGCCAGGTGCAGGCCATCTTGCTGCGCGACGACATCCGGCAGCAGCTGCAGGACGTGGGCATGGAAGTGGCGCCCACCACGCCGGAGCAGTTCCAGCAAACCATTGCGCAGGAGATCAGCCTGCATGCGCAGCTGGTCAAGGCCGCCGGCCTGGTGCCGCAATAAAGCAAAGACCAGTGGCTGGCCCCTGGTCCTGGTCACTTTGCGGCGTGGCTGCCTGGCTGCCGGTGTTCAGCGGGCTGTGCGCAATCGGCGCTCAGATCCCTTTGGACGAGGGGTTGGCAAAGGCATCGCGCGTTTCGGCGTTCAGCGGGTAGTTGATATTGATGCCCTTGGGCGCAATCGGTGACATGAACCAGCGCTGGTAGAGCTTTTCCATCTCGCCCGATTGCATCAGGCCCGAGACGGTCTCGTCCACCAGCTGCTTGAAGGCCGGGTCGTCATTGCGCAGCATCAGCGCCTGGTTCTCGGTGCGCAGGCTCTCGCCAACGATCTCGTAGTTCTGCGGGTCACGCGCGTTGGCGATCTGGCCGGCCAGCAGGATGTCGTCCAGTACAAAGGCGGCGGCCTTGTCGCCCTGCACCAGCAGGAAGGACTCGGTGTGGTCCTTGCCCGGCACATTGGTGATGTCGAGCTTGCTGGCCCGGTCGGCCTGGCGCAGCAGGCGGAACGAGGTGGTGCCGGTGGTGGTGGCGACCGACTTGCCCTGCAGATCGGCAATGCCCTTGATGCCCGAGCTCTTCTTGACCAGCATGCGCACGTTGTAGCGGAAGATGTCCGGCGAGAAGGCCACCTGCTTTTGGCGCTCCACCAGGTTGGTGGTCGAGCCGCATTCCAGATCGACGGTGCCGTTTTGCACCAGCGGAATGCGGTTGGCCGAGGTGACCGCCTGGTAGTTCACCTTCAGCTCCGGCAACTGCAGCTTGGCTTTGATCGCGTCCAGAATATGCGCGCAGATATCGATGCTGTAGCCGATGGGCTTGAGGTTGGCGTCCAGGTAGGAGAAGCCGAACGAGGCCTCGCGGTAACCCAGCGTGATGGCGCCCGAGCTCTTGATCTTGTCCAGCGTGCTGCTGCTTTGCGCCATCGCGCCCGCAGAGGCACACACCAGGGCAGCCAGAGCCACCGCACGCTTCACATCCATTTTTCCTTGCATATCCATGATCCTCTGGCACCCCGTCGGTACCGGCCAATGCCTTGCGGCGTTTTAGAACTTTTGCTCCTTTTTTATTTTTTTCGGATCATATGATCCATGCCGCACAATGGCTACCCGTGATTTCCCTCAATCTGAAGAAAGACCCGCCGCCATGGGCGTAATCGACCAATTGCGAGACCGCTTTGCCTCCCTGAGCCCGTCGCTGCAGCAAGTGGCGCGCTATGTGCTCGACCACCCCAATGAGGTGGTGACGCAATCGATGCGCAGCGTGGGCCAGCATGCCCAGGTGCCCCCCACCACCTTGGTGCGCTTTGCCCAGACCTGTGGTTTTGAGGGCTGGAACCCGTTCAAGCAGGCGCTGACCGCCGACATGGGCCTGACCGGAGAAGTGGCCAACGCATACGGCGAGCGCGCCCGCAGCCTGCTGGGCCGCGCGCAGGACCAGCAGCTCACCGCCGAGATGTTTGCGATGCAGCGCAGCAACCTGGACCTGACCGAGCAGCACAGCGCAGCGCGCCTGACCGCCGCCGCCCAGCTGCTGGAGACGGCCGACCAGGTGCATGTGATGGGCATGCGCGCCTGCTTTCCGGTGGCCTTCTCGCTGGTCTATGTCTATCGTTTGTTCCGCCGCTCGGTGCACCTGCTCGAAGGCATGGGCGGCGTGCGCGAGATGCAGCTGCGCGCCATCGATGCGGGCGATGCACTGGTCGCCATCAGCTTTGCCCCCTACTCGCAGGAAACCGTGCATGCGGTGGAGCTGGCCCGCGCGCGCGGCTGCAAGGTGCTGGCCTTGACCGACAGCCTGGCCTCGCCCCTGTCGCTGGCGGCCGATGAAACCCTGCTGTTTGCCGTCAACAGCCCGTCCTTCTTCCCCTCGGTCACCGCCGCCCAGGCACTGTCCGAGTCGCTACTGGAAGTGCTGGTCAGCCGCGCTGGCCCGCAGGCGGTGGCCCGCATCGAGTCGGCCGAAGGCGAACTGCACGACAGCGGCATCTATGTGCAGCCGGTACGCAAGTAAACTCGCACGATGAAAACTTACATGGTCGGCGGCGCAGTGCGGGACCGCCTCTTGGGTTTGCCGGTGAATGACCACGACTGGGTGGTGGTGGGTGCCACGCCCGAGGCCATGCTGGCCCAGGGCTTTGTGCCGGTCGGCAAGGATTTCCCGGTGTTTCTGCACCCGCGCACGCATGAGGAATATGCGCTGGCCCGCACCGAGCGCAAGTCCGGCCGGGGCTACCGGGGTTTCAGCATCGCCACCTCGCCCGATGTGACGCTGGAGCAGGACTTGGCCCGGCGTGACCTGACCATCAATGCCATGGCCGCGCCAGTGAACTGGAATGGCAGCGACCCGGTGACCGACCCCTATGGCGGCCAGGCCGATCTGCAGGCCCGGGTGCTGCGCCATGTGACCGACGCCTTCCGCGAAGACCCGGTGCGCATCCTGCGCCTGGCGCGCTTTGCGGCGCGCTTCCAGGATTTTTCCGTCGCGCCGGAAACGGTTGCGCTGATGCGCCAGATGGTCGCCGATGGCGAGGTCGATGCGCTGGTGCCCGAGCGCGTCTGGCAGGAACTGGCACGCGGCCTGATGGAGGCCCGGCCCTCACGCATGTTCGAGGTGCTGCGCGACTGCGGCGCCCTCGCCCGCCTGCTGCCCGAGCTGGACCGCCTCTGGGGCGTGCCCCAGCGCGCCGACTACCACCCCGAGGTGGATACCGGCATCCACGTGATGATGGTGCTGGACCGCGCCGCCGAGCTGGACGCCGCGCTGCCCGTGCGCTGGGCCTGCCTGGCGCATGACCTGGGCAAGGGCACGACCCCGGCCGATGTGCTGCCCCGCCATATCGGCCATGAGGAGCGCAGTGTGGAGCTGGCCCGCAAGCTGCAGCAGCGCCTGCGCGTGCCCAGCGACTGCGCCGAGCTGGCGTTGGTGGTGGCCGCCGAACACGGCAATATCCACCGCAGCCCGGGCATTGCGCCCGCTGCCGTCGTGCGCCTGCTCGAGCGCTGCGACGCCTTTCGCAAACCCGAACGCTTTGGCCAGGCGCTGCTGGCCTGCCAGTGCGATGCGCAGGGGCGGCTGGGCCTGCAAGACAAGCCCTACCCGCAACGCGCGCAGCTGCTGCGCCTACTGGCCGCCGCGCAGGCCGTCAGCACCAAGGAGGTGGCAGAACGCGCCGCCCGCAGCGGCCGCCAAGGTGCCGAGATTGGCGCGATGGTGCATGAGGCGCGCTGCCAGGCGGTGGCACAGATGGTGGCAGCCGACGCCGCCGCAGGCCCTGCTACCGGGCAGCCTTGAGCAGCTGCGGCGCCGGGTCAGGCACCGCCAAGTCAAGCTGGCGGCGCCGCCACCGAATGCAGCAACACCGGCACCGTGCCATCGCCGTTCACACTTTCGAGCTGCACGCCAAAGCCCCAGAGGCGCGCGGCGTGCTTGAGCACCTCCTGCACATCGTCGGACAGCGGGCGGCCCTGGTACTGGGTGTGGCGCAAGGTCAGGCAGCGGTCGCCGCGCAGGTTCACGTTCCAGACCTGGATATTGGGCTCGCGCGCGCCCAGGTCGTACTGCTGTGACAGGGTCTGGCGCAGGTTGCGGTAACCGTCTTCGTTGTGGATGGCGCTGACCAGCAGCTCGCGCTCGCTGGCGTCGTCATGGATGGAGAACAGGCGCATGTCGCGCATCAGCTTGGGGCTCAGGTACTGGCCGATAAAGCTCTCGTCCTTGTAGTTCTGCATCGCATGGTGCAGCGCCGGCAGCCAGGGCGTGCCGGCCAGGTCGGGAAACCAGCGCCGGTCTTCGTGAGTGGGGTGCTCGCAGATGCGCTGGATGTCGCGGTACATCGCAAACCCCAGCGCATAGGGGTTGATGCCGCTGTAGGCGCGGTGGCCAGCGGGCGGCTGGTAGATGACATTGGTATGCGATGACAGCCATTCAATCATTACCCCGTCGGTGAGCCAGCCCTCGTCGTACAAGGTGTTGAGCAGGGTGTAGTGCCAGAAGGTGGCCCAGCCCTCGTTCATCACCTGGGTCTGGCGCTGCGGGTAGAAGTACTGGGCAATCTTGCGCACAATGCGCACCACCTCGCGCTGCCAGGGCTCCAGCAGCGGCGCGTTCTTCTCGATGAAGTACAGCAGGTTCTCTTCGGGCTCCTTGGGAAAGCGCTCATGGTGCTGGGCCGGGCTGTTCTTGTCAGGGCGCGCCGGCAGGGTGCGCCACAGCTCGTTGACCTGCTGCTGGGCATAGGCCTCGCGCTGCTCGCGCTCGGCGCGCTCGCGCGCCAGCGTCTTCTTGGACGGGCGGCGGTAGCGGTCCACCCCCAGGTTGGCCAGCGCGTGGCAGGAATCGAGCCACTGCTCCACGGTATCGATACCGTGCTTCTCTTCGCACTGGGAGATGAAGTCGCGGGCATAGACCAGGTAATCGATGATGCTGCCCGCATCGGTCCACATGCCAAACAGGTAATTGCCTTTGAAAAAGCTGTTGTGCCCGTAGGCCGCATGGGCAATCACCAGCGCCTGCATCGCGGTGGTGTTCTCCTCCATCAGGTAGCTGATGCAGGGGTTGGAGTTGATGACGATCTCGTAGGCCAGGCCCATGTGGCCGCGGCGGTAGCGGCGCTCGGTGGCCAGAAACTCCTTGCCATAGCTCCAGTGCCGGTAGCCCACGGGCATGCCGACGCTGGCATAGGCGTCCATCATCTGCTCGGCCGATATCACCTCGAGCTGGTTGGGGTAGGTGTCCAGTCCGTAGCGCTCGGCCGTCGCGGCAATGGCGGCGTGGTAGCGCTCGATCAGCTCGAAGGTCCAGTCGCTGGGGTCAGGCAAGGGCTGGTTCGGGCGCTGGCCCGCTGGCCGGGGTGTGGCGGGCACGTCGCGCTGGGAACGGTCACCGGAGAAGGGCACTTTCCAATGCGGAGAGCCTTTGCGCCGTGCCAGCACGGGGTATTGCGACGGGTTCATACCGGTACCCCCTCCTTCTTGAACAGATCGCGGAACACCGGGTAGATATCCCCGGGCTCGGCCACCTTGCGCATCGCGAAATGCGAGAACAGCGGCAACAGCTGGCTGTATTCCTGCCAGAGGCTTTGCTCGTCCGGTGCCACCTGCACATAGGCAAAGTAGCGCGCCAGCGGCAGGATCTTGTCAGCGAGCAGGCTGCGGCAGTTGCCGCCGTCGTCGCCAAAGTTGTCGCCATCGCTCGCCTGGGCCACGTAGATGTTCCAATCGGCCACCGGATAGCGTGCGCTGATGACCTGGTCGAGCAGCACCAGCGCGCTGCTGACCACGGTGCCGCCGCTTTCGGTGGAATGGAAGAACTCATCCTCGCCCACCTCGGCCGCCTGGGTGTGGTGGCGGATGAAGACGATCTCGATCTTCTCGTAGTGGCGCGTGAGAAACAGGTACAGCAGGATGAAAAAGCGCTTGGCCAGGTCCTTGCGCGACTGGTCCATCGAGCCCGAGACATCCATCACGCAGAACATCACCGCCTGGCTGCTGGGCTCGGGCACCTTGGTGCGGCTGCGAAAGCGCAGGTCCAGCGGATCGAGAAAGGCCACCTTGCCCATGCGCGCCTGCAGCACGGCGATGCGCTGCTGCAGCTCGGCCACCGCTTCGCTGGTGCCGTCATCCTGCGCCATGAGCTCTGCCAGCGCGTCTTCCAGCGCCTTGAGCTCACGGTGCGGCGCCTTGGTCAGCGCAATGCGCCGGCCCAGCGCACCGCGCATGGTGCGCAGCACGGCCAGATTGTGTGGCGTGCCGTCGTGGCTGTAACCGGCGCGGCGCGTCTTGTACTGCAAGGTGCTGGCGATGTGGGTGCGCAACAGGCGCGGCAGCGCCAGGTCTTCAAAGAACAGCTCCATGAACTCTTCCTTGGTCAACGTGAAGGTGAAGTCATCTTCACCCTCGCCGCTGTCACTGGCCTGCGAGCCCCCGCCCCCGCCCGAACCACCCTGGGGCCGCGCAATGCGGTCGCCCCGCACATGCTCGGTGTTGCCCGGGTGTACGGTGTCGCGCACACCCCCTTGCCCATGGTGGAAGACGGGCTCCTGGATGTCCTTGCGCGGAATGGTGATGTTCTCGGCCTGCTCGATGTGGCGGATATCGCGCTTGGCCACCGCGCGGCGCACCGCCTCGGCAATCTGCGTCTTGTAGCGGCGCACAAAGCGCTCGCGGTTGCCGACCGACTTGTTCTTGCCGGCGAGCCTGCGGTCGATGATTTGCAATGCCATCTATGCCCCCATCCATGACCCGGCGCGTTCGGTGCCGGCGCGCCGTTATCTTTGCTTCAGCTGCTCTTGCGCACACGCAGGTACCACTCGCACAGCAGGCGCACCTGCTTGGGCGTGTAGCCCTTGGCCTCCATGCGGGTGACAAAGTCCTCGTGCTTGCGTGCATCCTCGGCACTGGCCTTGGCGTTGAAGCTGATGACGGGCAGCAGCTCTTCGGTGTTGGAGAACATCTTCTTCTCGATCACCAGGCGCAGCTTCTCATAGCTGGTCCAGCTGGGGTTCTTGCCCTGGTTGTTGGCACGCGCACGCAGCACGAAGTTGACGATCTCGTTACGGAAGTCTTTCGCATTGGCAATACCGGCGGGCTTTTCTACCTTCTCCAGCTCGGCATTGAGCGCATTGCGGTCGAACACCTCGCCGGTGTCGGTGTCGCGGTACTCGCTGTCCTGGATCCAGTAGTCGGCGTAGGTCACGTAGCGGTCAAAGATGTTCTGGCCGTACTCGCTGTAGCTCTCCAGATACGCGGTCTGGATTTCCTTGCCGATGAACTCGGCGTAGTGCGGCGACAGGTATTCCTTGATGTAGCCGGTGTACTTGGTCTCCAGCTCGGCGGGGAACTGCTCGCGCTCGATCTGCTGCTCCAGCACATACATCAGGTGCACCGGGTTGGCCGCCACCTCGGTGCTGTCGTAGTTGAACACCTTGGACAGGATCTTGAAGGCAAAGCGGGTGGAGATGCCCGACATGCCCTCGTCCACGCCGGCATAATCGCGGTACTCCTGGTAGCTTTTGGCGCGCGGGTCGGTGTCTTTCAAGCTCTCGCCGTCGTAGACCTGCATCTTGCTGAAGATGCTGGAGTTCTCGGGCTCCTTGAGCCGTGTGAGCACGGCAAACTGCGCCATCATCTTGAGCGTGCCGGGCGCGCAGACGGCGCTGGCGAGCGACGATTCCCGGATCAGCTTTTCGTAGATGCGTACCTCCTCCGAGACCCGCAGGCAGTACGGCACCTTGACGATGTAGACCCGGTCCAAAAATGCCTCGTTGTTGCGGTTGTTGCGGAAGGCCTTCCACTCGCTCTCGTTACTGTGGGCCAGCACGATGCCATCAAAGGGGATGGCGCCAAAGCCTTCTGTGCCCTTGTAATTGCCCTCCTGCGTTGCGGTCAGCAACGGGTGCAGCACCTTGATGGGCGCCTTGAACATTTCGACAAACTCCAGCAGGCCCTGGTTGGCCAGGCACAGGCCGCCCGAGTAGCTGTAGGCGTCGGTATCGTCCTGGGCGTAGTTCTCCAGCTTGCGGATGTCGACCTTGCCCACCAGGCTGGAAATGTCTTGGTTGTTCTCATCGCCCGGCTCGGTCTTGGCCACGCCCACCTGGCGCGAGATGCTGGGGTAGCGCTTGACAACGCGGAACTGGCGGATATCGCCCCCGTATTCATCGAGGCGCTTGACAGCCCAGGGCGAGAGCACATGGTTGAGGCAGCGGCGCGGAATACCGAACTGCTCCTCGAGCACCGGGCCGTCTTCGATGGGGTCGAACAGCGCCAGCGGTGACTCGTTCACCGGCGAGCCCTTGAGCGCGTAGAACGGCACCTTCTGCATCAGGTACTTCAGGCGCTCGGCGATGGAGCTCTTGCCGCCCCCGACGGGGCCAAGCAGGTAGAGGATCTGCTTGCGCTCTTCCAGGCCCTGGGCGGCATGGCGGAAGAAGCTCACCACCTGCTCGATGGAGTCTTCCATGCCATAGAACTCGGCAAACGCCGGGTAGCGGCGGATCATCTTGTTGGCAAACAGACGCGAGAGGTGCGGATCGTTGCGCGTGTCGATCATCTCGGGCTCGCCAATCGCGGCCAGCATGCGGTGTGCCGCTCCCTCGTAGACCATCGGGTCGCGCTGGCACAAAGCAAGAAACTCGTCGAGCGACATTTCCTCTTCGCGCAGGCGCACGTAGCGGGCGGCAGAGTTGCTGATCACATCCATACGACCTCCGTGGCGGCACCCAAGGGGCAGACCGTGCCGCAAACTTGTTAGGACCCCTCTGCAAAACTCCCTGCCATGGCGCAAATGCGGCCATACCATCTGGCGAGGGTTTTGCAGAGCCTCCCTAGGCAACCGTTATCGTGACTTGGTTTTAGCACCTTAGCGGCGCTTTGACCAGATCACATGTCCTACACACGGATGACCACAATGCAGGCAATATTTCTGTTTACCGCGCCAGCCGCCGCGCTGGCCTCGGAAACATGCCCCTCCCCCTCGAAGGGCGGTGCGCCAACGCGTGCCGCACACCGGCGCAGCACCTGACTTGGGTGGCGCAAGACGGCAACACGCCTTGACTTCATCGTCATAAAAACGACACAGCAGCGTCACGCCTCTGCCACGGTCGCCGCCGATACTCCGTGCGCACCACAGAGTATGTTGGCCTGGATCTCTCATGGGCCTCTGTGGTGCATCCAAACACTACATAACACCCCACGGAGTTACCGATATGAGCGCAGTGCTGACCTCGCGTCGCCGTCTTTTGCAATTTCTGGGCAGCGCACCATTGCTGCCCTTGTCCGGCTCCCTGTCTGCAGCAGGCCTGCTGACCGCCTGCGGCGGCGGTGGTGATGACGATGGCCCGACGGCGGCCTTCAAGTCGGTGAGCTTCTCCAACATGGCAGCGCCCAACCTGACCAACCCCGCAGCGATGGCGACCACCTCGACCACCGCGGTGATGACCATCCTCTACGCCGACGACAGCAAGCGCGAAGTGGCGCTGGCCTACCAATCCTTCTTTGTCACCGGCGACATGGTGGCGGACGGCAAGGGCGGCAAGATCCTGGCGGGTGGCTACTACGACATCAACAACCAGCCCATCATGGACAAGTCCGTGGCCGGCAGCGAGCGGCAGTTTTTCTCTGACTGCCCCGATGGCTCCTCGATCATCCAGGTCGCCGATGCCAAGGTCGACGGCGTCAAGGGCAAGCCCGTGTTTGCCGTGGTGCAGTTCGAGTACACCTCCAAGGACCAGTCGGGCGCCGATGCCTATGGCACCCTGCCCTCGCCCATCGCCGTGCTGACCCTGGACCAGGACCAGGACACCGGCAAGCTGAGCCTGGTCAAGTACCACAACGTCGACATGTCCAAGGCCCATGGCCTGTGGATCACCTGCGGCGCCAGCCTCTCGCCGTGGAACACCCATTTGTCCAGCGAAGAGTACGAGCCCGATGCCTTCACCGCTGCCAGCTCGGCCCAGTTCAAGGCCTTCAGCAAGCACGTGTACGGCAACGAGACCACGGCCAACCCTTACCACTACGGCCACCTGCCCGAGATCACCGTCAACAAGGACGGCACCGGCACGGTCAAGAAGCACTACTGCCTGGGTCGCATCTCGCACGAGCTGATCCATGTGATGCCCGACAACCGCACCGCGCTGATGGGCGATGACTACACCAACGGCGGCCTGTTCATGTTCGTGGCCGACAAGGAAAAAGACCTGTCCGCTGGCAACCTGTACGTCGCGCATTACACCGAAGTGCTGACCGACACCTCGACCGCCAAGATGGAGTGGATCCACCTGGGCCACGCCACCAGCGCCGAGATCGAAGCGCTGGCGAACAGCCTCAAGCCGGCCGACATCATGGAGTCGCTGACCACCGACCCGCAGGATGCCAGCTACACCGCGGTGTTCCTGGACGGCAAGGCCGCCTGGCTCAAGCTCAAGCCCGGCATGGAAAAGGCAGCCGCTTTCCTCGAAACCCACCGCTATGCCAACCTGGTGGGCGGCTCGATGGCGTTCACCAAGATGGAAGGCACCACCGTCAACATCAAGGACAAGGTGGCCTACTCGGCACTGGCCAACATCCAGACCTCGATGATCAACGGTGACAAGGCCTGGAATGCCAAGCACAACGTGACCTTCCCCAAGACCGTGAAGGCCGGCGGCGTGCTGGCCCACAACCTGGGCGGCGGCATCAAGGACCGCCAGGGCGCCACCATCAACAGCGAATGGGTGCCACAGCAATCGCATATGCTGATGATGGGCGAGGACATTGCCGCCGACGCACTGGGCAACACCTCCAACCCCGACAAGATCGCCAGCCCGGACAACCTCAAGTTCTCCGAAAAGATGCGCACCCTGTTCATCGGCGAAGACAGCGGCAACCATGTGAACAACTTCCTGTGGGCCTACAACGCCGACACCAAGCAGCTCTCGCGCATCCTGTCGACCCCTGCCGGCGCGGAATCGACCGGCCTGCACGCGGTGGACGAGGCCAACGGCTGGACCTACATCATGAGCAACTTCCAGCACCCTGGTGACTGGAGCGCGCTGCACGCCAAGATCAAGGACCAGCTCGATCCGCTGATCAATGCGAACTACAAGAACAAGTTTGGCGCCTCGGTGGGTTACCTGACCGGTACGCCGCAAGCTGTGAAGCTGTAAAACGGTTCAGAGAGCGTGTGGCCACTCACGCGCTCGCTTCAAAAAGAAAATGCCATCCCGACGGATGGCATTTTTTCGTGGCGCAGTGCGTTTACAAGACCGACTGCAGCCAGCGCACGATCTCAGCGGGCGGCAACGCGCCGGAGATGCGGGCCGCCTCCTGGCCGCCCTTGAACACCACCATGGTCGGAATGCTGCGGATATTGAAGGGCTGGGCCACATGCGGGTAAGCCTCGGTATCGAGCTTGGCAAAGCGCAGCCGGGGTTCGAGCTGCTTGGCAGCCAGCGCATACCCCGGCGCCATCTGCAGACAGGGGCCGCACCAGGGCGCCCAGAAGTCCACGACCACGGGAATGTGGTTGCGCCCCAGCTGCTTGGCAAAGCTGTCGGCATCCAGCGCGACAGGCTCGCCCGTGAACAAGGGCTGGTGGCAGCTGCCGCAATCGGGCTGCTGGGCCAGCTGCGCGCGCTGCACGCGGTTGGTGGTATGGCAATGGGGGCACACAATGTGCAGGCTGTCTTCGGTCATGGGGCACTCTCCTGCTGCCCATCATAGGCAGCGATGCAAACGCCAGTTGCAGGCCGGTGCCGCATATTTCAAGTCAGCGTGATCAGCACCGGCTGGTGGTCGGACAGCTGCGTGGTGCTGTCGCTGTGCCAGGCCCGCACATGGCTGCGCAGGCTGTCGCTGACCAGCGCAAAATCGCAGGCCACCGGCGTGGGGCCCCAGCTGCGGTCAAACACACAGAAGGTGGCCGGCTGCGGCGCGCTGCCATGCAGCAGCGGCCAGCTGTCATGCCACAGCGGCGTGCCATCGTCCTGCAAGGCCACGAGCGCGGCATAGGCCGCCTCACCGGCGTGCAGGTTGAAATCGCCACACAACACCGCGTGCGGCGTGTGCACCGGCGTGGTGTAGGGCGTGGCAGCCGATGCCGCAGCGGGCAGCGCCTGCAGCTGCGCCAGAGCCTGGGCATGGATCGCCCGCAAGGCCTGCACCTGCGCCAGGCGCTGGCTGGCGCTGTGGTATTCCAGATGCGTGCACATCACGCGCACCAGCCCCAGCGCCGGGTCACGCACCGTCACCACCAAGCAGCCCCGGGGCATGCTCACCACACCCACCTCGGCCAGCCAGGGCAGCCGGTGCTGCGCCACCTCGGCCACCGGCAGGCGGCTGGCCACCAGATTGCCAAAGCTGCGGCGCTGGCCGCTGGCATCAAAGCCATCGGTGGTGGCGGCAAAAAACAGCTGCCACCCCGGCAGCAACGCCTGCAGCTGCGCCACCTGGTCACCCGGCGCGCCCGCCAACGCGCCGTGGCCCACCGCGACCTCCTGCAGGCACAGCACATCGATGCCGCCCGCGCCCGCGCCCTCGCCCATCGCCAACGCATGGCGCACGATGCGCGCCGGATCGGCCAGGCCATCGAGGCCGCAGCACCATTGCACATTCCAGCTCAGTATTTGCATGTGGGAAACTCTGTGGATAGCCGCGCCCGCTGGCGCAGTTGCCGGTGATTGTGCAGCAGCGGCGATGCGTTTGCCATGCCTGCAGCCAAAGCCAGCCCCTGCGCGCTTATAGTCGGGCGATGCGCAACCCCCAGCCAGATTCCTTTCAAATCCGCCCTGCCACCGTGGGCGACGTCGACGCCATGTTCCAGGTGCGCCTGGCGGTCACGGAAAACAGCATGACCAGCGCAGAACTGGCCGCCGCCGGCATCACGCCCGCCTCCATTGCCGAGGCTATTCGCAGCGCCCCTTGCGCCTGGGTCGCCACCATCGATGGCGAGGTCGCCGGCTTTGCGATGGTGGACCTGCGCAGTGCCTGCCTGTTTGCACTGTTTGTGCGCAGCGGCTGCGAAGGCCGGGGTCTGGGCACCGCGCTGTGCCGGGCCGGCGAGCAGGCCTTGTTGGCGCAGCATGAAGCAGCCTGGCTGGAGACAGCCAAAGCCAGCCGCGCCGCGCGCCTCTACCGCCACCTGGGCTGGGGCGATGAGCGCGATGTGGGCGATGGCGATATCCGCCTGACCAAGCGGCGCGCCTGACGCTACGCAGCGCTGCACGCTGTCCGGCCTTCTGTTCTTACTTCTGCTACATTGCGCAGATGGCCCTGTGCACCACCCCCCGAATTATTCGCATCGTCATACCGACGGTGGGATAGCGCGCGGCCAGGTCACCATGCAACCCACCCTGGAGGTGGGTTTTCCGTCTCTGGGGTTTCCTCGAAGGAGACGGAATGAACACTAGCCAAGCGCCTGATACATTTGCCGATAGAGACCCAGATGCCGGCACCCTGCACCTGCTCTGCGGAAAGATCGCCTCCGGCAAGTCCACCCTGGCCCGGCAGCTCGCGGCGCAGCCCCGCACGGTACTGGTCAGCGAAGACGCCTGGCTCGCCCAGCTCTACCCCGACGCGCTGGTCTCGGTCCAGGACTATGTGCTGCTGTCCGCCAGGCTGCGCGGCGCAATGCAGCCCCATATCGTGGCGCTGCTCCAGGCCGGCACCTCGGTGGTGCTGGATTTTCCATCGAACACCCCCGCCACCCGCGCCTGGGCGCGCCGCATTTTTGAGGCAGCCGGTGCCCCGCATGCGCTGCACTGGCTCCAGGTGCCCGAGGAGGAATGCAAGCGCCGCCTGCGGGTGCGCAATGCGTCTGGCGAGCATCCATTTGAAACCAGCGATGCGCAGTTTGAGCTGATCAGCCAGCACTTTGCAGCGCCTTCAGCGTCAGAAGGCTTTCAGCTGGTGCTGCACCGCTGATAGGCGCTGCCGGTGGCCAGAGCTTAAGAACGCTGCGGCAGATAGCTCGGCCGATCCGCCGTCATCCCGCGCTTGACTTGCTGCGTCAGGTCATCGGCCAGCACCTCGTCCAGCCCCGCTTCGAGCGCATCGAGCGTGCGGCTGACAATGTCGGCCGGGCTGGACTTGGGGGCATCCAGCCCCCGTGTCAGGTCGGTATCGACATAGGCCATGTGCAGGCCCAGCACCTGCGTCTTCTGGGCGGCCAGTTCGTAGCGCAGCGAATTGGTCAGCGACCAGGCGGCCGATTTGCTCGCCGAATAGGCGGCCAGTTCGCTGCCATTCACCCAGGAGGCAATCGACAAGACATTGAGCAAGCCACCACCGCCATTGGCCGCCAGCACCGGCGCAAAGGCCTTGCTCATGCGCAGCACCGCGAAGAAATTGGTCTCGAAGATGCGGCGAGCCACCGCTTCGCTGTCTTCGGCGAGAAAGCCTCCCGGCTGGGCGATGCCGGCGTTGTTGATCACCAGGGTCACATCGGGCGCCTGCGCCACGGCCGCCGCCACATCCTCGGGGTTATTGACATCCAGCCGCAGCGGATGCACCCCCGCTTGGGGGCTGATATTGGCGGGATCGCGTGAACCGGCGTAGACCTTGCGGGCACCGCGGGCGAGCAACTCGCGCACAAAGGCCTGGCCGATGCCACGGTTGGCACCTGAGACAAGAACGACAGCGTTAGCAATTTTCATGGGAATCTCCACGTTTACCGAGGTTGAAAGAGCGCTCACGGGCGCTTAATAACGACTTTGCCTTTGGCATGACCGGCCTCGACATAGGCCAGCGCTTCAGGGGTGCATTCGAAGGGAAAAACGCGATCCACCACCGGACGGACCGCGCCCGACTCGATCAGCGCGGCGATCTCGCGCAACTGCTCGCCACTGGCTTGCATGAAGAGGAACGAATAGCCCACACCCCGCTCCTTGGCTTTTGCGCGGATGCCTGCGCTCAGCCACCGCATCACCCACGTCAAAAGACGGGGTGCAGCGATCGCCTTGCCAAAGTCGGGATCGGGGGGGCCTGAGAGGGAGATGAGCTGTCCACCGCTGCGCAGCACGCGCAGCGATGCACCGAGCGCCTGCCGGGGCTGGCTGTGCAGCACCACGTCGTAGCCGTGCAGGACGTCTTCGAACTTCTGGGCTCTGTAGTCGATGACGGTATCCGCACCCAGGCCTTTGACGAACGCTGCATTGGCGGCACTGGCGGTGGTTGCCACTGTGGCGCCCAGGTGCTTGGCCAGCTGGATGGCGAAGCTGCCCACCCCGCCTGCGCCTGCCTGGATGAACACCTTCTGCCCAGGACGCAACGCCGCTTTGTCAACCAAGGCCTGCCATGCCGTCAAACCCACCAAGGGGATGGAAGCCGCTTCCTCCATCGTGATGCCTTGGGGCTTATGGGCCAACGATGCCTCTTTGACGGCAACCCACTGCGCAAAACCGCCGATGTGCAAATCATCGAGCCGCGCATAGACCGCATCGCCGCGCTTGAACTTCTGCACCCGGGATCCCACCTCGACCACCTCCCCAGCGATGTCGTGGCCCAGGATGAGTGGCAGGGGATAAGGCAGGATGCGCTTGAACTCACCGCTTCGGATCTTGGCGTCCAGCGGGTTGACGCCAGCGGCATGCACCTCCACCAGCACCTCATCCTCGCGCGGCTGCGTCTTGTCGACATGCGCCAACCGCAACCGGCTCTTTTTGCCATAGCGATCCAGCACAAACGCTTGCATGGTCTTATCTCGCATGATGTTCATCATATTAAAAATCAAAAAAAAGCAGCGCGCTGCTAGGCGCTGCTGCCGGGTGCGAGGTCTGCCGCCCGATCGGCGGGCAGCAGATGCTGAAGCGCCGCTTCGCGCAAGCTGTCCGACAGCGCCGCGTCGTCCACCGCGCGGGCCAGCAGCAGGCTGCCCACCATCGTGGACAAGGCCACCATAGCGCGCTCATGCGCTTGCGCCTGCCCCCAATCGGGCGATTGGCGGGCGATGAGATCCACCATGCCCTTGATGTGCTGGGTGGTCACGCGGCGCACTTCCGGCGCCTGGCGTGCGGTCTCGGACCCCAAGGCCACCAGCGGGCAGCCTTGCTCGGCATGCTGCACATGGGCTTTCGAGAGGTAAGCGCGCAGCACGGCATCCCAGGCCTGGTCAGGGGTTGCCTGGGTCGCAACCTCGGCCACCGCGGCAGCAGACTCTGCACACGCCAGCTGCGCAGCTTCTGCCAGCATTGCCTCGCGCGAGGCGAAATGCGCGTAGAAGGCCCCATGCGTCAGGCCCGCCTCTTTCATGATGTCGGCCACCCCCGTGCCGCCATAGCCGCTGCGGCGGATGGCGCGGGCAGCAACGGACACAATGCGCTCATGCGTCGCTTGCTTGGCGGCAGCCCGGGTGTTGGAAGTTTCATTTCGCATGATGCTCATCATACATAATTTTCAGACCCTGCGCATCGCAGGGTAAATGCCTCGCACCATTGGCGCAGCACCGGGCACACGGTCACCGTGGTTGGCCTTGCGCGCCCAGCCACTGGAAGACCTGCGCAACCATGTCCGAACGGGCGGGCCCAGACACGCCCGACAGCCACCAGGTGGTGCCCGGCAAGCGCGGGTAGCCTGGCAGCAGCTGCAGCCGCCCGCTTGCCACGCTCCCTTCCACCAACAGGCTGGGCAAGCAAGCGATGCCCTGCGCGGCTAGCACGGCATCGAGCACCAGCCGCGCATCGTCATACATGGCGCGCTTGCGGAACTGCGCCAGCGGCCCCAGGAAAAGCGGCGCCGTGGCTTCGGAAGTAAGGCTTTCTTCCAGGCACACCAGATCGGCATGCAGGTGTTGCTGCTCCTGCGGGATGCGGCCCAGCTTCTGGGCGATACCCGCATCGGCCACCAGCAGCCATTCGTCCTGCAGCAGAGGCCGCTCATCCAAGCCCGGCTGCAACAGCGGCCTGCGGCTGATGGCAATGTCCACATCGATCTCATCGACAAAGCGGGCGCTCTCGTCGGCCGACAGCACCAGGCTCAGCCCGGGCAGCAGCGCATGCAACGCGGGCAGCCGGGGCTGCAGCCAGCCGCGCAACAGCGGCGCGGGGCAGACCAGGGACACCAGGCCCGGATCGAGGTAGGTGCCAATGCGCTCCATGCCGCTGCGCAGCACGGTGAGCGAGCGCTGAACGCTGCGCAGCAGCACCTCGCCTGCGATGGTCAACTCCACACCGCGCCCCGCACGCCGAAACAGCGGCTGCATCAGCTGCGCTTCGAGCTGCTGCACCTGGTGGCTGATCGCAGACTGGGTCACATGCAGCTCATCGGCTGCGCGTGAAAAGCTGCCATGCCGGGCGGCGGCCTCAAACCCCATCAACAGCTTCAACGAAGGGATACGCGGCTCTGACATATGAGAGATATTAATGAATTAGCACAAATCTTATCATTTAATCTCATACCTACCGCGATCCACAATGCGACCTCGTCCGACTATTCGGCAACGCAACGGCTCCGAACAGGAGCCATTGGAAAAGTGATGAAGACAGGTCAAGATGTGATGCGCGATGGCGCGAACGACCCCATGGGAGCCACCACCATGCAACGACGACAATTTCTCTCGGCCGGCGCCACCTTGGTCGCCGGAAGCGCGGTGGGCATGCCAGCGCAGTCGGCGCCCGCTGCAGACCGCCAAGGGCGCATGCCCGATGAAGGCGAGCGCCATGCTGCCACCTGGATGGCCTTTGGTGCCAGTAACGCGATCTGGGGCCGGCGGCTGAAGGCGGGCGCACAGGCCAACCTGGCACTGATTGCCCAGACCATTGCCCAGATGGAGCCGGTGCAGATGCTGGTCAACGCCCAGGACTACGACCTGGCCGCGCGCCTGTGCGGCAGCAAGGTCAAGCTGCTGGTTCAAGACATCGATGACCTGTGGATGCGGGACACCGGCCCGGTATTTGTGAAGACGGCAGGCGGCGGTCTCGCCGGGGTGGATTTCAACTTCAATGGCTGGGGCCGCAAGCAATCCCACCGCCATGACGCCCAGGTCGCGGCCTTTGTGGCCGGTACGGCAGGGGTGCCCTTGCTGAAAAGCAGCCTGGTCCTGGAAGGCGGCGGCATTGAAGTGGATGGCCAGGGCACCGCCATCATCACCGAGAGCTGCGTGCTCAACGCCAACCGCAATCCCGGCGTCAGCAAGGCGCAGTGCGAGCAGGAATTACACCGGGTGCTGGGGATAGACAAGGTGATCTGGCTGCCCGGCATTGCCGGCCACGACATCACCGATGGCCACACCGACTTTTATGCCCGCTTCTGCGCGCCCGGGGTCGTGGTTGCCGGTGTTGACAACGACCGGTCCTCGCCAGAATATGCGGTCACCCAGCGCCACCTGGCCATCTTGCGCAAGGCGGCGGACGCGCGTGGCCGCCCCTTGCAGGTGCTGCGCATGCCGGGGCCTGACGAAGTCCGGCCGCAGTATGAGGGCAAGGATTTTGCGGCAGGCTATATCAACTTCTACGTCTGCAACGGCGCGGTGATCAGCGCGGAGTTTGGCGATACCCGCGCTGACCGCAACAGCCGCGCCCTCTTGCGCGAGCAGTTCCCGGGGCGCGAGATTGTGCAGCTCAATATCGACGCCATCGCGGCGGGCGGCGGCGGCATCCACTGCACCACGCAGCAGCAACCGGCCTGAGCGGAAACTGCGGCTCAGCAGGCCGCGGGGACAGGGTGACCCGTTACTGGGCAGCAGCGCACCGCCCAGGCTTTCTGTCACAGCGCCCGCATCGGCCAGTGAAGGGACAGCCGCAAAGAACTTCAGCGCCACATTCTCGCGGCGCTGTGGTGGCGTGCTGATGCCTTCCGCTATTTGATCCCTGCCCGCATAAAGCTCTGCACAAACTGGCGCTGGAACAGGATAAAGCCGACGAGCAGCGGCGCCGAGGTCATCAAGGTGGCGGCAGTGATGGTGGACCAGTCCACGCCCTGCTCCACGCTGGAGAACACCTGCAGCCCGACGGTGAGCGGGCGCGATTCCACGCTGTTGGTGATGATCAGCGGCCAGAGAAAGTTGTTCCAGTGAAAGCTCACGGAGACCAGCGCAAAGGCGGTGTAGACGGGCCGGGCCAGCGGCACATAGACACGCCAGAGAATCTGCAAGGTGCTGGCCCCTTCGACACGCGCGGCGTCGTCCAGCTCCTTGGGGATGCCCATGAAGGTCTGGCGCAGCAAAAAGATCGCAAAGGCCGAGGCAAAGTACGGCAGGCCAATCGCAAACAAGGTATCGACCAGGCCCAGCCGGGCCATGGTCTGGTAGTTCTCCACCAGCAGGATGTCGGGCATGATCATCAGCTGCACCAGCACCAGCGCGAAGGCGATGTTCTTGCCCCGGAACTGGTAGCGCGCAAAGGCAAAGGCCGCCAGGGTGGACAGCACCAGCTGCGCCGCCAAAATCATGGCCACCAGCAGGCTGGTGTTCAAAAAGTAGCGCGCAAAAGGCGCCGCGTCCCAGGCCTTGCGGAAGTTCTGCAAGGTCCAGGGCGCAGCCAGGTCAAAGCGGATCGCGTAGTCGCTGGGGTGGAAGGCCGTCCAGAACGCATAGGCCAGCGGCAGAATCCACAGCAGCGCCAGCAGCCAGGCGGCAACGGTGTCCAGCCAGGTGTGGCGGTAGATGACGGCAGGGGCTTGGCTGCGGCTCATTGGTAGTGCACCTTCTTGTCCAGCACAAAGAACTGGAACAGCGCCACGCTGGAGAGCACCACCACCAGCACCACGGTGATGGCCGCTGCATAGGCCGTATCCCAGAACTTGAAGCCCACCTCATACAGATGGTAGAGCAGCAAGGTGGTGGCATTGTCCGGCCCGCCCCGGGTCAGGATAAACACATGGTCGACCAGGCGGAAGGCATTGATCACCGCATTGACCAGCACAAACACCGTGGTCGGCATCAGCAGCGGCCACTGCACCCGGCGGAAAAAGTACCAGCGCGATGCGCCCTCAATGGCGGCGGCCTCCTTCAGGCTGGGGTTGAGCGTTTGCAGCGCAGCCAGGTAGAAGATCATGAAAAAGCCCGCTTCCTTCCACACTGCCACCAAGGTGATGGCCCCCAGCGCGGTCGAGGGGCTGCCCAGCCAGTTGTGCGAGGGCAGGCCCAGCGCGCCGGTGACCTGCTCCAGCAGGCCGTACTGCGGCGTATAGAAGAACAACCAGATATTGGCCACCGCAATCATCGGCAGCACCGTGGGCGTGAAATACGCCATGCGCACAAAGGTGCGGCCTGCGATGCGCTCGTTCACCCAGACCGCCATCAAGAGCGCCAGGCCGATGGACGCGGGAATCGTGGCCGCCGCAAACCACAGATTGTTGCGCACCGCCTGCCAGAACACCGGGTCATCGGCCATCGCCTGGTAATTCTCGACACCCACCCACACCGCCGCACGCGCGCCCTTGGGGGTGGAATAAAAACTGTCGATGAAGGTGGCTACGGCCGGCCAATGGGTGAATGCCACCAGCAGCACCAGCGCAGGCAGCAGCAGCAACCAGGCGTGGATGCTGCGCTGGCCGCTGCCGGCAATGGACGAGGAAGAGGCGCTCATGCGTTGGGTTCTCTCAACCGGGCTGGGGCCTTGCCCCAGCCCTGGCCCGGCATGGTCTGCAAGCAGGCCACGCCGGGTACGGCTTTACTGGTAGCTGCGCAGGATGCGGTCCGCTTCCTTCTGCGCATCCTTCATCGCCTGCGCCGAGGTCTTGGTGCCGTTCAGCGCGGCCTGCACGGCATCGTTCAGCACCTTGGTCACGCGCTGGTTGTCATGCGTGGAGAACTCGGCCACCGAGACGGGCAGCTGGTCGCGGGCCACCAGCGCCTGCGGGAAATCCTGGCCGTACTGCTTCAGGATCGGCGTGTCATAGGCGGCGGGCGATACGGCCACATAGCCGCTGTCCATGCTCCACTGCGCAGCGCGCTCGGGCTGGGTCACCCACTTGGCAAATTCGAAGGCGGCCTGCTGCTGCTCCTTGGGTGCCTTCTTGAAGATGTAGAAATTGCCGCCACCGGTGGGCGAGCCCCCCTTGCGCACATGGCCGGCAATCTGGCCGACCCCGAAATCAAACTTGGCGTTGGCCTTGATATTGGTCAGGTTGCCGGTGGTGGTGACGATGATCGCGGCCTTCTTTTCCATGAAGTCCTTGGGCGTCGTGCCCCACTCGACCACGCCCTTGGGGTGCAGGCCTTCCTTGGCCAGGTTGACCCAGAAGTCCAGCGCCTCAATCACCTTGGGGTTGTCGAAATTCACCTTGGTGCCTGCCTCGTTGGCCAGCAGCACATCGTTGGGGGTGGTCAGGGTCTGCAGCATCCAGTAGGCAAAGCCGGTCGACGGGATCTGAATGCCGTACTGGGTCACATTGCCGCTGGCGTCTTTCTTGGTGAGCTTCTTGGCCGCCTCGCTCAGCTCCTTCCAGGTGGCGGGCGCCTTGTTCGGGTCCAGGCCGGCTTCCTTGAAGGCGTCCTTGTTGTAGTACATCACCACGGTGGAGCGCTGGAAAGGCACGCCCCAGGTCTTGCCACCCGTCTGGCTGTTGGCCATGAAGGCGGGGTAGAAGCCCTTGAGCCAGGCCTTGTCGGCATCGGTCTTGGCAAAGTCGTCGATCGGCACGATCGCGTCTTCGTCGATCAGCGTGAACATGTCGGTCGACAGCAGCACCGAAGTGGCCGGCGCCTTGCCCGCCTTGTTGGCGGTGAGCGCCTTGACGATGGTCTCCTGGTAGGTGCCCGCATAGATCGGCGTGATCTTGTACTGCGGATGCGCCTTGTTGAAGTCATTCGCATAGCCGTCGATCACCTTGGTGATCGGGCCGCCCACAGCCACAGGGTAGTAGAACGGCACTTCCAGCGGATCGGCGGCATGCGCGAGGCCCGCACCCAGGCCCAGCATGGCGACGGCCGATACGGCAAGGGTCTTCAAAAAGATATTGCGTTGCACGGAATCACTCCTCGGGTTATGCGCCTGCCTGCAGGCGCTGCACAAACAGTTCAGTCAAAGAAAAAGGGCTTGCATCAGGCCATGCGCCGACCATCGGCATCGAAGAAATGCATGTCTTCCGCGCGCCAGGCCAGGCGCAGCGCCTGGCCCACGGCCACTGCCTGCTGGCCGGGTGCGCGCACGGTGATCTGCTCGCTGCCAATCGCGCAGCGCAGCACCATATCGGCGCCCAGGTATTCCGTGCCGATGACTTGCGCATCCACGCCCTCAGCCCCCAGGCAATGCAGCGCCTCGGGTCGCAGACCCAGCAATGCCGCGCCAGCTGGCACCGGTAGCTGCACCTGGCTGCCGGCAATGGCGCCTTCGCTGAGCCGCAGCAAGTTCATCGCCGGTGTGCCAATAAAGCGCGCCGCAAAGGTGCTGGCCGGACGCGCATACATCTCGCGCGGGGTCGCACATTGCTCGACCCGGCCCTGGTGCAGCAGCACCACCTGGTCGGCCATGCTCATCGCTTCGGTCTGGTCATGGGTGACATAGACCACCGTGAGCCCCAGGCGCTGCTGCAGCTCGCGCAGCTCGGCTCGCATCTCCTGGCGCAGCTGCGCGTCCAGGTTCGACAGCGGCTCATCCATCAGGCAGACATGGGCCTGGGCTACCAGCGCCCGGCCCAGCGCCACGCGCTGCTGCTGGCCGCCCGAGAGCTGGCCTGGCTTGCGCTCCAGCAGCTGCGACAGGCCCAGCAGCTCGGCTGCATCCTTCAAACGTTTGTCGGCCTCGGCCTTGGGCACCTTGCGCACTGCCAGGCCAAAGCTGATGTTCTCGGCCACCGACAGATGCGGAAACAGCGCATAGTTCTGGAACACCATCGCAATGCCGCGCTGTGCTGGCGGCAGCTGCGTCACATCGCGCCCCCCAATCAGCACCTGGCCGGCGCTGGCGGTCTCCAGCCCTGCAATGATGCGCAGGGTCGTCGATTTGCCGCAGCCCGAGGGGCCCAGCAGCACGCAAAAGCTGCCCGGCGCGATCTGCAGATCGACCGCATGCAGCGCCGTGGTGCTGCCCCAGGATTTGGCAACCTGCCGTAACTCAATGCTTGACATCGCGCCAGTGTATGAAAGCACGGTGACAATTTGTTTACAAGCTTTCCCTTAGCTGACAAGGCGCTCCAGGGGCGGCGGGTCTATCCACCCCCGAGATTTGCTTACAACCATGACAGATGCTGCGGTGCAGCAGTGGTCGGCGCTCCCTGGGCTTACAGCCAGCGCGCAATCCCGGCCGCCAGCAGGCTCAGCACCACGGTCGTCGCAATCGGCAGCCACAGGGTTCTGCCAAACAGCCGAATCTCGAAATCCCCCGGCAGCCGCCCCAGCCCCAGTTTGCGCAGCAGCGCGGCAAAGCCGTTGAGCAGCAGCAGCGCGAGGAAAATGACAATCAGCCAGCGGATCATCGCAGCGCCTCCGGCAGGTGAATGGGTCGCGAAGCCATCATGCGGCGCAGTAGACCTGCTCGCCGGCAATCCAGGTGGCTTGCACGCGCAGGCTGCCAATTTCGGCAACCGGCACGGTGAAGATATCGCGGTCCAGCACCGCAAAGCTGGCCTCAAAGCCGGGGGCGATCTGGCCCAGTTGGCCCTCAAACGGCGACAGGCTGGCCGCGCGTGCGGTGTAGAGCAGCAGGGCCTGGGGCACCGTCAGCGCCTGGCTGTCCACAATCGGGGCGCCGTTGTAGGCGCGGCGCTGCACGGCAGCCTGGATGGAGACAAAGACATTGTCCGGATCGGCCCAGGTGGTGGCCGGCGCGTCGGACGACAGCGCCACATGGTCGATCTCGTCATAAAAGGTCTTGAGCGCGTAGGACTGGTCAAACTCGGAATCGACCAGGTTCTCGGTATACGCCTCGTACTCGGCAAACATGAAGATGATCTGCGTGGCCACGCCCCACTGCATCGGCATCGCATTCATCTGCGCAATCTGCGCGGGCTTGAGCAAGGTGGCGTGCTCCAAGCGCACCGAAGGCACGCCCGCAGGCAGCCAGGGCTTTTTATCGGCAAAGAAGTCAATCACCAGCTGCAGGGCCGCATCGCCCATCGCATGCATCGCCATTTGCGCGCCATTGGCCACTGACCATGCATAGGCCTGCGCCAGCGCCGCGCTGCTGAGCAAGGACATGCCAAACAGGCTGCCCGTGTGCTTGTAGGCGCAGCTGCACCAGGCCGTCTTGCCAGAGATGGAGCCATCGGCAAACAACTTGATGCCGGCAATCTTGATGCGGCCCTCCTTTTGCGCGGCCTGCAGCCCCGCCAACAAGTCGCCCTTGCAGGGCTCCCAGGAAAAATACAGCGCTGCCTGCTGCTTGAAGCCGGCCTGGGCGGCATCGCGGTAGACATCGAGGTGGTGGAAGGGCTGGGTGAAGGCCATCATGTCGGTCACCGCGACAATGCCGCGCTCGCTAAAGCGCTGCGAGGTGCGCGCGAGGCTCCCCACCGCCTGCGCGTAGTCCAGCACCGCCTTGGCGCGCTGCACCACGCTGTTGGCCGCCAGCTCGGTCAAGACGCCATTGGGCGAGCCATCGGCATCGCGGCCAAAGTGGCCGCCGATGGGGTCGGGCGTATCCTTGCCAATGCCCGCCAGCGCCAGCGCGCGGCTGTTGCAAATGCCCGAATGGCAGTCGGAGCGGCCCACATAGACCGGCTGCGTGGTCGATACCAGATCCAGGTCATGGCGCGTGGGCGTGCGCCCTTCCTTCAGCTTGGACTCGTCATAGCCCCAGCCCTCAATCCAGTCGTTGGGCCCCAGCCCCGCCTTGGGGTGGCTCTTCAACGCCGCAATCAGCCCCGGAATGTCTTCAACCAGCGGCACCGTGCAAGGCACTGCATCGACGATCTGCGACAAAAAGGTGGGATGCGTATGCACATCAATAAAGCCCGGCACCACTGTGCGCCCCTGCAAATCCACCTGCTGGTCGGCCGCCGGCTGCGACGCATCACCCACATGCCCCACCCAGCGCACCATGCCATCCTCCACCACAAAAGCCGAGGCGAAATCGCTCTCGCTGCGACCGGTAAAAACATGGGCGTTGGTGAACAGACAAGAAGGCATGACAGAGGCTGCAAAAAGCAAAGGCGGCAAAGAAGCCGCCATTGTCGGCGATTGCAGGAACCACCCAAAGAACCTAACGCGCTGGCTGTTCAAAACAGCCACCCATGCAGCGAGCGCAGCGTCCGAACCACCACCACCAATGGCGAGATGGGCGCGTAGGCGCGACGTCGGGGGCGCAGACAATACGCCTGTATGGCAAGCCCCCGCAACAAAGCCTACGCGCCCATATCGCCACCCCAATACGAAGACTGCCAGCGCCCCAGCCAAAGTCAGCAGCGCCAGAGCATTCACCCCCCAGCGCATAACCAGACAAGACACAAAAAGAAAAAGCCACCCGAAGGTGGCCACAAAAAACTTACACCGGATCCGTATGCCCTGGTGCCCGGTTCAAGAGTTGCGTTCGCTTGTCTGCGCTGAGGGACAGATAGCGCTCGTACTGGCGCAGGATGTCGGCGATGAGCTCCTCGCTGCGCAAGTACTGCACGTCATAGCCCGAGCGCCCATCTTCGAAGAAAGTCACCGGCTCATACATATAGCGGCGCGCGTTGCTGCCGGCGCTCTCGCGCACGGTGAACGTGGGCATGGTGCGGCGCACGGCGCGCACGCCGTAGACAAAGTCGCGCAGCTGCTCGACCGGCACGACCAGGCGTGCTTCGCTGTCGGCATCGCCCTCCAGGCTGTCTTGCACATGCGCCTGCAAGCCCCGCTTTTGCATTTCTGCAGCCACCTCGTTCATCGCAGGCAGCACGGTGGTGCTGAGGAAGCGCTGTACATCGTCCTTGTGCGGCTGGTGCACGATCTGCTCGAGGCGCTTGCGCCAGTGCTGGCCGCTCCAGAAGTTGGTGGCGGGCGCCAGGTCGGGCGAGTAATGGGCCAAGTCGGCCACCATGCCGCGCCACAGCCCCACGCACAGCACCAGCATGATGAAGGCCACCGGCAAGGCGGTCACCAGGGTCACCGCCTGCAGGGCGCCCAGGCCGCCGGCGAGCAGCAGCACGATGGAGGTCAGGCCCAGCAGCACGCACCAGAACAGGCGCTGCCAGACGGGCGACTCGTGGTTGCCGCGCGAAGCGATGGAGTTGACCACCAGCGCGCCCGAGTCCGCCGAGGTGATGAAGAACACGCCAATCAGCAGCACCGCCAGCCACGAGACCGGCTTGACCCAGGGCAGGTACTCGAAGAAGCGGAACAGCAAGGCGTCCACATTGGTGGCAGTCTGCGCCAGTGCACCAGCGGCCACATGGCTGTCGGTCCAGATCGCGCTGTTGCCAAAGGCCGTCATCCACAGCAGGTTGAACGCGGTGGGAACCAGCAGCACGCCGATGACGAACTCGCGCACCGTGCGGCCGCGCGAGATGCGCGCGATGAACAGGCCGACAAAGGGCGACCAGCTCACCCACCAGGCCCAGTACAGAATCGTCCAGCCACCAAACCAGCCCTCCTCGCGCGACGGCGCATAGGCGAAGGTGCGCAGCGACATTCCCACCAGGCCCTGCAGGTAGTTGCCGATGTTCTCGCTCAAGGCCTTGAAGATATGCGCGGTGGGGCCGGCGATGATGACAAAGCTCAGCAGCAGCACCGACAGGAGCATGTTGAATTCGCTCAGTCGCCGCACGCCCTTGTCCACGCCCAGCAGCGCAGACAGGCTGGCCAGGGTCACCACCACGACGATGACGGCCACCAGGAACCCGGAGGTCTCGGTTTCCCAGCCGGTCAAGGTGTGGATGCCGGCGGCGATCTGGCGCGCGCCATAGCCCAAGGTGGTGGCAATACCGGCAATGGTGCCCACCAGCGCAAACGCATCGACGCCGTGGCCAATGGGCCCGTTGATGCGCTCGCGCAGCAGCGGATACAGGCCCGAGCGCATCGTCAGCGGCAGGTTGTAGCGAAAGCCGAAATAGGCCAGCACCAGGCCCATGGTGCCGTAGACCGCCCAGGCATGAAAGCCCCAGTGGAAGAACGTGGCCTCCATCGCCTCGCGCGCGGCGGCGGGCGTGCCCGGCTCCTGTGTGGCCGGGTTGAGGAAATGCTGCAGCGGCTCGCCCACGCCAAAGTACATCAGGCCAATGCCCATGCCGGCGGCAAACAGCATCGATGACCAGGAGACAAAGCTGAACTCGGGCTTGGCGTCATCGGGCCCCAGGCGGATATCGCCATAGCGGCTGGCCGCCAGCACCACCAAAAACAGCAAGAAGGCGCTCAGCGCCATCACATAGAACCAGTCAAAACTGGCCACCACCCAGCGCTGCGCGCCCGAGAACAGGCGGTCTGCGGCATCGGGCGCCAGCACGCAAACAAGCAGCAGGACGCCCAGCACCAGCAGTGCAGGCACCACCACCGGCAGCGACATGGTCGAGCGCTGGCTGGCCTGCGGCGCCTGCGCAGCCGGCTCCGAGGCCGCGGCGTCGGCCTCGGGCGACACCGCAGTATCTGAAGAAGAATTGGTCATAGGTACACCCCTGTTGGGAGCACGCCCCGTCTGTCACAGGCGCGCCGCAGCAGCCCGCCGGCCCCCAATGGGCACGGTCAGGCACCGCAAAACCTATCAGTATGCAATAAATGATTGCAAAAATGCTATGCCCAACATCCAGCAATCTTTAACAATCGCCAATGTCCTACATTTCCAGCGCTGCCGGCGCGCGGCCGTTTGTTGGAGGGCGGCCACAGCAGCCGCATCGCACAAGCCGCGTCAGCGCTGCACACCCCAGCGCTTGACGGTGACCCTCTCCAACGGGTGAAAGCCCAGGTTCTCGACCAAGAGGCCAATGATGATCACCAGGGCCAGCCCGGCAAACACCTGGTCGGTATAGAGCTCGTTGCGGCTTTGGAAGATGTACCAGCCCAGGCCGCCCTTGCCCGACGACGCCCCAAACACCAGCTCGGCGGCAATCAGGGTGCGCCAGGCAAAGGCCCAGCCAATCTTCAGGCCCGACAGGATGGACGGCAGCGCCGCAGGAACCAGGATTTGCAGCACATAGCGCGCGCCGCGCAGGCCATAGTTGCGGCCGGCCATACGCAAGGTCTCGGGCACCGACTGAAAGCCGGCATAGGTGGCCAGCGCCAGCGGCCAGAGCACCGAATGCACCAGCACCGCCAGCAAACTGGCCTGCCCCAGGCCCAGCCACAGCAAGGCCAGGGGCAACAGCGCAATTGCAGGCAGAGGGTTGAACATGCTGGTCAAGGTGGTCAGCACATCGCGCCCCCACTGGCTCGATACCGCCAGCAGCGTCAGCAGCAAGGCCCCGGCCACGCCCAGCAGATAGCCTTGCAGCAAGATGCCCAACGATATCGCCGCCTTGCCCAGCAGCGCGCCATTGCCCAGCTCGCGCAGCAAGGTCGCAGCCGTCTGGCTGAAGGTGGGCAGGAGCAGGTCGTTGTTCTGCCAGCGCGCTGCCAGCTCCCACAGGGTGGCCAGCACCACCAGAATGATGGCCTTGCGCAAGGCCGGATGCTGGAGCAAGCGTTTGGCCAGCGGCAAGCGGCGCACCGCCAGGTGTGCCGGGGCATCGGGCAGCGAGTATTCGGCCTCGGGCCGCAGCGGTGGCAGGGCCTTGGCAGCGCCAGGCCAGGCCGTCAGGGGGGTGGATGCCATAGCGGGTCTCGTTTCTCGTATCAGGCCACGCGGCGCAAGCCAGTGGTTGCGCTGCTGTCCAGGCTAGCGGCGGTGGGCGCGCCAGCACGGTCTTCGTCAAACAGTAGCCGGTGGATGCGCTGGTGCGCGGCCTCGAACTCGGCGCTGCCGCCGCTCGCCAGGCCAAAGGCATGGGCGTTGATCTCGGCCCGCAAGCGCCCGGGGTGGGGCGAGAGAATGGCCACGCGGCTGCCCACGACCAGCGCCTCCTCGATCGAATGGGTGACAAAGACCAGCGTGAAGCGCAGCTCGTCCCACAGCGCCAGCAGCTCTTCCTGCATGCGCCGGCGTGTCAGCGCATCGAGGGCCGCAAAGGGCTCGTCCATCAGCAGCACCTGCGGGTGCATGGCCAGCGCACGGGCAATGGCCACGCGCTGCTTCATGCCACCTGATAGCTGGTGCGGGTGCACATCGGCAAAGCGGCTCAGCCCCACCTTGTCCAGGTAGAGGTCGGCGCGCTCGCGCGCCTCGGCCTTGCTGCAGCGGCGCGAGGCCAGCAGCGGGAACATCACGTTCTCACGCACCGTCTTCCAAGGCGGCAGCTGGTCAAACTCCTGGAACACCATCACCCGGTCTGGCCCGGGGCCCTCGACCGGTTGGCCAGCCAGGCGGATCGCCCCTTCGCTGACCGGCACAAAACCGGCCATGGCCTTGAGCAGGGTTGATTTGCCGCAGCCAGACGCCCCCAGCAGCACAAAGCGCTCGGCCGCATGCACCTGCAGGCTGACCTGGTGGGTGGCACGCAGCACGCGCTCGTTGGTCACATAGTCGATGCTGACCTGGTCGACTTCCAGCAAGGCGCCGCCCGCCTGCGCAGCCTGGCTGTGCAAGGTCTGGCTGGGTGCCGCTGATGGGATGGGGTGGGCACGGCTGACCAGGCGGTCGGCCAGCTCGGCCTCGGCCAGGCTGGCATAGGGCTCGGCAGCGCTGCGCAGCCAACTGCCGCGCGACAGCGCAACATCACCCTCCTGCGCAAAAACGTGGGGCCAGCGCATCTCAGCTCCCCCCGGAGATGCGCGGGTCGTCAAAGAAATAGTCGCGCACCGATTCGGGCTTGGTCTTGATCACCCCCACCCGCTGCAGGAACTGGCCCAGGCCCACGGTGTTCTGCGGCTGGATCGTGAACTGCACCTGCGGGTTCTTGATGATCTGCAGGATCAGGTTGCGATCGACCTTGCCGCCGCCACCGCTCTTCAAAAAAATATCGGCCGCCTGCTCGGGGTTGGCCTGCACGAAGCGGGCCGATTCATCGAGCGCATCGAGGAAGGCCCGGTAGGTCTTGGGGCTTTCCTGGCGGAACTTCTCGGTGGCGTAGAGCACGGTGGACGAGGCCGGCCCACCCAGCACCTCATAGCTGTTGAGCACAATGCGCGCATTGGGGTTGCCAGCCAGCTCCACCTCCTGGAACGGCGGGTTGCCAAAGTGCGCGGTAATCTCGGTGCCGCCCTTGAGGATGGCCGCTGCCGCATCGGGGTGCGGCAAGGCCACCTGCAGCTTGTCAAGCCGCTGGTAGTGCTGCTCGCCCCAGAGCTTGGCCGAGGCATACTGCAGCACGCGCGACTGCACCGAGACGCCGACGGCCGGCGTGGCAATGCGGTCCTTGTCGCTGAAGTCGGCAATCGTCTTGACCTGCGGGTTGTTGCTGACCAGGTAGTAGGGGAAGTTGCCCAGCGACGCCACGCCCTTGACGTTCTGCTTGCCCTTGGTGCGGTCCCAGAGCGTAAAGAGCGGCGCAACGCCGGCGCCGCCAATATCGACATTGCCCGAGAGCAGCGCATCGTTGACCGCCGGGCCGCCGGAGAACTGCAGGTAGCTGACCTTGATGTCCACCCCCTGGGCCTTGCCCTGCTTTTCGATGAACTGCTGGTCCTGCGCCACATTGAGCAGCAGATAGACGATGCCGTACTGCTGCGCAATGCGCAGCTGGCCTTCGGCCGCCTGCGCGCCGCCTAAAGCCACGCCCCAGAGCGCAGCGGTGGCGGCCAGCACGGCTGCCGCATGCTTGCTGGCAGAGCCGAGGCTGGCGCCATGGGCGGCGGCAGCGGGACGACTGGAAGATGTGGTGGACTGTTTGCCGGGCGGCTGGCTGCGCAGCGCCCAAGGATTGCGGATGTTCATAGTGCGTCAAGAGGTATGGCTGGAATCGTTTGGCCGCAGCGCAGCACCACCGCGCTGTGGGAGCGGGTGGGCAGGCACTGGTGATGGGCGTCAATCGCCGTTGTCAGGAGCGGGCAGCGCCGCCGCAATGGCGGGCGCTGGCGATCAACAACAGGCGGCGGCCAGGCGCAGCGACAGCAGAAACAGCGGTTGGTGGCGTTGCGGGCCGGGCAGCCCGGTCGCGCGCAAGGTTTGGGAGGGGGCGTTCATACCGGAACATCCCCTTCGATCGTGGTGCGGTAGAGCTTGCGGCGCTGGCCGGCCGGCACGCCGGTGGCCAGGTGCAGCACCGCGCGGTTGTCCCAGAACACCATATCCCGGTCACGCCAGTGGTGGCGGTAGACAAACTGCGGCTGGGTGCTGTGGGCAAACAGCTCGGCCAGCAGCGCGGCCGAGCGGCCCTCGGGCAGGCCCAGGATGCGGGTAGTGAAATGCTCGCTGACAAACAAGGACTTGCGGCCCGTCTGCGGATCGGTGCGCACCACCGGGTGTACGGCGGGCTTGACCTCGGCCACCTGCGCAGCAGTGAGCGCAGGGCGGAAGGCATTGCGCTCGCGCAGTGCCTCATATTTGAGCAAATAGCTGTGTTCGGCCAGCAAGCCCACCAGCTGCTGCTTGAGGGTATAGGGCAGCGCCTCGTAGGCCGCGACCTGGTCGGCAAACAAGGTGTCACCACCGACCTCGGGCAGCTCTTGCGCATGCAACAGCGACCCCATCGCAGGCTGGGGCTTGTAGGACAGGTCGGAGTGCCAGTAGGCCCCGGCGTCGCCCAAGCCCACGGGCTGGCCGTTTTCGATGATGTTGGAGACGATCAGGATCTCGTCATGGCCCGGCAACTGGTAGTTGCGCAGCACATGGCGCTGCAGCGGCCCAAAGCGGCGGCTGAAGGCAATCTGCTCGGCCGGGCTGATGCGCTGGTTGCGGTAGACCACGACGCTGTGGTCCTGGTGCGCCTGCTGCAGCCGGGCAAAGTCGTCCGGGCCCAGCGGGCGGGACAGGTCCAGGCCTACCACCTCCACCCCCAGGCGGGTTTGGGCGCCAGCGGGCTGCTGGATGGGGCGCAGGCTGAAGGCCTGCGCGGTGCCCGCGCCGCTGCCCACCGGGCTGGCGCTGTCAGGCACCGGGCGGCGGAAGAAGAACGGGTGGGCAGTCAGAACATCAAACAGCGCGGACATGGCAGCTTTCCTTGGCGGACCAGTGATAGGCCCACTGTAGAAGGCGCGCTGCCATCAGAAAACGAATGAAAACGCGTATCTTTATGCGCAAACCGATGAAGGGCGCTACGGCGCTGCTGTGTTGTTGCGCTGTCATCAGGCCGTCATGCAGCGCCGCCATGATGGCAGTCTGTCGGTGCAGCACAAGCCAGCCTGCATGCCCCGTGCCGGGCGCGACCAGATCGGACGCACCGGGCGGCGGGCATGTGTCAGGGCTTGGCACCGGCAGCCATCTTTTGTCGGCCCAGCCGGGCCGGTTCAGCCCACGCCACACTGCGCACCCCTTGCGCCCGCCTTGTGCCCACTGCGCATCTGTCGCCCGCGACGGAGCCTACAGCCGGTGCATGCGGTCGCCCTGCACAAAGCCCGCTGGCTCCCAGACGGCCACGCCCTTGCTCAGCAGGATGGCCTTGAAAAACTCGCCCATCTCGTGCTCCATCATCAGCTTGGCCGCCTTGCTGCGGGCAATCACTTCGAGCTGATCGAGCTTGGCACCCAGGCCGCAGTTGATCAGGAAATGGGCCTGGCTGGTGTAGCCCAGCACATCCATGCCGGCTTCCTGCGCGGCCACGGCAATGCCAGTGAAGTTCACATGCGCGGTGATGTCTTTCAGCCCCACCAGCACCAGTGGGTCGCTGTCGACCTGGTGCAGATGGTGGCAGACCAGGGTGCCCATGTGGCGCTGCGGGTGGTAGTACTCGGATTCGCCAAAGCCATAGTCGATCAGCAGCACCGCGCCGCGCGTGATGCGGTCGGCCAGCGTCGCGACAAAGGCTTCGCCCTGCGGGTGGATCTCGGTCAGGTACTCGGCCTCGAGCGGTAGGTCCGGCTCCAACGGCGGGCGCAATGGGGTCGGGCGCTCGGCCCAGCCAAAGCGGATGTCGCCGCCATCGGCCCTGGCCACCACCACGCCGCGCTCCTGCCACACACCCTGCTGGCGCAGCACAAGCTTGACCGGCATGGCGTCAAGCACCTCGTTGCCGACGACCACCCCCTGCATCTGCGCGGGCAGGCTGTCGGCCCACTGCACCTGGTCGCCAAAGCGGGCCAGGCGCTCTTGCTGGCGCAGGCGGAGGCTGCCCGAGACATCGACAATCGTGTAGCGCGTGCAGGCGGGGCCCAGGGTGGACAGCAGCTGCTCGGCCAGGGCGCCGGTGCCGGCGCCAAACTCCCAGACCTCGCTGGTCTGGGTGTGGGCAAAGGCATCCTGCACCTGGGCGGCGACCAGCTCGCCAAACACCGGCGAGAGCTCGGGCGCGGTGACAAAGTCGCTGCCCTCTTCGGGCATGACGCCAAACTTGCTGCGGTCATTGGCGTAGTAGCCCAGGCCGGGCTCATAAAGCGCCATGCGCATGAAGTCATCAAACGGGATCCAACCGCCGGCCTGGGCAATAGCCTCAGCCATGCGCTTGGCCAGCACAGTCGTTAAACTAGAGGGTTCTGTATTCACCCCCCTATTGTCGCCGCTTGCTGAGCGCTTGCCATGCCCATGCCTTCTTCGACCCCACGCACCGTACTGGTCACCGGCGCTGCCAAGCGCCTGGGCCGGGTGATTGCGCTTGGGCTGGCCCGCCATGGCTGGCAGGTGGCGGTGCACTACCGGGGCTCGGCCGCCGAGGCCGCGCAGACCGCCGCCGAGTGCGCCGCGCTGTCGGGCCTGAGCGGCCATTTTGACGCCGATTTCGACGACGAGGCCGCGGTGCGCGGTTTGCTGCCTCGGGTGGTGGCCCATTTCGGCCAGGTCGATGCGGTGGTCAACAGTGCCTCGCTGTTCGAGCACGACGGCGCCGCCGACTTTGGCTATGCCGCGCTGGAGCGCCACCTGCGCAGCAACACGGCCGCGCCCATTGTGCTGGCCCAGCTGCTGCACCAGCATATCTGCCAGCGGGGCGACCCGGCCCAGGGCGTGGTGGTGAACCTGCTCGACCAGAAGCTGTGGAACATGAACCCCGACTTTGTCAGCTACACCTTGAGCAAGGCGGCGCTGGAAGCGGCCAACACCTTGCTGGCCCAGGCGCTGGCGCCGCGTCTGCGGGTGGTCGGTGTGGCGCCGGGTTTGACCCTGACCAGCGACTACCTGAGCGATGAGAAGTTCGAGGCCCTGCACCGCATGAGCCCGCTGGGGCGCTCGTCCACCGCAGACGATGTGGCCGCCACGGTGCGCTTTGCGCTGGACAACAGCTCCATCACAGGCACCAGCCTGCTGGTGGACGGCGGCCAGCACCTGATGCGGTTTGACCGCGATTTTTCGATGATGTAGCGATTCTTCGCTGCCTTGCTGTTTTTATGACGACATTTGACACCGGGTTGCAAACCCTGAGCTTGACGGGCCTGCGTTTTGATGCCAATTTAGGCATCCTCGCCCACGAGAAGACTGCGCCGCAACCCATCTTGGTGGATGCGGAAATCAACATGGGCCAGCAGCCCCTGGCGCCCAGTGATGACGACATCATGCATGTGCTGGATTACCGCAAGGTGCGCCAGATCATCATCGATGAATGCACGGCAGAGCACGTCAACCTGCTCGAGACCCTGATCGGCAAGGTCGCCCAGCGGCTGATGCAGTTGCCCAATGTGCGTGGCGTTCGCGTGAAGATCGCCAAGCTAGAGATTTTTGACGATTGCGAAGTTGCAATCCGCACCGAAACCGGACAATGGTGAACCTATGAACGCCCCCACCGATACCGCACTCCTCCAGCCCCAGCCCGCCGCCGCGAACGGATGGGACTTTGACGACGCCAGCGACGATGCGCAGGCATCGGCCTCCAACGAAAAGCGCCTGAAGATCCAGCGCGAGAACCACAAGCTGGAAAAGCGCCTGTGCCGTGAGGTGGCGCGCGCCATTGGCGACTACAACATGATCGAGGACGGCGACAAGGTGATGGTCTGCATGTCCGGCGGCAAGGACAGCTACACCCTGCTCGACATCCTGATGAAGCTGCGCGCCCGCGCGCCCATCAAGTTCGACCTGGTGGCCGTGAACCTGGACCAGAAGCAGCCCGGCTTTCCCGAGCATGTGCTGCCCGAGTACCTGCAAAGCGTGGGGGTCGACTTCCACATCGAGAACCAGGACACCTACAGCGTCGTCAAGCGTGTGGTGCCCGAGGGCAAGACCACCTGCGGTCTGTGCTCGCGCCTGCGCCGCGCCATTTTGTACAAGGTGGCCGACCAGCTGGGCTGCAACAAGGTGGCGCTGGGCCACCACCGCGATGACATCGTGCAGACCTTGATGCTCAACATGTTCCACGGCGGCATCATGAAGGCCATGCCCCCGAAGCTGGTCAGTGACGACGGCAAGCATGTGGTAATCCGCCCGCTGGCCTATGTGCCCGAGAAGGACACCGAGCGCTGGGCCCAGTACCGCGACTTCCCCATCATCCCCTGCAACCTCTGCGGCAGCCAGGAAAACCTGCAGCGCCAGATGATTGGTGACATGCTGCGCGAGTGGGACCGCAAGCACCCCGGCCGCGTGAACAACATGTTCCGCGCGCTGCAGCATGTGGTGCCCACCCACCTGGCTGACCCCAAGCTGTTCGACTTCCAGAACGCCAAGCCTACCGGCATTGCCGACGAAAACGGTGACAAGGCCTTTGACCACGATGACCTGCCCAGCAACCCCTCGCTGCCCGCGGGCATGCAGGTGGTGCAATTGGGCTGATCCACGTTTGCTTGAGCCATGCAGCCCTGCTTGTCGCCCCTGACTGACAGCCGCTGCCGCTCCAAGCGTTTATCGTTGAGCGCATGCGCTGTGTCCTTATGGCGCAGCGCTTTTTTTTCGGGAGACGGCACCATGTATCGTTCTTTTGACCGGGCAGCCCTGCCTGGCATGCCCCAGTGGCGTCGCATCGCCGGCATGGCCGCGCTGGCCTGCGCCAGCCTCTGGCTGGCCGGTTGCGCCGGCGTGCGCACCATCGACAGCGATGTGCAAAGCTACTCCACCTTGCAGCAAATACCTGCGCCACCCACCTACCGGCTGCAGTTGCTCCCCTCCCAGGTCGCAATGGGTCCACAATTTGATACCGTCGTGCAACAGGCCCAGGCATCCTTGGCCGGTGTGGGTCTGCGCCGCGACGATAGCCAGGGCAGCGTGATCGCGCAGATCGACGTACAAGCTCGTTACATTCCCGACAGCTGGCTGCTGCCCGGCAGCCCCTATAACCCCTATGGCGGTTTGGGCTGGGGACCCGGCTGGGGTTGGGGCTGGCGCGGTGGCATCGCCTGGCGCGACACCGGCCCCTCGCTGCACTACCGCGCCGTGCAGTTGACCTTGCGCGATGTCCAGACCCAGCAGGTGGTCTATGAGACCTCGGCCCGCTACGAGGATGTCTGGGTCGATGACCAGGTGATCTACCGCATCTTGTTCGACTCGGCACTCAACGGCTTTCCCAAGCCGCCGCAAGGCCCGCGCCGCGTCAGCACCACGGTCGGTGCGCCCGCCGCTGCCCAGCCCGCATCCACTCCAGCTGCAACCGCTGCACCTGCCACTGTCAGTCCCGCTACGCCCGCCGCCAAACCCCAATAACAAGGAACGCATGCACAGCACCCAGATCATTGCCATTCGACACGGGGAGACCGATTGGAATCTTGCCGCACGCATCCAGGGACATACCGATATACCGCTGAACGCCACCGGCGAGCGTCAGGCCCGGCAACTGGCCCAGGCGCTGGCCGAGACCCCGCTGGCCCATATCTACAGCAGTGATCTGCAGCGCGCGCTGCGCACCGCCCAGGCGCTGGCGCTGGCCAATGGCGCGCCGCTCGCCACCCACAGTGCCTTGCGCGAGCGCAGCTTTGGCGACTATGAAGGCTCCCGCTTTGCCGACATCGAGGTGTCAGACCCGCCCTCGGCCCTGCGCTGGCGCAAGCGTGACCCGGTCTTTGCCCCGCCCCAGGGCGAGTCACTGCAGACGCTGCAGGCGCGCGTATCCCAAGTGGTGGCCGAACTGGCCGCCAACCACCTGGGCCAGCAGATCGCGCTGGTAGCCCATGGCGGCGTGCTTGACTGCCTCTACCGCCTGGCCACGCGCCAAGACATCCAGGCCCCCCGCACCTGGGAGTTGGCCAATACCAGCGTCAACCGCCTGCTGTGGACGCCGGACAGCGGCCTGACCCTGGTGGGCTGGGGCGACACCAGCCACCTGCAGACCATCGGGCTGGACGAAACCATCTAACAGCGGCGGTCAGCGGCCATCCTTCCAGTAGTCAGCCTCGTTCAGCCTGTTCTCTCCACTTTTTGTGACTTTTTTGCATCAGCCCCGTGGCGCCGCCTGGGCCGTGCAGGTCCCCGTCTGCCCGCCCCACCAATGTCGCCCTGGGCCCGCTGCGATGACACAAACAAATGAAACGCAATGCCTCATAGAGCCGATAAAATACCAAGGTATGTCAGCGTTCACTCCGACCCCTCGTGATCAAGTGACATTTAATTACTTTTAGAATTCACTAATTGCTTGATCATTATTGATAGTAGTGAGACCATCTATAGACGAGTTCAATGACTCCTCTGTTTGATTACTAAAAAGGTATTGACCGTTATATGCCAGACGCCGAGCTGACCCGAAAACCCCTGCCGACGCCGTCGCTGCGCCAGCTCAGCTGCTTCAAGGAAGTGGCCACGCACCGCAGCTTCAGCCGTGCCGCGCAGGCGCTGTCCATGAGCCAGCCCGCACTGTCTTCGGCCATCCGTGAGCTGGAGACGCTGCTGGGCACCGCCTTGTTTGACCGCAGCACGCACCATGTCCGCCTGACATCGGCCGGCGAAGCCGTGCGTCCGCAGGTGGAATGGATGATCAACAACTTTGTGCAAGGCGTGCAGGATCTGCAGCAGTTGCTCAAATACCAGGCCGACACCGTGCGCATCAGCTGCATCCCCTCCACCACCCACCTGCTGGCGCCGTGGCTCGCCCTCTGGCAGCAGTCCCACCCGATGGTGGACCTGCAGCTGCACGACATGCGCAATGACGACCTGCTGGCCTCGGTGGCCAACGGCAGCTCGGACATCGGCCTGGGCCTGGAGTTCACCGTGCCCCCGTCGGTGGAGACGCAGTTCGTGACCGAGGACGAGGTCATGGCCGTCATCCCCGCCAAGCACCGCCTGGCACAAAAGACCGATCTGCGATGGTCGGACCTCAGCGATGAACCGCTGGTCGTGCTCTCGCGCGGCAGCACCTACGAGATGATTGTCTCGGTGCTGGAGCAGCAAGGCGTGGGCACCAGCCACACCGAGACGCTGAGCTATACCGAATCGCTCTACGCGCTGGTGCAAAGCGGCCTGCGCATCGGTCTGCTCTCGCGCCTGTACACACAGGGCCACCACAGCGATGACTGGGTGACCGTGCCGCTCAAAGGCCCGTTGCTGTCGCGCCGCATCTGCCTGATGACGCGCGCGGCCAATGGCAGCCGCCGCGCCATCGTGCAGGAATGCTGGGACTACCTGTGCGAGAACATGGGCAACGAATCGCCGCCCACCAAGCGCGCCGCCAAGGCCGCTTGAATGGGAGCCAAGCGGGGGGCCACGCGCACCTGTCTGGCACCAAACTCTCAAGCCCCAGCGATGGGGCTTTACGTTTTACACCAATGCCGCCTGCCCAGGCCCGCCGCCCACCAGGCCCAAGTGGCGGTAGGCCGCCTGGGTGGCCATCCGGCCGCGTGGCGTGCGCTGCAAAAATCCCTGTTGGATCAGGTACGGCTCGATCACATCCTCGATCGTGCCGGGCTCCTCGCCAATGCTGGCGGCAATATTGTCCAGCCCCACCGGCCCGCCATCAAAACGGTGCACCACCGCCTCGAGCAGCTTGCGGTCCATAATGTCAAAGCCGAGGGGATCGACATCCAGCATCGCCAGCGCGCGGCTGGCCATCTCCTGCGTGATGCGGCCATTGCCTTTGACATCGGCGTAATCGCGCACCCGGCGCAGCAGGCGGTTGGCAATACGGGGCGTGCCGCGTGAGCGGCGTGCAATCTCCAGCCCGCCTTCATCATCGATGGGCGTGTTCAGCAGACCTGCACTGCGCATCACGATCTTGGTCAGCTCTTCGGTCGTGTAGAACTCCAGGCGCGCGACGATGCCAAAGCGGTCGCGCAGCGGGTTGGTGAGCATGCCCGCGCGCGTGGTGGCCCCCACCAGCGTGAAGGGCTGCAAATCCAGCTTGATGGACCTTGCCGCCGGGCCCTCGCCGATCATGATGTCGATTTGGTAGTCCTCCAGCGCCGGGTAGAGGATTTCCTCGACCACCGGCGAGAGGCGGTGGATCTCGTCGATGAAGAGCACATCGTTGCGCTCCAGATTGGTCAGCAGTGCCGCCAGGTCCTTGGGCTTTTCCAGCACCGGACCGCTGGTCTGGCGCAGATTCACGCCCAACTCCGAGGCGATGATGTGCGAGAGCGTCGTTTTGCCCAGCCCGGGGGGACCAAACAGCAGCACATGGTCCAGAGCCTCGCTGCGCTTTTTGGCCGCGCCAATGAAGATCTCCAGCTGCTCGCGCGCCTTGACCTGGCCCACATACTCCTGGAGCTGCTTGGGGCGCAGCGCGCGCTCGAGCACCTCCTCCTGTGGCGAGGACTGGCTGGCGGAAATCACGCGGTTGTCAGGACGGGGGACTGGCGCAGCGGCGAAGGAATCGGTATGGATAGTCATGGATCAGTGCAGGCATGGCCAGGGAGGTGTGCAGCGCATCCCGGGGATCTCTAAGGCGCATCCCACACATAATAAGCCAGTCCGTCATACAAAAGCCCCGCATTGGCCAGCCAGGCATCGCGCGCCTGGACTTGCAGGCTGTAGTGGTGCACCCCCGGCACATACTGGTAGGCGCGGTAGACGGCGCCCACCCCGTCACCGGGCTGCGCGGGCGACCACCAGGCAATGCCGTCGTAGTTCCAGCTGGGGTGGTAGGTCTGCACAAACTGCCGCTCGGCATCGCTGGCCGTGTAGAAATGGGCGACGACCTCGGGGTTGAAATAGCGGTGGACGGGCACCAGGCGGGCATGTGCGCGGCCTGCGGCATAGAATGCAATGCCGTCAAAGACCAGGTCGTTGGGGAAGCTCGCGATCACATGGTCACGCTCAGGGGCTGATAGGGTATAGAACTCCCCGCCCGAGCGCAGCACCAGGAAGCGGTAGACGGGCATGTGCATATCGCTGTTCATCGCCTTGTCGGCCCCCAGCCAAGCCGCAAAGCTGGCGATGGCCTGGTCCAGCCGGCCATAGACGACGCGGCCATCCTTGGCGGCACACCACTGGTCTCCCCCGGTCAAGGTCCCGGCGACACGCCCCCTGAAAAACAATGCCGATCCGCTGGAGCCTCCTTCGATCCCTCCTAGGCTCCAGATGACCCGGTAAAAACCACCATCAGATTGCGTTTGCGACGCACAATCCAAGGCGCGGCTGCTGGCATCGACCGAGCAGGCTGTGCGATCTTCCAACACGCCAGAGGCGAGCATCATCAGGTCCCCGTGCGGATGGTGCAGACCGGCCACCGCCCCGCCCGGAGGCAGTGCGCCCGCATCCCAGCCTGCAAACAAGGCTCCCGGCGGAGGCGCCTCATCCAGCAGCAGCAGCGTCATATCAGTCACCATGCTCGTTGCCAGCCAGCGCGCCGCACTGAAGCGCTCCGCATGGCCGGCATACAGTTGCGCGCTGTCGCAATACTGCGAGTAGTAAAACCAGGACGTTTGCAACGTCGATGCCGTCGCTTGGTCTTTCACACAATGCGCAGCCGTCAACACATAGGGGGTGAGATCCTGGCTAGGGTTATTGAGGAGGGTTCCGGTGCACTGGAAAGTGCGGCCCTGGCTCACATAGAACATGCGAATGACGGCATCACGCTGGTCCAGCAAGGTCTGCTGACAATTCACATCCAGCTGGCAAGCGTTATAACGGCGCTTTTCAGACAATGCAGCCATGTCCGCCGCCTTCATGGGCTCCGCCACACTGGGCGGCACGACGATCTGCGAGAGCTGGGGCATGGACCATTGCAGACTGCTGGTCGCCAGCGCTGCGGGCAGCAGGATCTCCAGCACGGGCGTGGGCCCCACATCGGGCGTCCACCAGGTGCGCTGGCCCGTCTGCGCATCGGCAGCCAGGCGCTCAAGCAGTGCAGCACCGGTCACTTCGTAGCTGGCAGCGGCTTGAGGCGATGCATAGAGCCGGAACACCGCCATCGGCGGCAAGGCAGCAAACTCCAGGCCCAGGCGCAGTCCATAGGCATCGTCCGCCCGCCATTGCAAGGCGGCCACCTGCTGGCCCGAGGGCAGGGTCTGCCATTGCAACAGAGGGGCCACTTTGTCGACAGTGTCCATGGCCTCCAAAGCGCGCGCTACGCCAATCTGGCGGACGCCGCCCTCATCGGGGGCCAGTGCCTTGCTGTCCTGCCAGGGCGGCAGCACGATGGGCACAACAGCCATCGCCGAGAGCGCCACCGCGTCCTTGGCCTCCACAGTGCTGGGGCTGGCCGGCATCCTGCGCGCATCGACCTGCCAACTGGCCTGGGCCCAACCACAGCTGCCAGCCACGATGAGCGTGGTGACCCAACGCAGCCCATCACCACCAAGCGCCGAACTCCAGCTGGACACAGTGCGACAAGACATGATGGACTCCTCGCGGTTGCAACAAGAAAAGCGCCACCGATCAACACAAACTACTGACCGGATACAGGCAATCTAGAGCAAGCACTCACATCAAGCAAGCTTATCGAATAGTACAAATACAAAACATTGGTTAACTGGGTAAAGAAAAGGGCCTGCGAACAGGCCCTGCGAGGGCGGGGGCTGTGCGGCTGCCGATCCGGCTGTGAGCGATCAGTTGCCCAGCCAGTGCGAGGCACCGTCTGCAAAAAACTTGTCAAAGCGGCCGTAGTAGCTCAGGCCCCGTGGCGCCTGGCAGCGGCTGGAGCCGCCATACAAGGTGCCAATGACCCGGCCATCGCTGAACAGCGCCGATCCGCTGCTGCCGCCCTCGGTCCTCCCCTGGCTCCAGCTGACGCTGTAGAAGCCACCGTTCGCATCTCCCCCGCTGCAGCTGAAGGTGGAGCTGCCGGTGGACTGGCAGCGGGCATGGTTCGCTACGGCGCCCACGCTGTACTTGAGCAGGTCGCCACCGGGATGGTGCAGGCCGTAGATGGCCTGGCCCTTCGGGGCCAGGTTGCTGGCATCCCAGCCTGCATAGCTCACCCCCGCCGGAGGCATGTCATTGAGCCGGAGCAATGCGGAGTCCGTGGTGGCCGTGGCGTGCAGCAAGGTGGCACCTGCACTGCGCCGGGCGCTTTGGGCACTCGGCACGCCGGAATTGCAACTGCTGGCGTGGTAGAACCAGCGGGTCTGCAGCGTCGAGGCTACCGATTGGGTAGAGATACAGTGGTTGGCCGTCAGAAAGTAAGGCACAAAATCCGCCTTGGGGTTGTTCAGCAAGGTGCCGGTGCACAGGTAGGACTGGCCGTTCTCCCGGGTGTAGACCATTTGGGCCACGGCATTGCGCTCGCTCTGGTAGTTGCTGGTGCAGGACACATCCATGCGGCAACTCTCCAGCGGATTGGCTTGGGTAGTTCCTGCCAGGTCCATGTCAGCCGCTCCCACGGCGGCCGCTTCCACGGTGGCCGCTTCCACATCGGGGGGCAAGGACAGGTTGTAGAAGATGTGCGAAACCAGGGGGATCGAGATCCGCAATGCCTCCGCAGGCATCCCTGCGGGCAGCACGACTTCGACGGTGGTGTCACCCGCACCCACATCGGGCGTCCACCAGGTGCTGGCAGGCGCGCCGCTCTCTCCTGCGCCCTGGTTCTGCGCCAGCACTGCATTGATCTGCGCGCCACTGCGCTCGACGATCGCATCGGGATGCTCCTGGCTGTAGATACGCAGCAGCGCATCATCGGGCAGGCGCTCCACCAGCACACCGGCACGCAGGCCATAGGCACCCGTCGCCTGGATATTGATGGCGGCCACCTGCTGCCCACTGGGCAGCGCCGTCCACTGCATGGCCAACTGGGTTTGCGCCACCGATGCGGTGGCATCCACGGCCCGCGCGGCGCCAATCTGCAGCGCCGGGCCACTCGTCTCCTCGGCAGCCAAAGACTGTTGCATTTCCAGCTCGGGCAGCACCACAAAATGTGTTTGCACCCGAGTGCCTAAAGGCACGGGCACCAGAGGGGAAGATTTGGTGGCTGACTCCGGCAATACCACCGGGTCCAGGATATAGGTCGTAGGCTGGGCCACTACCATGCCGGTGGTCCATAACAGACCGAACACTGCATATTTTAGGTATCTCATGATGGATTCACTCCAAGTCAAAATGCTATTTAAAAGCCTGCAAATCACCAAATTGCGGTTTGCATTTTTATTTTGAAGATAATCAAGTGAGCAGCCACCTGCAAAAGTAAAGCACATATCGACCGGTAACATCGAGAATGCGATGAATCTCTCCCACACCCTCTACGCCAGATGCCCACAAAAAGAAACTCATCCACTAATTTTATTTATTATTTCTTTCATTAGATATTAATAAAATCCAGACCCCATTCATTTTGCACAGCAAGCCAAAGAATGCCTATATTTACTCGCTTTCTGACAAAGTGAGTGGTGTTATTAAAATCCTTTTATAAAAGCCGGCAATTTACAAATCCGCTATCGTGCAGCAGCTCAGGTTTCCTCAGCAGAACATCGCATACCGAGAATACAAAGTGAACCTGCGTTGGTATTTATGAATTCCAGACATCGGGACACTTTCCGGTATCAGAGCGATGACCCAGCACTGCAGCAGGGCGGTGGCCGGAACCCACTCCCCCAGACGTAAAAAAACCTGCCGTTTGACGGGCAGGTTTGTCAGCGCTGGAAGGACTGCGGCACAAAAGCCGCAATCAGCGGTGCACAGGTCAGCTGGCCAGCCAGCTCCAGATGCGGTCGCTGAACACCTTGTCAAAACGGCCGTAGTAGTCGGACGCATTGGGCGCCAGGCAGCTGGCGCCGCCGCCGTAGAGGTTGCCGACCACGCGGCCATTGCGGAACAGCGACGAGCCGCTGCTGCCGCCTTCGGTCGTGCCTTGGCTCCAACGCACGCTGTAGAAGCCGCTGTTCGAGTCACCGGTGCTGCAGGTGATGGAAGTGCCACTGCCTGCGGTGCAGTTCATATAGCCCACGACCGCGCCCACGCTGTACTTGAGCAGGTTGCCGCCAGGGTGGTGCAGGCCATAGACCGCATCGCCCACTTGGCCGGCGGTGCGCGCATCCCAGCCTGCCAAGGTCACGCCCACAGGAGGCATTTCGTTGAGCTTGAGCAGCGCCGAATCGGTGTTGCTGGTGGCGTAGAGCAAGGTCGCGCCGGCACTGCGCAGTGCAGCATTGGCGCCAGGTACGCCGGAGTTGCAGCTGCTCGAGCGGTAGAACCAGGACGTCTGCATCGACGAGGCCGAGGACTGGGTCGAGATGCAGTGGTTGCCCGTCAGGAAGTACGGTGCAAAGTCACCCTTGGTGTTGTTCAGCAAGGTGCCGGTACACAGGTAGGACTTGCCGTCCGAGCGGGTGAACACCATGCGCGCCACCGCATTGCGCTCGGTTTGGTAGTTGTTGGTGCAGGTGGCATCCAGGTTGCAGGAAGCCGAAGTGTCGGCCTTGGCCGCGTCTGCCAGCTCGGCCTCGGTGGGCAGCGACAGGTTCTGGTAGATGTGCGAGACCACAGGGATCGAGATGCGCAGGGCATCGGCGCCGGTGCCGGCTGGCAGCACCACTTCGAGCGTGGTGTCGCCTGCGCCTACATCGGGCGTCCACCAGGTGTTGGCGGCCGCACCGGTCTCACCCGCCTTGCGGTTTTGCGCCAGCAGCGCATTCACCTCAGCACCGCTGCGCTCGACGATCGCATTGGGGTGCTCCTGGCTGTAGACGCGTAGCTGCGCGCCATCGGGCAGGCTGTCCACCAGCACGCCAGCACGCAAGCCATAGGCGCCGGTCGATTGGATGTTGATGGCCGCGACCTGCTGGCCATTGGCCAGCGTGCTCCACTGCAGCGCCGCCTGCGTCTGCCCCACCGTGCTGGTGGCCGCCACCGCGCGCTGCGTGCCAATCTGCTGGGCCGGGCTGTTGTCGCTGTCCACGGTCTTTTCCGCCTCCAGCTCGGGCAGCACGACAAAGCGGGTCTGCACCGCAGCGCCCAAGGACACAGGCGCCACTGCGGCCGATTTGATGGCCGAGGCGGGCAGCACGACCGAGTCCAGCACATAGGCCGTGGGCTGGGTCACATTGCCGTTGTCGTCGTCGGAACCTGAGCCGCCGCCGCAGCCCGCCAAAGCCAGGGCCGCAGCCACGCCGGTGGTCCACAACAGACCGGGCACTGCATACTTGGGATATTTCATGGATTCGTCCACTCCGTGTTGGTTGGTATAGATGGTGATACCCGGTCGGGCTGCTGCCCGGCCGCCTCTGCGCGGGCTATTTTGCCAGCGCTTTCAGCGCCTGCTTGATACCGTCGGTTACGCTGATGTCGGCAGGTAACAGTTTCAGAGCGGCAGCTGCGTCCTTGTCGCTGTAACCCAGGGCCACCAGCGCTTGCAAAATGTCGACCTGGGCATCGCTGGTGGCAGCGGTTCTGGCACCCATGTCTGCGCCCAGCTTGCCTTTGAGCTCCAGCAGCAGGCGCTCGGCGGTCTTCTTGCCGATGCCCGGCACCTTCACCAGGCGCCCTGCCTCCTGCAAGGACACGGCCTGCGCCAGATCGCTCACGCCCATGCCGCTCAGGATGGACAGCGCCGTGCGCGGGCCCACGCCGGTGATCTTGATCAGCTCGCGGAAAGTCTGGCGCTCTTCGGCCGTGCCAAACCCGTACAGCAGCTGCGCATCCTCCCGCACGATAAACTGCGTCAGCAGCGTGATGGTGTCGCCCACGGCAGGCAGGTTGTAGAAGGTGCTCATGGGCACCTGCACCTCATAGCCCACACCATGGCAATCCACCAGTACTTCGGGTGGGTTCTTTTCCACCAGGGTTCCGCTCAATCGGCCTATCATTTGTATCTTTCCTTGTAGCTTGTGTGCGGCCGCCCTGTGTGCGTCGCTTGCCGCCTGCAAGCATACTGAATTTTTCACTGGAATTTACCGCGTGATCCTGCGCCACACCTTTACGCCCCACAACAACAACCGCATTGCCAATTTGTGCGGACCGGCCGACGCGCATCTGCGCCAGATCGAGAACCATCTGGGCGTCAAGATTGCCCACCGCCACGAACAGTTCAAGATCGACGGCCCCAAGGCCGTGGCCAACGACGCGCTGGAGCTGCTCGAGGCGCTGTACGAGATGGCCGATACGCCCATCAGCGAAGACCAGATCCAGCTGATGATGGCCGGCGACAGCGAGCTGATGGCCGCGCCCGAGGACGCCATCGTGCTGAACACGCGCCGCGCCGACCTGCGCGCGCGCACGCCCAACCAGGCCGGTTACCTGGAGAACATCGCCGCGCACGACATCACCTTTGGCATTGGCCCGGCCGGCACCGGCAAGACCTACCTGGCCGTGGCCTGCGCCGTCGATGCGCTCGAGCGCAGCCAGGTGCAGCGCATTGTGCTGACCCGCCCGGCGGTCGAAGCCGGCGAACGCCTGGGCTTTCTGCCCGGCGATCTGTCGCAAAAGGTCGACCCCTATCTGCGCCCGCTCTACGACGCACTCTATGACCTGATGGGCTACGACAAGGTGCAAAAGGCCTTTGAGCGCAATGCCATCGAGATCGCGCCACTGGCCTTCATGCGCGGCCGCACGCTCAACAACGCCTTCATCATCCTCGACGAAGCCCAGAACACCACGCCTGAGCAGATGAAGATGTTCCTCACCCGCATCGGTTTTGGCGCCAAGGCCGTGGTGACCGGCGACGTGAGCCAGATCGACCTGCCCAAGGGCCAGCTGAGCGGCCTGATCGACGCCGAGCGCGTGCTCAAGCGCGTCAAGGGCATTGCGGTCAACCGCTTTACCAGCGCCGATGTGGTGCGCCACCCGCTGGTGGCGCGCATTGTTGACGCTTACGACAAGCAGCGCCGCCCCGCGCGCGAAGACTGAGCCCCACCCGCACACCCCCACCTGTGCCACCCCGCCGATAAAAACCATATGGCATTGAACCAACTCACGCTCTCGCTGCAATTTGCCCGTTTTGACGGCGTGGCCGAGCACCGTGCCGCCCTGCCCCGCAGCCAGGTGACGCGCTGGATTCGCCACGCGCTGGCCGATGACGCCGAAATCACCGTGCGCATTGTCGATACCGAAGAAGGCCAGGCACTCAACCGCGAGTACCGGCACAAGGACTACGCCACCAATGTGCTGACCTTTGACTACCAGCAGGAGCCCACCGTGCTGGCCGACCTGGTGCTGTGCGCGCCCGTGGTGGCGCGTGAAGCCCAGGAGCAGAACAAGTCGCTGCAGGAGCACTATGCCCACCTGCTGGTGCATGGCACTTTGCACGCCCAGGGCTGGGACCATGAAACCAGCGAGCAGGATGCCCAGGAGATGGAAGCCTACGAGACGGCCATCCTGCAAGAGCTGGGCTTTGCCGACCCATACCAGAAGTAAGGCACGGGGCCCGCAGCCCGCCCATTGGGCGCGCCCGCCTCAAGGCAATGATGACTTTTGAGCGACTAATCGAGCCGCTTCTTTGCGCCATTACTACCTAGAATCCTTCTCATAAAGGCCGTGCTGGCTGCGGCACCCCGCAACCGCCGGCGCATAACAGGAGGAGACATGCTCGACACCGCCATCTTGCTGGCCGCTGCCCTGGTGGCCGGCGCGCTCAATGCCGTCGCCGGAGGCGGCAGCTTTCTGACCCTGCCTGCGCTGGTGTTTACCGGTGTGCCGCCGGTCGTTGCCAATGCCACCGGCACGGTCGCGCTGCTGCCGGGCTATGCGGCTGGCGCCTGGGGTTTCAAGGACGATATGCAGGCCCCGCCCGGCCTGTCGATGAAGGCGGTGATGCTGCTCGCGCTCGTCGGCGGCGCAGCGGGGGCTGCCCTGCTGCTGGTCACGCCCGAGGCGGCCTTCCGCAAGATCGTGCCCTGGCTGCTGCTGGCAGCGACTGCCATGTTTGCCTTTGGCCCGCAGCTGCGCCAGTGGGCCATGGGCGCGCAGCACGGCGCCACGCCCTCACGCGGCAAGGCCGCGCTCGGCATGCTGGCGGTTTCTGTTTATGGCGGCTACTTCAATGGCGGCCTGGGCATCTTGCTGCTCGCACTGCTGGGCTTGCTGGGCCAGACCAACTTGCATGCGATGAATGGCACCAAGAACCTGGTCTCCGCACTGCTGACCGCCATTGCCGTCGCCATCTATGCCGCTGGCGGCGTCGTGCAGTGGCAGCCCGCCTTGCTGATGATGGTCGCTGCCACCTTGGGCGGCTACCTGGGCGCCCGGGTGGCGCGCAAGATTGCGCCGCAGTGGTTGCGTGCCGGCATTGTGCTGACGGGTTTGGTGATGGCGGTGCTGTTTTTCTTGAAAGCCTAGTTGGGGGCGCCCAGCTGGCCGTGCCTAGCCGGGGGCGCCTAGCCGGGGGCGCCTAGCTGGCCGTACCTAGCCGGCTGCACCTAGCCGGCCGCACCTGTCCTCGGCGCCTTGATCACCTCGATCAGCGCATCCAGCGCCGCCGAGCGGCTTTGCGGGTGCCAGACAAAGGCACCGGCGGTCAGCGCCGTCTGGCCATGGTTGCTGTGCAGCGGCACATAGCGCACACCGGCCATGCCGGCCCGCTGCATGCACGAGGGCACCAGCGCCACGCCCTGGCCAATGGCAACCAGCGAAATAACGGCCAGCCACTGGCGCACCGCGTGGCTGGTGCGCGGGTGGATGCCAGCGTTGTGCAGGCAGGCGATCACATTGTCGTAATTGGCCGGGCTGACATCGCGCACAAACATCACAAAGCGCTCATGGGCCAGGCTGCGCAAATCCAGGCTGGCTTGCTGCGCCTGGGGGTGGTTTTCCGGCAGGCAGCAGACGAGGGTATCGGGCGCCAGCGGCCAGAGCGCCAGCCCCGGCGCGGGCGTGATGATGTTGACAAAACCGCCTTGGAGCTGGCCGCGCAGAATGGCCGCCTGCTGCTCGGTGGTGGACATCTCATGCAAGGTGATGTCGATATCAGGCCGCTGCTGGGCAAAGGCCTGCATCACATGGGGCAGGTCGCGGTAGATCATCGAGCCGGTCACGCCAATGTCCAGCTGGCCCTGGCGCCCCTGGGCCACATTGCGCGCCACGTCCGCTGCGCGCTGTATCTGGCTGAGCACCTGGCGCGCCTCGATCAAAAAGGCGGCGCCGGCATCGGTCAGCCGCACCTGCTTGGCATCGCGCTCGAGCAGCCGCACACCCAAATCTTCTTCGAGCGATTTGATGGCCACCGACAGCGGAGGCTGGGTGATGGCCAGGCGCAGGGCGGCGCGGCCAAAATGCAGCTCCTCGGCCAGCACCACAAAATAACGCAGCAAATGGGTCTTCATCTGCGTATCATGCCCCAGCCAGTGCGGGCTGGCCGCACGGCGAGGGGCATGGCCCGGCAGCGCACTGCGCATGGCGCCGCCTAGTAGGACTTGGGCAGGCCCAGCACCTTCTCTGCGATAAAGCACAGAATCAGTTGCGGGCTCACCGGCGCCAGGCGCGGAATCCAGCTCTCGCGCATCAGCCGCTCGACATGGAACTCCTTGGCGTAACCCATGCCGCCATGGGTAAAGATGGCCGTCTCGCAGGCCTTGAAGCCCGCCTCCGCCCCCAGGAACTTGGCCGCGTTGGCCTCGGCCGCGCAAGGCTGGTGGCGGTCATACAGCCAGGCCGCCTTCATCGCCAGCAAAAAGGCCGCTTCCAGCTCCATCCAGCGCTCGGCCAGCGGGTGCTGGATGCCCTGGTTCTGCCCAATCGGGCGGTTGAACACCTCGCGCTCGCGGGCGTACTGCGTGGCGCGGCCCAGCGCCGCACGGCCCAGGCCAATCGCTTCGCAGGCAATCAGAATGCGCTCGGGGTTCATGCCATGCAGGATGTATTCAAAGCCCCGGTTTTCCTCGCCAATGCGGTCCTCCACGGGGATGCGCAGCCCGTCGATGAACAGCTGGTTGGTGTCCACGCATTTGCGGCCCATCTTGGCAATCTCATGCACCTCGATCTTGCTGCGGTCAAAGTCGGTGTAGAACAGCGACAGGCCTTCGGTGCCCTTGCATTCCTCCACCGGCTTGGTGCGCGCCAGCAGCAAGATCTTGCTGGCCTGCTGCGCAGTCGAGATGAAGACCTTCTGCCCATGCACCACATAGTGGTCGCCATCGCGCACCGCGCGGGTCTTGAGCTTGAGCGTGTTCAGCCCCGTGTTGGGCTCGGTCACGCCAAAGCAGGCCTTGTCCTTGCCGGCAATCAGTGGCGGCAGCATGCGTGCCTTTTGTTCTTCGGTGCCATAGACCACCACCGGGTGCAGGCCAAAGATGTTCATATGCACCGCAGACGCGCCCGACAGACCCGCGCCGGTGGCTGAGATCGTGTGCATCATCAAGGCCGCCTCGGTGATGCCCAGGCCGGCGCCACCATAGGCCTCGGGCATCGCAATGCCCAGCCAGCCGGCATCGGCCAGCGCGCGGTAAAAATCTTCAGGAAAAGCGCCATCGTTGTCACGGGCATGCCAGTAGTCGGCATCAAACGGCGCGCAGACTTTCTCGATGGCATCGATGATCTGTTGCTGCTCTTCGGTCAGGGCGAAATCCATGGTGTTGCGGTCCTCAATACTCAATCAGTGGCGCGGTGCCGTGCACAGCGCAGGGTCACATCGCCGCTCAGGCCGGCCGGCGCACGCGCTCTGGGTTCTCGCCATAGGGCGGGCTGTAGATCACCAGCAACTTGGCCGGCGTGTCGCTGGTGGTCTGGAAGATGTGCATCTTGTCGGCCGGGAAAAAACAGGTATCGCCCGGCAGCATCTCAAAGCTTTCGCCCTCCACCTCCACATGGGCCGTGCCCTCCAGCAGGTAGCAGGCCTGCTCCATGCCGGGGTGGGCATGGGGCAGCGCGCCCCCGCCCTTGGCAATCTCGCCGAGCACCACTTCCATGTGCTGGGCGCCCACATTGGCCTGGCTCACCAGGCGGCGGTTGATGGTTCCGGTATGGTTGGCCGGGCTGTAAGCCTCTACCTCGGAGGCTCGGATCAGGTAGCGCGAAGTCATCGTGGGGCAGTCATTCTGTAAGAGTTAACAAAGGCGTCGGGGGCAGAGCCCAGACCTATTGCGCCGGGATATCGGCCTGTTTGACCAGGCGCCCCCAGTACGCCAGCTGCTCGCTCACATACTGCGCAAACTCCTGCGGCGTCTTGGTGGGCCAGACTTCAAAACCGATCTGTTCGAGCTGCTTTTGCACGGCCTCATCGGCCAGCACAGCCTGCAAGGCGCCATTGATCTTGTTGACCACCTCCGGGGGGGTGCCCGCTGGCGCAAAAATGCCGTTCCAGGAGGTAATGTCAAAGCCGGGCAAGGTCTTGCCGATGGGCGGCACATTGGGCAGGATCTTGCTGCCCTTGGCGGCGGTCACAGCCAGGGTGCGCACCCGGTCGGTCTTGAGCATGCTCCAGCCCGAGCCCAGGTCCACCACATACATCTGCACCTGGTTGCCCATCAGGTCGGTCAGCGCCTGCGGGCTGGATTTGTAGGGAACGCCGACGATATCGGTCTTGGACAGAAAACGCAGCGTCTCGGACGCCACCAGCGAGGTGCTGTTCGGTGTCGCGTACGAGAGCTTGCCCGGGTTGGCCTTGGCGTAGTCGATCAGCGCCTGCACAGAATCGGCCGGCACCGACGGGTGCACCGCCAGCGCAAACGGCAGCTCGCCCACGCGGGCGATCGGCGTGAAATCCTTGATCGGGTCGTACTTCAGGCTTTTGACCAGCCAGGGGTTGGCCGAATGCGAGGTGTTGGTGGTCATGAACAAGGTGTAGCCATCGGGCTTGGCCTTCGCCACCAGGCCGGCCGCAATCTGCGCATTGGCGCCTGCGCGGTTGTCCACAATCACCGGCTGCTGCAGGCGCTCGCCCAGCTTCTGGCCCACCGCCCGGGCCACCGCATCGGTGCCGCTGCCTGCGGCAAAGGGCACGATCATCGTGATCGGTGCATTCGGGTAGTTGCCCTGCGCTGTGCTGGCATAAGCAGTGCTTGTTACGGTGGCTATCGCGGTCAGGGCCAGCGTGGCCCACCATTGGCGTCGTCGCATGCTTTTGTCTCCTGTTTTTAGTCGAGCCTCTAAGGGTCCGAGCTTGCATGGTGCCGTTCTCAATGATTCGTGTCTAATGTTTTATGTGGATAGTTTGATATGCAAATCGAATCGTTGAATGAAAGAAATGACCACTGTTAAAAAAACAGGTATTTCGCCCCAGCGGCCTGCTGCAGCCTGCCTAGAATGCAAGGCTTAGCCCATGATTTTCACCAGGACATCCCCATGCAATGCAGCAGCTTTATCGCCACCAGCCTGGACGGTTTTATCGCCAAAACCGATGGCAGCCTGGACTGGCTCAATGCCGCCAATGCCACCGTGCCTGAAGGGGAAGACTGCGGCTATGCGCAGTACATGGCCGGTGTCGATGTGATCCTGATGGGGCGCAAAACCTTTGAGACGGTGCTGTCGTTTGGCGCCTGGCCGTATGACAAGCCGGTCTATGTGCTCTCCCGCCAGTGGAACGCCCTGCCCGCTGGCGCGCCCGCCACCGCCCAGCTGTGGAAGGGCAGCCTGCCCGCCCTCAGCGCCCATCTGGCCGCCAGCGGCGTGCGCGCCGCCTATGTCGATGGCGGACAGCTGATCCAGTCCTTTATCAATGCGCAGCTGCTCGACGCGATCACGATCACCCGCATCCCCGTGTTGCTGGGCAGCGGGCTGCCGCTGTTCGGCCCGCTGGCGGATGGCTGCAGCACCGTGGCTGCCCAGCATCTGCAGACGCGCAGCTATGACTTTGGCTTTGTGCAGAGCGATTACCGGCTGCACTATGCGGCAGCCGGTCAGTCACAGGACGAGACGCAAGCGGAAATCTAAGCCGGCACCGCCCGCCGCACAAAGCGCCCAGCCCGCGCAGGCAAAGCACCCGCCTCTTCCGTGTAACTAAGCACGCCATTGACCCAGACCGCCTCCACTCCCACACTGCGCTGCTTGGGGTTCTCGAAGGTGGCCTGGTCCTGGATACGGGCGGGGTCAAACACAACCACATCGGCGGCCTTGCCGGCGGCCAGCAGGCCACGGTCGGCCATGCGAAAGCGCTGGGCCGACATGCCCGTCATCTTGTGCACGGCCTGGGAGAGGCTCAGCACACCCTTGTCGCGCCAGTACATGGCCAGCACGCGGGGGAAGGCGCCCCAGAGCCGGGGGTGGGGGCGCTCGTCGTTGGGCAGGCCGTCCGAGCCGATCATGGCCAGCGGGTGGCGGATGACCCGCTCCACATCGTCTTCGCGCATCTGGAAATAGCAGGCATTGCCGGGCTTGAGGCGCACGCAGGCCTCGTACTCGCCGATGCCCCAGTCGGCCGCAATATCGCGCAGGTAGCGGCCGCCCACCTCAGGGTGGGGCTCGCTGCGGGTGATCAGGATATCGATGACGCCATCGACCAGGTCCTCGCGCAGCACCGTCGACCCTGCGGTGTACGGATAGACGTCCATAGCCAGCTCTTGCTGCTGGGCCAGTTTGTCGACCAGCGGCAAGGTCTGCAGGGTGCGGCCCCAGTTGGCCGAGCCCGCGCATTTGTGGTGCGACAGCACCAGCGGCAGGCCCGATTGCTGGGCCGTGCCAGCCGCTTCCAGCATGGCCTCCAGAATGCCTTCGAGCTCGTCGCGGATATGCGTGGCATAGACGCCGCCATGCCGGGCTGCCACGGTGGCCACGGCCACCAGCTCCTGCATGTCGGCGGCGTAGGCCTCGCGGTAGAAGATGCCGCTGGACAGGCCCAGCGCGCCGGCCTGCATGGCCTCGTGCATGTCCTGGGCCATCGCTTCGCGCTCGGTGGCATTGGCCGGGCGGCTCAGATCGGCCATGTGCTTGATGCGCAGCGAGGTGTGGCCCAGCAGCGCCGCAATATTGATCGAGGGCTGCGCCGCATCGACGGCGGCTGCGTAGTCCCGCATGCTGCCAAAGCGGAACTGCTGGTCGCCCAGCAGCGACAACGGCGCGGGCGGGTGCGCCGTGACCACCGGCGCCAGCGAGATGCCGCAGTTGCCGGCGATCACCGTGGTCACCCCTTGCGAGAGCTTGGGCAGCATGGCCGGGCTGTTCAGCGCAGCGGCATCGTCATGGGTGTGTACATCGATAAAGCCCGGGGCGATCACCTTGGCCGTGCAATCGATCTGCAGCGGGTCCTGCGCCTTCCAGCCATCCAACGCGGCCTGCTGGGCGGCATCCACCGCGCCATCGCGGGCAAACACGCCAACGATGCGCCCGCCCTGCAGCCAGACATCCCCGACAAACTCCGACAGGCCGGTGCCATCCACCACCGTGCCATTGCTCAACCACACTCTGCGTTCCATTGTTGTATCTCCAGGCGCTGCTGCCGGCTGCCATCAGCCGGCGGTTTTGCCTTGTTGCTGGCTGGGGGCTGCTGCATCCGGCACGGGGCCTCCTTTGCGCTGCTGCGCGGGCTGCTGAAAGCCCATGTATTCATAACTGTCAAAGCCATGGGTCTCCAGCAGCCGCTTGTACTGCTGCATGCCGGTGACCACGCGTGGCCCCAGAATCTGCGCCAGGCGCACCATCATGATTTCGATCACCACCAGGTGCGCCAGGTAGGCCTCGGTGCCCACGCGCATCACCGCGTCCTGGGGCACGGTCACCGCCAGCACATGGTCGGCCATCTCGGCCAGCGGCGTGTCCGGCTGGGTCAGCGCCACGACGGTGGCGCCCTGCTGCTTGGCAAACTGCGCCGCCTCCAAGGTGTAGGGCATGCGCCCCACATGCGAGATCACAAAGGCCACGCCGTTTTTGCCCAGGGTCGAGGCCGACACCAGCTGCTGGTGCGCATCAAAGATGGCGTTGGACGTGAGGCCCAGGCGGAACAAGCGGCTTTGCAGCTCCTGCGCCATAAAGGACGAAGCCGCCCCGACCGAATAGCAATCGATGCGCGAGGCCTTGGCCATCTTGCTGGCCACCTCGTCGATCAGCGCTGCATCCAGGCGCTGGCCCAGGTTGGCAATCGCGCCGGCTGCCGCATGCACGATCTTGCTGACCACCTCGGCGGTGGAGTCGTCCTGCTGCACGCTGCGGTGCAGGTGCGAGCCCGACACCGCCAAGGTCTGCGCCAGCGCCACCATGAACTCGCGCACCGAGGCATAGCCAAAGCGGCGGCACATGCGCACGATCGTCGGCATGGACACATTCGCCTGCAGCGCCAGCTGCTCGACGGTGGCCAGCACCGCAGCGCCGGGGTCGCGCAGGATCACATCGATCACCTGGCGCTGGGCCAGCGGCAGCGCGGCCTGCTGCTGCTGCAGCACCTGCAGGCTCAGCGCTGTTTTCAGGCTGGCCATTTCAGAACCTTGTCTCGATCGCATCGACCAGGTTCCAGGCATCGTCCACCACCGGGATCCAACGCCACTTGTCAAACGTGGTGCAAGGGTGGGAGATGCCCAGCGCAATGCGGTCACCGACGGCCGGCGCGCCCTGCGCCGGGTCAAAGCGCAGATAGGCATGCTGGTCGTTCAGGGCCGAGATGGTCCAGCCGGCAGGGGCGGTCTGCGCCTCTTGGCTGCCGCGCGGCGCATGGCGCTGCACGGAGGGCATCTCCAGGTCGTAGGAGATATCGCGGCGGCCGCAGGTGAGCAAGGCCAGGCCCGGCTCAGGCACAGACTGCACCATGGCCCAGACCTCGAGCGCGGCCTGCAGCGATGTATCCACGCCTTCGCGCTGTTCGACGAGCTTGAGCAGGCGCCGGTAGTTGCCATGGTCATGCGTGATGTAGCAGCCCGAGCGCAGCACGCCGGTAAAAGCACGCGACAAGCCCGCGCCCTGCAGCAGCGGCACCACCAGGTCAAAAATGGCCGAGCCGCCGGCACTCAGAATCGGCGCCTCCTCAGGCAGCAGGCCCTGGGCATCGCAAGCCTTGGCAATCTCGACCACGCGGCGCACCAGCTCGGCCACGGCGGGGATGTCATGCGCGCTGTCGCACTGGGTCAGGCCCCCTTCATAGCATTCGATGCCGCCCAGCTGGGCACTGCTGCTGGCATGGATGGCCTGGGCCAGCGCCAGCGCGTCTTCCTGGCTGCGCACACCGGTGCGCTGGCCAGGAATGCCGACCTCGATCAGCACATCAAAGCGGCGGGCGCTGTTGCGTGCGCGGCTCCAGTCCTCGATGCAGCGCAGCTGGCTGATCGAGTCGACCAGGAACCAGACGCGCAGATCGGCATGCAGGCTCAGCAACGCGTCCAGCCCATCCAGATCAGCAGGCGCCACCACCTGGTTGGCAATGATGGCGCGGCGTGCACCGGCTTCCACGCCGACCGCCAGCTGAAAGATGGTCGCAAAGGTCAGGCCCCAGGCGCCGCCCTTCAGCTGCAGATCAAACAGCTGGGGCGACATGGTGGTCTTGCCGTGCGGCGCAAACTGGATCTGGCGGCGCGCTGCATAGTCCTGCATCCAGCGGGCGTTGTGGGCCAGCGCCGACTGGCGGATGACGGCCAGCGGGTACGGCAGGTCATCGCGCAGCACATTCCAGCCGCGTGCGGCCAGGTTGGAGGCCTGGGTGGGGGCAGCGGCCAGCGGGTAGCTCTTGCTGCGCGCGTCAATCAAAAAATCGGGTTGCATGGTTCACTCTCTCAATCTTGGACTTTCCAGCAGGCCTGCAGATGGCCATCGGCCACGGGGCGCAGCTGCATGTCAGCCTGGGCGCAGCGCGCCTCGGCCTGCGGGCAACGGGTACGAAAGACGCAACCACTGGGCGGGTTCTTGGGGCTGGGCAGGTCTCCCGTCAAGAGCGGGATCGTGCGCCGCTGGGCCGGGTCCGGAATCGGCGCGGCTGCCAGCAAGGCCTGGGTGTAGGGGTGGCGCGGCCGGGCATACAAGGCCTCGGTCGGTGCCACCTCCACCACGCGGCCCAGATACAGGACCACCACGCGATCGCAGAGGTATTCCACCACATCCAAATCGTGCGAGATGAACAGCAAGGTCAAACCAAGGCGGTCTTTGAGGTCGCCCAGCAAATTGACCACCTGCGCCTGGATGGATACGTCGAGCGCCGACAGCGGCTCATCGGCCACGATAAAGCGCGGCTGCACTGCCAGCGCCCGGGCAATGCCGATGCGCTGGCGCTGCCCACCCGAGAACTCATGCGGAAAGCGCTCGGCATGCTCAGGGCGCAGACCCACCTGGTCCAGCAGCTCGGCAATGCGCGGCTGGCGGGCTGCGCCCGGTGCCAGCCCGTGGGTGGACAGCGCCTCGCCCAGCACGTCGCGGATGCGCATGCGCGGGTTCAGGCTCGCATACGGGTCCTGAAAGATGATCTGGATATCGGCGCGCAGCGGCCGCATCGCGCTCGCGCCCAGGTGCGCCAGGTCCACGGTCTCGCCGCCCTGCTTGCGAAAATGCAGCTGGCCGCCCGTCGGCTCGATCAAGCGCGTCAGCAGCCGGCCGATGGTGCTTTTGCCCGAGCCGGACTCGCCCACCAGGCCCAGGGTCTCGCCCGGGAAGATATCAAACGAGACATCCTGCACCGCGCGCACCGGGTGGGCGCCGCTGCCAAACTGCTTGCTCAAATGCTGGATGCGCACCAGCGGCTCGGCCGCTGCGGTGGCGCCAGTCGCTGCCGTGGCCCGCTCGGCCGGGCGCTCCAGGGTGTCGGTCGTGCTCATGCGGCTTCTCCTGCACGAATGCAGCGCACCTGGCGCTCGCTGTGTGGGGCCTCGTTGCCGCTGCGCCATGTCTCCAGGCCGGGCATGGCCTGCTCGCACGCGTTCAGGCGCTTGCTGCAGCGCGGCGCAAAGGCGCAGCCGGGCGGCGGGCTCAAGGGGCTGGAGACCTGGCCGGGGATGGCATCCAGGCGGCGCCGGCCCACAAAGGCGGGTTTGCCACCGGCGCGCAGCTCGGCGGCCTCGGCCAGCTCGCGCTGGCGCGCCATGCCGGGCAGGCAGCCCAGCAGGCCCTGGGTGTAGGGGTGCTGGGGTGCGGCAAACAGCGCATGCACACTGGCGGTTTCCACAATGCGGCCGGCATACATCACGGCAATCGCATCGGCGTACTGCGCCACCACGCCCAGGTTGTGGGTCACAAACAGAATGCTCATGCCCGTCTCCTTTTGCAGCCGGCCCATCAAGGCCAGGATCTGCGCCTGGATGGTCACATCCAATGCGGTGGTGGGCTCATCGGCTATCAGCAGGCTCGGGTCGCAGGCCATGGCCAGCGCAATCATCACCCGCTGGCGCATGCCGCCAGACAGCTGGTGCGGGTACTCATGCACGCGCTGGGCGGCTGCTGGTATTTCCACCAGCTCCAGCATGCGCTGGGCATGGGCCAAGGCTGCGGCCTTGCCCAGGCCCTTGTGCAGGCGCACCGATTCGGCAATCTGCTCGCCCACGGTCAGCACCGGGTTCAGGCTGGTCATCGGCTCCTGGAACACCATCGCCAGCTCATTGCCGCGCAACGCACGCAAAGCCTTGGCGTCGAGCGAGAGCAGATCGACGGTGCGGCCATCGCGCTGCACAAACCGGGCCTGACCCTGCACCTGGGCCTGCGAGGTCTTGGCATGCAGGCCCATCAGCGACAGGCTGGTGACTGACTTGCCCGAGCCCGACTCGCCCACCAGGGCCAGGGTCTGGCCCGGCAGAATCTGAAAGCTCACATCGGAGACGCTCTGGATGCGCCCGCCTTCGGTGGCGAACGAGGTGGACAGCGAGCGCACATCCAGGCGAGGCGCGGCCATGTCGGCAGCCGCTGCAGGGGTGGCGGTGTTCATCATGATTTGTTCTTCAGCTTGGGGTCGAGCAGATCGCGCACACCGTCGCCCAGGAGCTGCAGCGACAGCGCCGTCAGCACAATGGCCACGCCCGGGGTCAGAATGGTCCAGAAGGCCTTGTCGGCATACTCCAGGCTGCCGGCAATCATCGTGCCCCAGGTGGGGATATCGGGCGGCACGCCCACACCAAGAAAGGACAGGCCCGCCTCGGCCAGGATGGCATAGGCAAAGATAAAGGTGACCTGCACCAGCACCGGCGAGAGCAGGTTGGGCAGGATATGGCGCCACAGAATCAGCGGCGTGCGCACGCCCAGCGCCTTGGCAGCATCGACAAACAGCAGCTCGCGCAGCACCAGGGTGGAGGCGCGCACCACACGGGCCACGCGCGGCGTGTAGACAATGGTCAGCGCCAGAATCACATTCCACAGCGAAGCCCCCAGGATCGACACCAGCGCAATGCCCAGCAGGATGTCGGGGAAGGCCATCATCGCGTCCACCAGGCGCATCAGCGGCGCATCGAGCCGGCGAAAGTAACCGGCCAGCATGCCCAGCAAGGTGCCCAGCACCACGGCGCCCAGCGCGGTGAAAAAGCCGATCATCAGCGAGTAGCGTGCGCCGTAGATGATGCGCGCCATCACGTCGCGCCCCAGCTCATCGTTGCCGGCCCAGTGCGCCCAGGAAGGCGCATGCAGACGCATGCTGATGTTCATGCCATTGGGGTCGGAGTCGGTCAGCAGCGGGTAGAGCAAGGCGGTCGCTGCAATCAACAGCAGCACCACGGCGCTCGCCAGAACCACCTTGCGCGCAAACAGCCGGCGCAGGGTTTTGAACCAGGGGGACTGGCCCCAGCCGCCGCGCGCGGGCAGCGGCAATGCTGTTGGGGCGGCGTTCATCATTGGCCCTCCAGACGAATGCGGGGATCGACCACCGTGTAGAGCAGGTCGATCGCGAGGTTGATGAAAACGTAGATGGCGGCAATGACGAGCAAGGTGCCCTGGATGACGGGATAGTCGCGCCGCAGCACGGCCCGCACCACCAGGTTGCCCACGCCGGGCAGGTTGAACACGGTCTCGGTCACGACGGTGCCGCCAATCATCAAGGCCAGGGTCAGGCCCAGCACGGTGACGACGGGCACCAGCGCATTGCGCAGCACATGCTTGACGAGCACCACCGACTCGCCCAGGCCCTTGGCCCGGGCCGTGCGCACATAGTCCTCGCCCAGAATGTCGAGCACCGAGGCGCGCGTGAAGCGGATGATCAGCGCCGAGTTGAGCACGCCCAGCACCAAGGCGGGCAGCAGCAGATGCTGCAGGCGGTCGCCAAAGCTCGCGTCCGGATCGCCATAGCCCGAAGCCGGAAACCAGCCCAGGTGCACGGCAAACACCTGGATCAGGATCAGACCAAACCAGAAGCTGGGAATGCTGGCGCCCAGCATCGCAATGGTGCTGAGCACCTGGTCGATCCAGCTGCCGCGCCACACGGCCGCTGCCATGCCGCAGGGCACGCCGATCAAGGCGGCAATCGACACGGCGAACAGCGCCAGAAACATGGTGGGCTCAGCGCGCTCCAGCAGCGCATGGGTGACCGGCATCTGCAAGAACAGCGACTGGCCCAGGTTGCCTTGCAGCACCTGGCCAATCCACAGCACAAACTGGGTGGCCAGGGGCTTGTCCAGCCCGTACTGCACGCGCGCGGCAGCAATATCGGCGGCAGTGGCCTGGTCACCCAGCAGCAGCGCCACCGGATCGCCCGAGGCCAGGCGCGTGAGCAGGAACACCAGCACGGCCACCAGGGCGAGCACCACCACTGCGCCGCCCAGGCGCTTGACTAAAAAATGCAGCATGGCTGAACTCGAGAAACGCTGGGGCTTACTGGCTCAGCGAGGTGTTCCAGAAGAAGGGCCAGGGCATGGGCTGGTAGCCCTGCAGCTTGGACGAACGCGCCGACAGGGCATTGAACTTGCCCACTTCGACAAAAGGCACCTCGTCATAGACGAGCGCCTGCACCTGGCCCCAGAGCGGGCCGCGCTTGGCCACATCGGGCTCGCCATTGAAGGCGGCAAGCGCGGCCTTCTTGGTCTCGGTCTCCCACCAGCCGGGGGCGCCGCTGCCCATCTGCGGTGGCGACAGCATCGGCTCAGGGAACAGGCCCGAGTGGGTCATATAGACATCCCAGAGCTTGGCATCGTTGCGGCGCTGCACCAGCGTGGCCCAGTCCACCACCTGCAGCTCGGTCTTGAAGCCGGCGCGCTTGAGGTGCTCGGCCATCACCAGCGCCATGTTGTAGTGGAACTCATACTGGCGGCTGGCCATGATGCGGATGGGCTCGGACTTGTAGCCGGCCTTGGCCGCCTGGTCCTTGGCCAGCTGCGGGTTCTTCTGGTTGTAGAGCTTGGCGCCGGCATCCGAGTAGTACGGCGTGCCCTTGGCAAAGAAGTTGGGCTCGGCAGCAAAAAAGCGCTTGTCGCCAAAGCCGGCCTGCAGCATCTCGGCCGGGCCCATGGCCGTCTGCACCGCCTGGCGCAGTTCCTTCTTGGCCAGCACGCCTTCCTTGGTGTTGAAGACGATATAGGGGAAGCCAAAGTTCTGCGTGACGATCGGCACGACATGGGGCGCGGCCTTTTCCAGGCGGCCTACCGATTCGACCTGCAGCAGATCGGCGTACTGGAACTGGCCCGAGAGCACGCCCTCGACCCGCGTCGTCGCATTGGGCACCGGCACAAAGCGCAGCTCATCGAGCTGGGCCTCGCGCTTGCCGGCATAGCCACTGGCGGGCTCGCTGCGCGCGGCATACTGGTCAAAACGTGCCAGCACGGTGAACTGGTCGGGCTTGCGCTCCTTGAGCTGGTAGGGGCCGGTGCCGATGAAATCCTTGAGCACCGGTGCCACCACCTCCTTGGGCATGATGCCGGCCATGCCGCTGGGCATCGCCAGGTGGGCCAGCAGCGGTGCATACACCGCCTTGAGCTTGATCTCCACCGTCTGCGGGTTCTTGGCACTCATGCTGGCAATCTCCTGGCCCACCGCCTTGCCGCGTGCCGACACATCCATCCAGCGCTGCAGCGAGGCGACCACGTCATCGGCCACCATCTCCTTGCCGTTGTGGAACTTGACGCCCTTGCGCAGGCTGATGGTGTAGGTCAGGCCATCGGCAGAGATGACCGGCATGGCCTGGGCCAGCATCGGCTGGATGCGCCACTGCGCATCAAAGGTGAAGAGCGGCTCGTAGACATGCTGCATGATGGTGCCCACCAGGTCGGTGGAGCTGACCATCGGGTCCAGGCTCTGGGGCTCACCAATCATGGCCAGGTTGGCCGCCCCGCCCTTATGAGCAGCCTGGGCCCAGGCACTGCCCGCTGGCAGGCCTACGCAACCGGCAGCCAACAGGGCTGCGGCAAGCAGTTGGCGACGGGAGGTGCGGACACGCAAGGCAAGGGCGTTCATGGGGCAGGCTTTCATCGAAGGGGTGAAGAAATTTTTTTACACCACAACCGCTAAAAACTGCCTTCAAATCGTCTTATTGACAGATTTATGGGTTGTTGATGTAATATCTTTACATACAGGAGCCCACCCCCATGACAGTAATTACCCTAGGCCAACCCCCTCTCGCATCGGACCGTCTGGCCCGTCCGCTCTCGCCCGCCGTGCGCGCTGGCGACTTTGTTTTTGTCTCGGGCACCGTGCCCACCGATGACCAGGGCCAGGTAGTGCCCGGCGGCATCGAGGCGCAGACGCGCGCCGTGTTCAAGCGCCTGGAAGAGGCCTTGGCCCTGGGCGGCTGCACCCTGGCCGATGTTGCCAAGGTCAATGTCTGGCTGGATGACCCGCGTGATTTCGGCAGCTTCAACCGCGTCTACATGGAGTGCTTTGGTGACCACCGCCCGGCCCGCTCGACCGTGGAATCGCGCCTGATGATCGACGCCAAGGTCGAGATCGATGTGACGGCCTACAAGCCGCTGTAAACCATAGTCGCTCGGCGCAACGGGCGCGTGCAACAGGCGCGCGCAGCAGGCGCGACAGTTGCCCGCTGCAGGCGCTTCTACAATGGCCCGCGCAGACTTGGTCTGCGCTTTTTTCCGCCCTTCTCACCGCCATGCCCAAGCCTCCGATCTTTTCCGCCCGCGCGCTGTCAGACCCGCGCCCCCGCATGCTCGCCATCGACTGGGGCACCACCTCGCTCAGGGGCGTGCGCATCGATGCGCAGGGCCAGATCAGCGAGCAGCGCGCCCTGCCCCAAGGCATCTTGCAAGTGGCGCCCGGCGGCTTTGCCGATGCGTTTGCACAGCACTTTGGAGACTGGCTGGCCGAAGGGCCCCAGCTGTGCCTGCTGTCGGGCATGGTGGGCAGCCGCCAGGGCTGGCAGGAAGCGCCTTACTGCCCCTGCCCGGCCGATTTTTCTGCGCTCTGCCAGCAGCTGCTCTGGCTCGATCTTCCCCAGGGCGTGCCCACGGCCATCGTGCCGGGCATGAGCAGCCTGGCGCAGAGCCAGGTCGATGCCGTCCACGGCGTGCCCGATGTGATGCGTGGCGAAGAAATCCAGGTGATTGGCGCGCTGCGGCTGATGGACAGCCGCGACGGCCTGCTGGTGCTGCCGGGCACGCACAGCAAATGGGTGCAGGCGCAAAACAGCACCATCACCGGCTTCAAGACCTTCATGACCGGCGAGCTGTTTGCGCTGCTGGCCCAGCACTCCATCCTGGGCAAGACCTTGGACAGCAGCGCCGCGCTGGACGAGGCTGCCTTCATACAAGGGCTGGAGCGGGCGCAGAGCCCCGACAGCCTGAGCCACCTGCTGTTTGGCACGCGTGCGCTGTCGCTGTTTGGCGCGCTCGACCCGGCCCAGTCGGCCAGCTACCTGTCTGGCCTGCTGATTGGCCAGGAGCTGCGCGCGATGCCGACGGCAGCGGGCAGCCGCGTCGCCGTCATCGGCTCCAGCACCCTGGTGCAGCGCTACAGCCTGGCACTGCGCCATGCAGGCGGCGAGCCCATTGCCTTTGGCGACGAAGCCACCTGGGCCGGCCACCAGGCCATTTACGAACACCTGACCCAAGGCTGAACACGCCATCCAATCCGCGCCACCCCCTGCCCTCTTCGTACCGCCCTCCATCCAGAACACCGCCATGAACCTGCTCCAACAATTCCAGGCCCTGCAGGCCAAGCTGCCGCTGATCGCCATCCTGCGTGGCCTCACCCCCAGCGAGGCCGTGCCCGTGGGTGCTGCCTTGCAATCGGCCGGTTTTGGCCTGTGGGAAGTACCGCTGAACTCGCCCGAGCCACTGGAGAGCATTGCCGCGATGCGCGAAGCCTACCCGCATGTGCTGGTGGGCGCGGGCACGGTGCTGACGCCCCAGCAGGTGCGCGATGTGCATGCCGCCGGCGGCCAGCTGATCATCTCGCCCAACTGCAACCCGGCCGTGATCGATGAGGCCGTCAAGCTCGGCCTCATCAGCCTGCCCGGCGTCTTCACCCCCACCGAGGCATTCATGGCGCTGGAGCATGGCGCCCATGGCCTCAAGATCTTCCCCGCCGAGCTGGCCTCGCCCGCCGTCATCAAGGCCCTGCTGGCCGTGCTGCCCAAGGGCAGCAACATCTACCCCGTGGGCGGCATTGCCCCCGACAACATGGCCCCCTGGCTGCAAGCGGGCGCAGCCGGCTTTGGCATTGGCTCGGCACTGTTCAAGCCCGGCAAGACGGCGGCGCAGGTGCGTGTGGATGCACTGGCGTTTGCGGAGAACTTTCAGGCTGCAAAAGCGGGCTGACCAAGACATCGCCACGCCGTAAAAAAAGGCCTGCCCCCGTCTTGGGAGCAGGCCTTTTGCTTGGGGCCAAAGCCTGGTGCTTATTGCATCTGCTGCAGGTTGCCGATGCGCACCAGCATCTCGGTAAACATCTGCATATCGGCCTGCAGGTCCGGCACTTCCTTGTACTCCAGCGCGTTGTGCGCGGTGTACTTCTTGCCCGGCATCGCGGGGCCAAAGTTGATGGCATTGGGCATCAGCTTGGCGGTGGTGCTGCCGGCAGTCGGCACGGGCTTGGCATCGAGGCCCGTGGTGTCGCCAAAGATGTTCAGCAAGGTCGAGAGCCAGGCGCCCTTGGGGTCGCGGGCCATCCAGTTGCCTTGGCTGTAGTCGATCTTGACGGGCACCTTGGCGGCAGCGCTCCAGTTGGCAATGCCCTTTTCCACCTCGGCCTTGAGCTGCTCGGGCGATTTGCCGCGCGGCATGCGCGCATTGGCGGTCACTTCCAGCTGGCCATTGCCGGGCTTGATCAGGTTGGGCGAAATCGTCAGCGGGCCCATGAAGTCGTCGGCGTAGGCAACATTCAGGCCCTTGCCAAAATAGTCCATGCCAAACACGCCATTGATGTAGCGCACCGCTTCGCTGTACTGGTTCTGTTGCACCAGCGGCTGGCCCTGGGCGGGCATCAGCGCCGATTGCAGCAGCAGGGCCAGGCGCGGCACGGGGTTCACGCCTTCTTCAGGGCGCGAGCCGTGGGCAGAGGTGCCGGTTACCTTGATATCGATCTTGTTGGCGCTGGTCACCAGGTCCACGCTGAATTGGCCAAACTGCTGGTTGCTGGCCACAAAGCCATCCTTGGCGGCCTGCAGTTTTTCGGCCACGGCGGCCAGCGCAGCGGCATTGCCGGCCTCGATGGTGGCAGTGGCCGTCTGGGCAATGGCGTTGGCCGATGCGGCACCCGCCATCGCGGTGATCGCCGGTTGCTGCGGGTCGGTCTTCATATCAGCAAAGCTGGCCTTGATGGCGCCCGTGCCTTTTTCGGCCACCACGGCCGGGTACTTGCTGTCGAGCACGATGTTGTAGTCGGGCAGCTTGGTCTTGTCGCGGTAGTACTTCATCGCGTCGCCACCGGTCTCTTCGGTGGTCTCGATCATCAGGCGAATGCCGCGCTGCAGCGGCAGCTTGGATTGCTTGACGGCCTTCATCGCATACAGCACCGTGGCGATCGAGCCCTTGTCGTCGATGGTGCCGCGACCGTAGAGCTTGTCGCCCACGCGGGTGACCTTGAAGGGGTCGAGCTGCTGGCCATCCACCACCCATTCGGCGGGCACCACCGGCACCACATCCGCATGGGTCAGAATGCCGAACTCTTCTGCGCTCGTGCCCGGCAAGGTCACTTCAAAAATGCGGTTGTCCACATTGCGGTACTGCAGGCCAAAGTCCTGGGCCATCTTTTCCACCATGCGGCCAAAGTCGATGATGGCCGGGCTCTCATGCGGCGGCACCTTGGGGTCGCGCACCGTTGGCAGCGCCACCATCTGGCCGATGCTGCTGAGCACCTGGTGCTCTTGCGTCAGACGGGTATAGAGGCCCAGCAGGCGGGCCACATTGGCCAGGTCATCGCCTTGCAGTTGCTGGCCTTGCGTGTAGCGCTGCACGGCAGGCGCCAGGCGCGCATCCTGCTTGGCGGCGTTTTGCAGAAACTGCGCAAAGGTCGCAGGCGCCTTCACCGCCTCGGCGGCAATCGCATCGAGTGCCGGCTTTTGCAGCAGCTGGGCCTGGGCGCTGGCTGCCGCCAGGGCAATACCCAGGGCGATGGCGGTGTGGCGGAATACGGTCTTCATGGCAAACCTCGGTGTCATATTTTTGGAAAGACAAAAGAATAGCCGTTTTCCGCACCGCCCAGCGCCAGATAACTTCGCCAGCGCCACACAGAACATGCCGAACCTGCCCGCTTGGTATCGGATGCAGACAGCGTGTGGGCATACCTGCTGTCAAACGCTGTGCTGCGCCTGGATCAGGCGTACTTCTTGGCCCCCGCCACGCAGACCACCGCCACCAGGGTCACCACCAGCATCGACCCGCTGACCTGCTCATGCAGCAGCACAGCCGCCAGTGCCAAGCCCATAAAGGGCTGCAGCAACTGCAGCTGGCCGACGGCAGCAATGCCGCCTTGTGCCAACCCCCGGTACCAAAACACAAAACCGATGAGCTGGCTAAAAACCGCCACATAGACAAAGCTGAGCCAGGTGGCGTTGCTGACATGCGCCAAGGTCGCAGGGGCCAGCCACAGCGCCAACGGCAGCATCAGCGGCAGCGCCAGTACCAATGCCCAGCTGATGACCTGCCAGCCACCCAGCTTGCGCGACAGGCGCGCGCCCTCGGCGTAGCCCATGCCGCAGACCAGCACGGCGGCCAGCATCAGCACATCGCCGCTCAGCGAGCCTTGCCCGCCGCCCAGGGCGGCATAGCCCGCCACCACGGCAGCTCCCGCCAACGAGAAGACCCAGAACAGCCCCTGGGGCCGCTCACCTCCGCGCAACACCGCAAACAGGGCGGTGGACAGCGGCAGCAAGCCAATAAAGACAATGGAATAGGCCGAAGTCATGCGCTGCAGCGCCAAGGCCGTCAGCAGCGGAAAACCCACCACCACGCCCAAGGCCGCCACCGCGAGCGACGGCACATCGGCCGCGGCAGGCCGGCGCGCACGCTGGGCCAGCAAAAAGGCACCCCCCAGCAGCGCCGCCACTACAGCACGGGCACAGGTCAGAAAACTGGGGTTCAAATCTGCCACCGCCACCCGCGTGGCCGGCAGCGAACCGGCAAAAATCGCCACCCCCACCAGGCCATTGAGCCACCCACCCGTACTTTTCTCCATGCCAGACTCCTTGATCGAGCCCGCAGTACAGCATGCCGCCTGCCCTCTGCACCAGACACAGTGCAGTACAGTTCAAAGAAACTGTTATCAATAAAAGACCATACAGTGGGCAGCCAAGCGGGCCGCAGATCCTGCAGTTAGCGGCCTTGTGTCCCGGCAGTAGCTTGCCTCAAGGCCCGGTCCAGCACCGCAAACACCCGGTCATCGGCGCACTGCGACACGTTGAAGCGCAAAAAGTCGCCCGCCGACTGCGACTGGCTGAATGAGTTGCCGGGCGCCAGCACCACCCCTTCTTGCAGACAAGCCCGCGCCACCGCTGCCGCATCGGCGCCTTGCGGCAGGCGGCACCACAAAAACATGCCGGCCTGCGGCACCAAGGAGGGCTCCACCCGCAGCTTGCGCAGCCGCTGGGCCACTTTGTCCATGTTCTTGGCCAGGCGCTGGCGCACCAGGTCCATGTGCTTGCGGTAGCCGCTGTCGGTCAGGGTTTTCAGGATGATGTCCTGCGCCAGCCGCCCGGCGCCAAAGGTGGTGGCCAGCTTCAGGTCGACCAGGCCCTCGATCCAGTCGGGGCGGGCCGCCAGGTAGCCGCAGCGCACGGAGGCCGAGACGGTCTTGGAAAAGCTGCCGATCTGGATCACACGCGCCAGCCCGTCAAACGCGGCCAGCCGGGGCGCATGCTGGTTCTCGAAGTCGGCAAAGATATCGTCCTCCACAATCACCAGGTCCGAGCCCTCCACCAGCTTGAGCAGCCGGTGCGCCACCAGCGGCGACAGCGCGGCACCCGTGGGGTTGTGGATGCCGGCATTGGTGATGTAGAGCCGGGGCTGGTGCGCTTGCAGGGCCTTCTCAAACTGCTGCACATCGGGGCCCTGCGGCGTGTAGCGCACGCCCACGGCCTGCACCTGGTGTGCCTTGAGCAGCGCATGGAAGTTGAAATAGCAAGGGTCATCGACCAGCACCGTGTCGCCGGGCTTGAGCAAGAAGCGGCACACCAGGTCAATGGCCTGGGTGCCCGACTCGGTCAGCATCACCTGCTCGGGCGATACCTCAATGCCAGTGGCCGCCATGCGCCTGGCCAGCAACTGGCGCAGCCCCGGGCTGCCTAGCGGCGTGGCATATTCGGTCAGCTCCACCAGCGGCCCCCGCGCCTGCGCACGCAGCGCCCGCCGCACGCCCTCTTCAAACATCCACTCTGGCGGCAGCCAGCCACAGCCCGGGCGCAGCGTGGCGTGGTCGCTCTCCAGCGACTGGCGCGACACCCAGAGCGGATCGACGACCCGGTCCAGCTTGGGCCCCAGCTTCAGCAGCGCCAGCGGTGCCACCGGCCCGTTGATATAAAAACCCGCCCCCGGCCGCGCCACCACCAGGCCCTCTGCGGCCAGCCTTTCATAGGCCTCCACCACCGTCGAGACCGACATGCCCAGCAACCCCGCCTGCTGCCGCACCGATGGCAGCCGCGTGCCAGGTAAATAGCTGCGCGATGCCATGCCGGCACGCACATGGGCCATCACCTGCTGAATAAGGGTACCGTTGCGCGCCATCGTCAGCTCCACTGTTCTGCTAAAAACTCCATAACGGTGGAGCTTAATTGTTATTGGATGCGGATGCCAGCCATGGGCTATCTGAAGCCCCTCCGCACCCGCACCATGCGCGCCTGGCTGCCCCGCACAGCAGGCCTGTGCATAATTCCGCGATGACCACCATTCGCCCCTCCCGCCCCAAAGATGGCCCACGCGCCGTCGAGATCTGGCGCCAGGCCGTGGACGCCACCCACCACTTTCTGCTGCCAGAAGACCGCGCGGCCCTTGATGCGCTGGTCAGCAGCTTCCTGCCCCAGGCGCCGCTCTGGCTGGCCGTTGATGCGCAGGACCACCCACTCGCCTTCATGCTTATCGACAACGGCCACATGAAAGCCCTGTTTGTCGACCCCGCCGCCCGAGGCCAAGGCCTGGGCGCCGCACTGGTGCGCCATGGACTGTCACTGCATGCGCAGATGCGCACCGATGTCAACGAGCAGAATGCGCAGGCGGTCGGCTTTTACGAAAAGATGGGCTTTCGGCGCACCGGGCGTTCGGAGGTGGATGGGCAGGGGCGACCTTATCCGCTGATCCATTTGACGTACGGCGGTGCTGGATAACACAGGCAAGCCCCAGCGTAGCGCGCATCGTTAGGGCGCTTCGCTGGACATAATCTGCGCCAACGCCGGATGCCCCGGCAGCACCTCCAGCAAATAGTCCACAAAGCTGCGCACCTTGGCTGGCACATACTGCCGGTCGCGGAAGCAGGCAAAAAAGTCCAGGGTCACATCCTCCAGCAGCAGCGGGCCCGGTGCGGCTTTGCGGCCCTTGCGCGCGGGCTGCAGCACCAGCGGCACCAACCGTCCCTCCTGCACATGGCGCTGGGTGATAAAGCTGCCGGCCCAGACAATGCCGCCACCGGCAACTGCCAGCTCCACCAGCGCATCGATATCGGTGCCAATGGCGGCAACACGCAGACCAGGGTCGACCCGCCGGCCATCGCGCACAAAGGGCCAGCGCATAAAGCGCCCGTCCCGCTCGCGGCGGTACAGCAAGCAGGCATGCTGCAGCAGATCCTCGGCCACCTGCGGGCGGCCATGCTTTTCCATGTATGCAGGCGAGGCATACAAAAAGCGCGGCATGGCTGCGAGTGGCCGCACGGACATGCCGGGCTCCAGCACATCGCGGTAGCGGATGCTGACGTCCACATCCTCCTTGAGCACATCGACATCGCGGTCGGTTACGAGCAATTCCAGCTCCAGCTGCGGGTGGCGCGCCTGAAAAGCCGGCAGCAAGGGTGCCAGCACATGGCGGCCAAAGGCAGCCATGCAGGCCACCCGCAGCCGCCCCTGCACAACCCCATGCACCAGCGACACATCGGCCTGCGCCCGCGCCAGTGCATCCAGCACCGGCGCCACCCGGGCCAGGTAGCGCTCGCCCGCTTCGGTCAACGCCATCGAGCGCGTGGTGCGCGTGAGCAAGCGCGTGCCCAGCTCGCGCTCCAAGCGCGCAATGTTCTGGCTGGCCGCAGCCGGAGAAATACCCAGCTGGCGGGCAGCCGAGGCGATGGAGCCCCCTTCCAGGGCTTTGACAAAGATATCGATGGCGCGCAGATTCGTCATAAATACGAATGTATCCGCAAACCCATTCGTAAATGCAGATTACTAGTTCTGCAAGCCTGCGCCCACTACCGGATGGGCTGCTGCCAGCGTACAGTCAACCATCAGGTGCTGGGCCACCGTGCCCGGCCGTTATGGATTTGGAGCCAGCGATGCAGAATGTGATCGAAGCGGTGACGCCCCAGGGCGATGTGGTTTTTAGGGCAGCGGATGGGAGCTATATCGTCGCCCAGCAGATTGATGCCAAGCCTTTGAAGCAGGCGCAGATCCTGGAGGGTGCGTTGGAGACCATCGGCATCGAGACTGCGACGGATGTGGCTACGGGGCTGAGCTACGAGTTCTTTATCGCCGGCTATGGGCTGTCGCGAGAAGGGGCGTTTGGGGCGCCGGAGTAAGGTGGTTGCAGTCCACGAATGCGTGGGAACGCGTTCACCGCGCAGTTTCTTCGGGCGTGTTGAACACTAAATCCACCATTTCCGTCCTTAACTCCAAATTGTCGATTTAAGGATGAAAATCGTGGATTTAAAACCCGTTGCAATCCTCTTTCGCGGATGGCATGGAGCCCATCGACGCCAGCCATTTGCCTTCAGTGCCCAGCGCAGTCTTGAAACCTGTCATTAGCCAACCTGCGGCGCCAACTGCTCCCGCAAAGTAGCCAAGATCTCCTCAGACAACGCCGGGTCGCCCGCCGCCGTAGCGCGGGCCAGCACCAGAGCCCCCACCATGCTGCTGAGCGTCACGATGGTCTGGGCGCGCTTGGCAGGCCCATCGCCCGGCACGACTTCCATAAAGCGCTGGATATTGCGCTCCACCCCTTGCGCAAATACTTCGGACATCTCCGGCCCGGCGCGGGCCGCATCGGTGGCCAAGGCGGCGGCGGGACAGCCTTCGCCCGGATGGTCGCGGTGGTTGACCGACAGATAGCCATGCACCAAGGCGCGCAGCCGGGCGGGCGGCGCATCATCGGCAGCAGCGGCATCCAGGCCTTCGAGCGGCGTGATGGTCCAGTCAAAGGCGCGCAGGCAGGCCTCTCTGGCGAGGGCATCCTTGGACGCAAAGTGGCGGTAGAGCCCGCCATGCGTCAGGCCCGCATCACGCGTGATCTCGGCCACGCCCACGCCCTCCAGGCCCTTTTCACGGTAGAGGCGCGCAGCGGCATCCACGATGCCTTCGCGGTTTTCGGCGGCTTGTGCTTTGCTGACTTTCATTCGTTAGATGATACCCATCATCAAAACTCATTTATGATGACGCCCATCATCAATAAGGCTGGGCGCCCGTTTTTCCGCGACGGCGTCCAACCGCGAAAGCTGCCATATGGATCGTCGCGTCGTCATCACCGGCCTGGGCCTGGTGTCTCCCCTGGGTTGCAATGTGGAGCTGGCCTGGCAGCGCTTGCTGGCAGGCCAGTCGGGCGTGCGTGCGCTGGCTGCCGAGGTCGGTGCAGGCACTGGCGTCACGGTGGCTGGCCGCGTGCCCAGTATGGAAGAGGACCCGCAAGCCGGCTGGAGCGCCGAGGCCATCATCGCCGCCAAAGAGCTGCGCCGCATGGACCGCTTTATCGCCTTTGCGCTGGGCGCCGCAGACCAGGCGCTGGCGCATGCGCAGTGGGGCCAAGCCAGCGCCGAACAGTTGGAGCGTGCAGCCACCGTCATCGGCTCCGGGGTCGGCGGCTTCGGCACCATCACCGACGCGGTACGCACCACCGATGGCAAGGGCCCGCAGCGCCTCTCGCCTTTCACCGTACCGGCTTTTCTGGCCAATCTAGCTGCCGGCCAGGTGTCTATTCGCCACCAGCTCAAGGGCCCGCTGGGCGCGCCGGTCACCGCCTGCGCCGCCAGCATCCAGGCGATTGGCGATGCGGCACGCTTGATCCGCAACAATGAGGCCGACATGGCGCTGTGCGGTGGCAGCGAAGCCACGATTGACCGCGTGGCGCTGGGCAGCTTTGCCGCCGCCAAGGCTGTCGCCACCGGCGGCGAGGACCATCCCGGCCAGGTGTCCCGGCCTTTTGACATGGCGCGCGAAGGCTTTGTGATGGCCGAAGGCGCAGGCCTTCTGGTGCTTGAGGCTTTGGACCATGCGCTGGCGCGCGGCGCCACACCGCTGGCTGAAGTTGTGGGCTATGGCACATCGGCCGATGCCTACCATGTCACCTCCGGCCCCGAGGACGGATCGGGCGCCGCCCGCTCCATGCGCGCCGCCTTGCGCCAGGCGCAACTCCAGCCCGGCGATATCCAGCACCTCAATGCCCATGCCACCTCTACCCCGGTCGGCGATCGCGGCGAGCTCGCTGCCATCCGCCAGGTGTTTGGCGCCGGCACGGGCCCCTCCATCACCGCCACCAAGTCAGCCCTGGGGCATATGCTGGGCGCCGCCGGCGGGGCTGCTGCGATCTTTACCGTCTTGGCTTTGCGCGACCAGATGGCGCCGCCTGTGCTCAATCTGGACAACCCGGACCCTTTAGCCGACGGTCTGGATCTGATTCGCGGCAGTGCGCGGGCGCATGCGATCGAGCATGCGATGCTCAACGGGTTTGGGTTTGGGGGGGTGAATGCTTCGTTGGTGTTGAAGCGGTATGGGGGCTGATCGGCACTTCAGCCATGTCAAGCAGCCACCCACCGGGTCGTTTGCTCAAATTTCATAGGCATAGCTACACCGAAGCTCAGCCGCTTTCAGCGCGGCTTGAAAGGGCTCCGGAGCCTCTTGGATTGTGGCCACAAAGCTGGCCTTGAGTTTGCCGCCCCCCATGCTGCCCTTGTACTTGATGCTCTTGGGTTGGGCCTGAAGCTGCAGCCGGTTGGCCCCCGACAGGGCCACATCCAACTTGAAGATGCCACGGCGAAAATCCATGCGCTCAGTGGCCTCTGCCTGCGGCGACGCCAAGCCCAGGGTTTGCGCACCGTAGGAAAGCTGCAGATCGATATCCACGATGGAGGCGGGAATAGCGCCCACCAGGCTTACCGCCTGCCCGGCACGGCTGCCAGTGCAATTCAGTTGCGCAGTATTGGCACCGGCGATGGCCTGGCCGGTGAGAGCGAATGGCAACACCAGGGCGCAGAGCGGCAAGAATTTTTTCATCGGTTTTCCTTCAGCAGCAGGACAGGGGTTGCGCAGCATGGGCTGCATCAGATCGGCGGCATCGATAGGACCATCTGGGCCCGGTTCATGGCGGTGTCCCCCACCTGGTCATAGATTGTCGTCGGCCTATGTTCATGGATGCAACTGGCGTCCAGCCAGCCGATAACGGCACCATGCGCGCTGTTGGATTCGTTTGCTGGTAGCCTCCCATGCCAGGCAGAATCTCTGCCAGCCCCACCACGGCCATCTTGCCATTTCAAAAAAGTGAACCCTCTATGACCAGCCCGCTGTACACCGCCTCCATTCCCGTCATGCAGCAGATGTTGCATGCCCTGTCAGAGGTGCTCAAGAAGGCCGAAGACCATGCGGCGCAACGCAACATCGATCCCAACGCGCTGCTGCAGGCACGGCTGTTTCCCGACATGTTTCCGCTGGTTCGCCAGGTGCAGATCGCCTCGGACTTTTCCAAGGGCATCGCCTCCCGCCTGGCCGGTGCCGAAGTGCCATCCTGGCCCGACACAGAGACCAGCTTCGCTGACCTGCAAGCCTTGATCGCCAAGGCGCTGGCCCATCTCGAATCCTTCCCAGCCGCGCAGTTTGATCTGAGCGAAAGCCGCGACATCGTATTGCGCCCCGGCACGCCCAAGGAAAAGAAGCTGACCGCCAGTGCCTATCTGCTGCACTATGGTCTGCCGCAGTTCTTCTTCCATGTGACCACCGCCTATGCCATCCTGCGCCACAACGGTGTGGAGGTTGGCAAGCGCGACTATATGGGCACCTATTAACAGGGGGGGGGCGCCATCCGCTCATGGCGATCAGCGCCTCAATGACTACCCATTTTTCACTTGGCGATTCGGAAGAACGCGTGCAGCGTGTGGAGCGTTGACCGCTCGGAACATCGTAATAGCTCAGTGGGGCCTCTGCGCCGCAAGCAGAAATACCTTGGTGGAGCTTGCCAATTGGTCACTTCAAGCGACAATCTACGAACTGTGTAGCTGACTATTCCCGCGCAAACGCAGCATACGAATGGCTCGCCGAACCTCATCAGGTACCTGGTGATAGATTCGCTGAGTCTTCCGGTCCGGGGCATATCTAGCAAACTCGGAATGAATACGCTCAAGCGCAGCCAGAAGCTGATCTCGAATTTCCCTGCTATCCCAACCTGTTTCCATGATTTCATGTGCGATGCGGGTCAAGCCCGAGGCCGCATCGGTATCACCTCGGGAGTCCTCCGAAGCCAGATACTGCAAATAGGCCGGCAAATAGAAAACACGTGCCTTGGGGCCCATATCGGCTAGCGCTTCAGCGCATTGGATGGAATGCGTCCGGAACATCGCTGAAACCTCGGCGATGCTCTTCCCCAAGAACATCTGGGCGGCGAAACGCTCATCCAGCGAATCATGGATGTTGATTTCTTCTAGGGTAGGAAGGCACATGGCTGCCAAGTCTATCAATCTTGCATCCTGACTGATTGGAGCCTCGCCCCGAGAGAACCGCAGTCCCATTCTTGGGAATCGATGCTCAGGAAGCGGCGGCCATCTCACGAAGAACCTGGATCGCCAGCGCCCCGTAGCCTGCACCAAAGCCGGGGTTTCTGATGCTGATGTTTTGTGCAGATGTGACGTCTTCCCACTTCAGCATTGTTTCCACCGAAGTGTGGTGCTCATTCGTTTCAATCTCGAAAGCAATGAACCGTGCTTCAACGGTGAGCAACATGCCGAAGAGGCCTGGCATTCCTGGCTCATCAATGCCCAGTTTCAGAACGATGGCGGTGCTCCAATCAATGCCTCGGGCTAAGGCGCAGTCCTTGAGCGCTTGTGGCCAAGGATGCTCTCTCCAGTAACGCGCGCTTCTGCGAATCATGTCTACAGACACATCGTTTTGCTGACGAACATCTCTTTGTTTCATGTGGTTCAAGAGTCTGCATCCAATCAATGTCGCAGGCTTGGGAGTCAGTCACCCCAAAAGCCACGGTTAAAGGGCTGAAAGTCGAGCGCGTCAGCCTTGCTAATGCCGATACAAGACATAACCTCAACATAGGTCATTTCAACGGTCTCAAGATTGGAGTCGTCAATAGGACCAAATGGTTGGCCTTGGAATGAGCCGAAGGCGTACACCGCGTCAATACCTCCCCAGGTTACATAGTCGATGTACAGCCATGAATCTGCAACAGCGATTCCCAACTGCTCGGCAAGTGCCAACAGCTCTTGCGCGGATGGATGTTTTCCACCCAAAGATGGCAAAGCTATTCCAGTGCCTGAGAACGGTACATGAATGGCCCGAACTATGGCATCGGCTGGCAGCTCCGCTGACTTCTCAAATGTGCTCAACAAAGGTACTAGAAAGCCGGTAAATCGATAGGCCATAAATCACGACGCCTGAATTGTTGAAGGCTTGAAAGAAACGGGCATTGTGCAGGGTAAAACCAGGGTCTGCAGACCCAGAGAATATGTTGTGATGCGGCTGAAACTCTGGATATGCCGACCCTGGCAGGCAAGCTTGCCAGCTAGCCAGCTGCCCAGAAGTGCCCTATTTCCCACCACGCAGCAACCGCAGCCCATTGAACACCACCAGCAGACTCGCCCCCATATCGGCAAACACCGCCATCCACATGGAGGCATTGCCAAACACGGCCAGCGCGAAGAACACCACTTTGATGCCCAGCGCGAAGATGATGTTCTGCCACAGGATGGCGTAGGTGCGTTTGGAGAGTTGCACGGTTTCCGGCACGCGGCGCAGGTCGTCGTTCATGATGAGGATGTCGGCGGCCTCCTTGGCGATGTCGGTGCCGGCGCCGCCCATCGAGAAGCCGATGGAGGCGGCGGCCAGGCTGGGCGAGTCGTTGACGCCGTCGCCCACCATGCCGGTGGGCTGCTGGGCCACGAGGCCGTTGATGACCTGGAGCTTGTCCTCGGGCAGCAGGTTGGCCTTGACCTCGTCGATGCCCACCTGCGCGGCAATGGCGCGGGCGGTGGCTTCGTTGTCTCCCGTCAGCATCACGGTGCGGATGCCCAGGGCCTTCAATTCAGCAATCGCCTGCTTGCTCGATTCCTTGGTGGTGTCGGCCACCGCAAACAGCCCCAGCACGCCTTGTTCACTGGCCAGCACCGAGACGGTCTGCCCCTGCTCCTCCATCGCCAGCATCAGCGCCTCCACCTCGGCAGAGCACTGGCCGCGCTCATGGATCCAGCGGTGGTTGCCCAGCACATAGCTGTGGCCGCCGATATCGCCCTTGACGCCACGGCCCAGCTCGGCGGCAAAGTTGCCCACCTCCAGCACCTCACCATCGATACCGGCGGCCACCGCCTTCGATACCGGATGGTCCGAGCGCGCGGCCAGGCTTTTAGCAATGCGCTCGATCTGCACGGCATCGGTACTGGTCGACAGCATGCGGGTCTGCACCAGCTGGGGGGTGCCAGCGGTGATGGTGCCGGTTTTGTCCAGGGCGACGACGCGCAGCTTGCGCGCCTCTTCCAGGTAGGCGCCGCCCTTGACCAGAATGCCCCGGCGGGCGGCGGCCGACAGGCCGCTGACAACGGTCACTGGCGTGGAGATCACCAGCGCGCAAGGGCAGGCAATGACCAGCAGCACCAAGGCCTTGTAGATCGCCGTCAACCAGGGCCAGTCCAGCATCAGCGGCGGCAGCACGGCGACTGCCACGGCCAGCACAAACACAGCGGGGGTGTAGATGCGGGCAAAGCGGTCGACAAAACGCTGCGTGGGCGCGCGCTGGCCCTGGGCCTGCTCCACCGCATGGATGATGCGGGCCAGCACGGTGTCGGTCGACAGCTTGCTGACCTCGAACTCCAGCGAGCCGCTTTGGTTGATGGTGCCGGCAAACACCGGGTCGCCCGGCGCCTTGTCCACCGGAATGCTCTCGCCGGTCACGGAGGACTGGTCCACTGCGCTTTGGCCGCTGGTCACCACACCATCCAAAGCAAAGCGCTCGCCGGGCTTGACCCGTGCCAGCGTGCCGACCACTACCGTCTTGGCATCCTGGATCTGCCAGCTGCCATCGGCCTGCCTGGCTTCGATCTGCGGCGGTGACAGCGCCAGCAACTGGGCAATCGCATTGCGCGCGCGGTCCACCGAGCGAGCCTCAATCAGCTCGGCCAGCGAGTACAGCGCCATCACCATGGCCGCCTCGGGCCACTGGCCAATGACAAAGGCGCCGATCACCGCGACGCTCATCAGCGCATTGATACCCAGCTGGCCGCGCAGCAAGGCCGACAGGCCTTTCTTGAACACGCCCAGGCCGGACAGCGCAATGGCCAGTGCGGCGACCGCCATCCCGACCATGCGCCAGACCGAGGTCTCGGGTGTCAGCAGGTGCAGCAGCTCGGCGGTGGCCGCCACCACCAAGGCCGCAACCAGACGGTAGAGCTCCCGGCGTTGCGCCTTTTGCACATCGGCCGCAGCCGGCGGGGCGGACAGCGTCTCGGTGCGAAAGCCTGCAGCCTGGATTTTTTCCGTCACGGCCGTCCATTGCTGTGGGTCGGCTTCGACCCGCAAGGTGCGGGCAGGCAGGTCAAACTGCAGCAGCTTGACCCCTGCAGCCCCTTCCAGAATCTGGCGAATCTGCCCCTCTTCCACGGGGCAGTCCATCGCGGGAATGCGCAGCAGCAAGGCGCCGTCATCGGCCTTCAAGGCCGAGCTGGCCTGGGCAGCAGCGCCCAGGTCGGGGCTGCAGCAGTCACTATGCGCATGCGCGGCAGCCGTTGCTGCTGGGGCAGGGGAATGTGAATGCGCATGGTCGTGGCCATGGCTGTGATCGTGACCCTTGTCGTGGCTATGGCCGTGGTCGTGCCTATGGTCGTGCGTATGGCCGTGCCCCTTGGCGGCTACGGCAGCGGAACGGTGGTCTTTGCCGGCGCAGCAGGATGCCGCTGCATGGCCATGGGAATGGCGCTGCGCGGTGTCGGAATGGGCGATGACTGGGTTGGAATTCGATTGGGTCATAAAGCGTGCTCCCTGTTGCTTCGATTAAAAACCCTGTAGTAACTACAATGTCAAGCCTAAATCGCTAGACTCCGTATGGACATGAGGGCAATGACATGAAAATCGGTGAACTGGCCACGGCCTCGGCGACGCCCGTGGAAACCATCCGCTACTACGAGCGCGAAGGCCTGCTGCCGCAGCCCACGCGCACCGCCAGCAACTACCGCATCTATGAAGAGCAACACCTGGAGCGCCTGCAGTTCATCCGCAACTGCCGAGGGCTGCAGATGTCGCTGGACGAAGTGCGCGAGCTGCTGCGTTACAAGGACGAACCCGCCCAGGACTGCGCCGAAACGGTGGACAAGCTGCTTGAAGCGCATATCGGCCATGTCGCCCTGCGCATCCAGGAGCTGCGCGGGCTGGAGGCCCAGCTGATCGCGTTGCGTGACCGCTGCCGGGGCACCCAGGATGTGGAGCACTGCGGCATTCTGGCGGGCCTGGCCGAGACGCCTGTGGCGCCGGCCGTCAAACAGCATCTGCATGTGCGCTAGGTGTGAACTGTCAAGAGGTTGTTTGCAGATTTGAGCCGGGCCATCGGGGTAATTCGACCAATGCCGCTGTGAGGCCTGTGCCAGTTGTAGTAATGCTGCCAGCGATGTAAGGCTTGTGTTCGCTCAGCTGAATTCTGGTATGTCCAACCATAGGCCCACTCGCGCAGCGCC